>CBHWET010000259.1:0-7592 GCA_966112985.1 uncultured bacterium | reverse complement strand
TTTCTTCATTTTCCGTTTACCGGATAATTACGCTTTGGCGACATCAGGCGCAATTTTTTTCTCACGACGCCGCGACTTGCTGTCCGAATCGTCATTTCGATTCGAGTAGTAGTAGCCGCTGTAGTAGTAGTAATTGTCACCAGCTCCCACGCTGATGTTATTAAGCACCACGCCAACCATGTTGCCACCGATCTTCTGAATGCTCTGCTTTGCGCGAACAGTCATCGCCTGCGGATAGCGACGGTATTGCACAACTTGCAACGTCATATCCACTTCACTCGCGAGAATTGAAGCATCGCTGACGCCCATGATCGGAGGCGAATCAAAGAACACGAAGTCATAACGAGCTTTCAGTTCGTTAATCAAATCTTTCATCTGAGCAGAACTTAGGATGCCCATTGAACTGCTTGGCAATTTACCGCTCGGCAGGAAGTGCAGTGTCGGTAATGAGGTCTGCTGAATAACCTCCTCCAATGTATTCTGCCGTAACAGGTAATTGGTGAGGCCGATATTGTTATGAAGGCGCAATATCTTGTGCAAGGTCGGACGGCGGAGATCAGAGTCGACGATCAGGACGCGATCACCGTTCTGGGCGAATACCGTCGCGAGATTCATAATCGTCGTCGACTTACCTTCACCAACGCCGCCGCTGACAATCGTGAGCGTATTCCACTTCTCGTCTTTTCGTGAAAAGAGAATGTTCGTTCGCAACACGCGATAAGCTTCGGCGTGTGGGCTCTCCTGTCCTTCGTCGAGAACCAGACCAACATCCTGAGGAATCACACCCAAAACAGGCGCTTGCAACGCACGTTCCACGTCGTCAATGGTCTTGACGTTCGTGTCGAGGTATTCGATGAAGAATGCCAAGCCAACGCCGAGGACTAATCCAACGACGACGCCCAAAGAAATATTTAACCAAACAATTGGACGAGCTGGTTTCAACGCCGGGGCAGCAGGATCGACAACACGGACGCCGCTGCTTACAGGAATTTCAGCCTCAATACGCTCCTCCTCGGTCTTCATCTTGAGGGCGTCACGAACACGCAGAAGTGTTTCGAGATCCCGCTTTGCGTCAAAATACGGGCGATATTTTGCGCTCATCGCGATTTGCTCTTGTTTCGCCGCTTCGACTTCGCTTTCGATTTCCTTCAGTTTGGCGCCGAGAGAGGCCACCCGCGTTTCGAGACCTTGAACAATGCCCGTAACAGTTTCGTTAATCTGTTGGTCGTACGTTTCGACGATGAGGCGAGCCTTGGCGAGTTCAGGATGTTCTTTGCCAAGGTCGGGACTGAGAGAATTGTACCGGGATTGGGCTTGAGCGAGATTAAGCAGTAGTTCGCTAAGACGAGGATCTGGATAGGCCGTAGCTAATGCATTGCGAATACCATTACGGCTGATCTTTTTGATCTGATCGAGCAACGTTGCATATTGCGTGTACTCTGCATTCGCTTCGATACGCAATTGTTCGAAGTGGCGCAAGGTTTCGGTCGGCAAACTAGGAGCTGAAATTGTATTCGGACCGCCACCACCTTCCCCGAGGTCAATTATATTATTCGTACGACGCATGTCGTTGACTGCCTTTTGCATCTGCGCAACTTCGTCGTTCTTCTCTTTGAGCTTCGTTTCAAGGGTCTTAATACCGCCGGATTTCATTTCACGCCGTTGCTCAAGACGGATTTGCCGATACACATCGGCAATCTTGTTTGCGATCTCAGCGGCCTCCTTTTTAGCGACTTCTGTAGAGGCGGGCTCATTGTTTTGAGCGGAGCTGTAAACCCAAATTTCAATGTTACTGGTATTGCGGGATTGTTTCGCTCGAATGCGTTTTTCGAGAATGTCGTAGGTTTCCTCGTCGGAAAGGACCTTTTCGAGTTTATATCGTTCGGTCCAGCGGCGGTTTAAATCAAGATCGTGAATCACGCGATAAAGAACTGGCTTGGAAGTGATTCGTTCGAATTCCGTCTGTACCCAGAAGGGATCAATACCGTAACTAAGTTGGTAGTTTTTGAACGGGCCTTCAACGTCGGTTTGATCCTTTTCAACCGAAATCTTTACCATGCTGGAAAACGACTTCGGCCAGTAAAGCGTCGCACCAATGGTGCTTAACAGAACGAGAATAAAAACGGTGAAGATGATTGTCTTGCGAACGCGGATGATTCGCCAGTAATCCAAAAAGTGAAGCTTTTCCGATTGCGCTTCGTTGTTTGCTAAATCCATATCTCAAAAAGAAAAAGGCTGGGTAATTTCCAGCCTTTCCTGAGAAATGCAAATTTTATTTAGTACGTTGCCCGGATGCCAATATAGGCGCGATTACGGGTATAGGCACGATTCGGAACATCCGAGTTCAGCTTGTCGTAGTTGTAGCCGGTTTCAGCCATCCAATGGCCCGCTTTGTCGATACGGTAAGCCAAATTAATGCTGGCAACGAAATAATCATCCGAACCGGAAGCGCTGCCGCTGAAGAGGCTTTGGTTGAAACTGGCGTGCTGATATTCGCCGAGCAAATTGCCGGTAAGGAATGAGGTGATTCGATGGGTAATCGCCAAATATGCGGTAGTTGCTTCCTGATCAAGGGTATTGATCACGTCGGTCTGACTGCGATCATGTCGGATGCCCCCCTGAAGATAGCTGCCTGGGGCATACGTGTAGGTCAGGCTGGCATCAGCATAAGGGCTGATATCATCACCATTCGCTTCATAATAGTCGGTGTAGCGGCCGCCAACGCGAACAGAGCCGTTAAGCTGTTGCGAGAAACTATGGTCGGCTCCAACAAACAAATAATGCGAACGGTTGTCGCGAATCTCAGCAGGAGCTCCAAGGATCAGATCCTCACTGGAGTGATTAACCAAGCCGAACTGATATCCGCCAATGAGAATTGTCGGCCGCTGCCATTGATATCGGAAATTCACGCTGGCAAGGTGCTCCATCCGATCAAGCAGGGCGGAGTAGCTATTCGGCCCCTCTTGATCGTAATCATAGTAGTTGTTTTGATACGCAAACTGCAGACCTAACAATTCAGTGATTTGAGCCGTAAAATCAGCAGCGGCTGTATTGCGAATATTGTTACCATTCAAACGCAAAGGCACCGTTACTGTTCCGACTGGGTTTAGGATTTCAGGCTCCTGCGCCAACACGAACGATTCGCTGGCATTTAATTTATACCGTTCTGAAAAAGCATGCTCTACGCGGGCATTAAACTGATGGCTATGATCGGCACTAGCCTGATCCCGATCAGCACGATCCTGGTAATATTTAAGAGAATAGATGTAACTAGCGGCAAACAATGTCTGTTCCAGCGGAATATTGAGAGAAGCAGACGGACTAATCTCGAAACCGAAACTGCTTCGCTTTATAGCTGAAGGAGAGGTTGTGTAATTGTCGTCGTAAAACCCGCGAACAGAAGCGGACACGCTCCACGGTTTGGCCGTTTCCATCGCACTCAAGCCGGGGGCGTACGCAGCGTGAACCGCGCCGACGGTCAAGGCGAAAAGTCCAGCCGAGATCAGAATTTTTTTCATACTGTTAGTCGTCTTTCGTTTGGTGCCGAAAGACGTGACCAAAACGTTCAAGGGTTTTAGGGACGTGTAGAAATAATGTCAAACGCAAACCAAAACATTTTCCCTGCACTCATTGTTTAGCTTGTGGCTTACCATCGCCTTTTTCTTCGCCAACAACCCATTTAATTCCACCAAGAACATGGTTCTGATAATTGGTGTCATTCCACACCTCGTCACGGTGTCCAAGTTCGGTATAGAAAACCTTTCCTTTCCCGTATTCACTGCACCAGGCGATCGGAAATTCACCCGCCTGGGATTTATTGCCCGGGTCCTTGTCGAGTTTGAGCAACAGGTGAACTTTCTTCGGATCATATGACTTAAACATGTAAATTTCATCAGTTACCGTCCACGTCTTTGGAAGCGACTTGCATGCGGGATGATTGGCATCAACATTCAAGCATTGCACCTCCGTAATTGCCGGATGATGTGAAAATTCCCCGCCAATCATTTCGATAAAAGGGGGAAAACCATGAAACGTATCGGTTGCGGAATGCATACCGACGAAGGCCTTACCCGATTTAAGCCAGTTTATGAAACCTTCTTTGTCCGGAAGAGGTAAATCTCCGGTTGTATTGGCAAATATTACGCCGTCATACCCTTTAAGTCCCTGCATGGTCATCTTTTGTGCAATGTCCTCGTCGGTGCGGGCATAATCTACCGAAAAAGCCGAGCTTTTGGCCGCAATTTCACCCAGAATTTTTTCCGCAACAGGGATCGAGCCGTGGCGGTATCCTTTGGTGACGGTGACGACCAGCAGCTTCTTAGGGGCAGCATCAACGGACATGATCAGCGTCAGGCCCAAGATGGCAATCAAGGCATTTACTCGTGTCATACAATTAGATAGTCCGCCGAAGGTATCGCGGCCCATACGTTAAAGGCAATAGGGAAGCGCACGATGTCATTGAACTTGGTTGTTTCGAATTGCCGCCTTCGCATTTAATTGATATGAGGGATGGCATACAACCAAGGTTCCCGACTTTCGAGCCCTCGAAATCCTCAAGTTATGCAAAAAAACGTCTCCTTAATTCTTGCGTGCGCGGCTGCCGTCCTTTTGGCCATTTGCATAGTGCAGTCATTCGAAATCTCTGACCAGAAAGCGTCAATTGCCACGTTGAACGAGGCGGCAGCAGCTAACCGCGGGCAAATCAAAACATTGCAAGGAGCAGTACGGAGGTTGGAAACGCTACGCGCGACATACAACAAAGAGATCCGCAATTTAAGCGAACAGAATTCCAGCCTTGCTACCCAGCAAAAGGCACTCACGGGCGCAACTCACCGCACAAACAGCGGAACGACGATGAAAGAAGGATTTAGCGGCATGCTCGCAGAAATGATGAAAGATCCAGAAATGAAGAAGGCGATGGAAACTCAGCAAAAACAAATGGTAAAAATGATGTACGCTGGTCTCGCCAAGGAGCTCAAGCTAAGTCCCGAGGAAACAGACCGGCTCAATCAACTGCTGCTCGACCGTCAGATGCAAAACATGGATAAGGCCAGCGAATTGATGAGCCAAAACGGCGACAAAGCTGAGCTGGCAAAGGAAATGAAAGACCGTACGGAAGGAACAGAAAGCCAAATCAAGGAACTACTCGGCGATGAACGTTTTGCTCAATACAAAGATTACACCCAAACGATGTCCGATCGAATGGCTCTGGATCAATTCAACAAACAGTTTTCAGACAGCCCACTCAGCGATCAACAACACCAGCAACTGCTAAGCATCATGGTGGAAGAGCGGAAAAATGCAGGGGGCCCTGATCTTTCAAAGCCCGAAAACTTCAATCTGCTCGCATCGGGAGACAGTCTGCAAAAATTTATCGATCAACAAAAAACGATTAATCAGCAGGTCTACGCCCGAGCGGTGAACATTTTATCAGCCGAACAATTGCATTTATTTGGCAGTTTCCAAACAAACCAGTTGGAACTTCAACAAATGGGTTTGAAAATGGCGCAAAAAATGTGGGGCACGAACGGCAACACAAGCACGCATGCTCATTGACACGCAAGTCAGGACCGACGCAGATAGATATGAAAGGCAGTCCCCTTATTGAGTTCGGAATGGACGTGCAAGACAGCCGAAGCCTGTCTGACTAACCGCTGTACGATACAGAGCCCCAGTCCAGTCCCATTCTCCGCTTTCGTCGTGAAATAAGGTTCGAATATTCGAGCGAGGACATCAGGCGCAATGCCGGGGCCGTCATCTTCAACGCTGAGCCGGACGAAGTTATGCGCGGCCTCAAAGTGTTCCGGGATGATAAATTGGTCATGAGGACCCGCTTTGAAGCTGTGGAACTCCAATGGCGCACGGAACATCTCACACTGTATTCTCACAATGTGAGGCTTCGCGGTACTCTGCAGCGCATTAATGGAAAGATTCAATAGCATCTGAACCAAATCTGTACCATTGATGCTCACAACAAAGTCTTGCAACGGCTTTTCTATTTGCAACTGGTGCCCTGACCGACTGGGATGCCCTTTCAATAACGAACCAAGATCTTCCAGGACTTTATTGACTGCGGTAGTTGCATTCTCGGTCGGCTTTCGCCTCAGAAAACTCAAGTATCTTTGCGAGATGTCGACACAATGTGTCACTTGGCGATTTATAAGGCGGAGGTGATCTTTTAAATCTTCGACCTGTCGGCCTTCTAGATGTCGGAGTGATTCAAGATCGCCATTAATCAGTTGAATGTAGCCAGCAATAATCGTCAGGGGACCATTGATGTCATGAAGAATACTGGCATAGATTTCGCCTTTGTTCCGCGTAATTTCTTCGTCGATTGCCTGCTGCTGCAGTTCAATTTGCAAGGACGTCATTTTCTGGTGAGTCGAACGGATCTCCTCAGCAAAACTGCGGCGCTCGATCGCATTCGCGACGGCAGCACGAATTGTTTCAACGTCGTACGGCTTGCTTAAATAGTCACAAGCACCAAACCGAAGGGCCTGCCGAATCGTCTCAATCGTTTCATATCCAGTTAACATCATTGCTTCGATCGAAGGATCGTTGGCTTTCAGCTTTTCAAGCAATTCGATTCCTGACATCCCCGTCATTCGGATATCAAGAATTGCGACATCAACCGAATGTTGCTTGGCCAGTTCCAACGCGTCCTCGCCATTAGATGCGGCTATCACGTGGTAAAGATTCCTGAAGACCACCTCCAATGATTTGCGTGGACCTTCGTCGTCATCAACGATCAATAGCGTACGCTTGCGTGGCGATGGCACGTTTGTCGTTTTATTGATTGGCGTCGATTCAGTGGACACGGTCATAAGAATGAATCACTCACCGGAGAGCAACTTCTCCCAGAGCGCTTCATTGGTAAGCACTTTCGCGACAAACTCACGATCGTCGTGTTGTGCTGCTTGATCTGGGGGTTGAACCGGAAACTTCAATGTGAACACTGCGCCTTTTGGGCTGCCGTTTGTAACTTCCACTGTGCCTCCGTGATGGTAGACCAGGAAATAGCAAGTCATCAGGTTGATTCCGAACTCCTGCGGATTGTCCTTTCGAACATAAAATGGATTAAATACCGAGCGGAGATCATTGTCGGGTAGACCCTTTCCGTCGTCGCGAATCTCGATTTGGACGAAGTTTGTCACGGTAGCCGTTGCTGAGATCTGAATATGACTCCCTTCGGGGAGACTGATCGCCTCATCCTTTAACAATAGTTCAAACAACCGCGAAAACTTCGCTTTATCGACCAACAACGTAGGAAGCGCCCGAGGAACATTGTTTTCAACAATGATACGCTTTGCAGTCAAATCGGGCTGAAGCTTTCCGACCGCCTCTACAATCGTATCCATCACGGAAACTTGATCTTTGAACACCGGCTTCGGTTTTTCGGATACAGCACCGACATCGGCCAACATATCCATGATCCGTTTAACCTGAGATTGAACGTGATCGTAAAATTCCCGCCAATAGTTAGGATTCCGCAATTCCTCAATCTGAACATTCTCTTCCCGGAGTTTCGTGGGCGCGAGATCAAGAAATGTGCGCACCGCAACAAGTGAATTACGGATATGATGGCTTAAACC
>CBHWET010000258.1:0-7664 GCA_966112985.1 uncultured bacterium | reverse complement strand
CTTTAAAGCATTCTCCATCTTCTCAATGATTTTCGGATTTCGCTGCGCGACGTTCTTTTGTTCGCCGATGTCTTTTTTCAAGTTGTAAAGCTCCATCGGTTCTCCCTGTTTTAAACGGAGACCTTTCCAGTCGCCCATTCGGATAGCTTGTTGGAAGCCTCGTTCATAAAACTCCCAATACATGTATTCGTGCTCCTTCTGCTTTCCCTTTTTCAGAAGCGTCGGAACTATGGAAATTCCGTCGATGCCTTTGGGCGTTTCAATCGATGCAAGGTCACAAGCCGTGGGAAGGAAATCCCAAAATGCCCAAATGTGATCGCTTGTTTTATTCGCTTTGATATGGCTCGGCCAGCGGACGATTGTCGGCACGCGAATACCGCCTTCATAGAGATCGCGTTTAATGCCGCGTAGTGGTCCAGAACTCTTGAAAAATTTCGGATCCGCCCCGCCTTCATGATGCGGGCCGTTATCACTGGAGAAAAAGACGATCGTATTCTCATCGAGTTTCAATTCCTTCAGCAGATCGAATAGCCGACCAATATCGCGATCCATGCGCGTAATCATGGCTGCTTTCTTGCGTTCAGCCGGTGGCCAGTTTTCTTTTGCGTAAGGCTCTTCACTTGGTGGATCGATGTGGCTGTGCGGAATCGTGAAAGTGAGATAAAGGAAGAAAGTCTTGTCCTTTTCGCGGCGCACATAGTCGAGAGCTTCCTGCGCGAACAAGTCATGAGAGTAGATGTTCGTATCCTTCGCGACCTTTTCTCCATTTCGGAACAGGTGGTCGGTATAGTAATCGTGCGCGTGTGTCTGGCTGAGATAACCGAATGAGTAATCAAAACCCTGTTTCGTCGGCACGCCGTCGTTGTTTTCCAGGCCGAGTCCCCATTTGCCGATCAAGGCCGTTGTATAACCCGCCTGTTTCAGAAGCTCGGCAATCGTCACGTCATCGGGAGTCAATTGATTACTGCTATTGGCGCGAACGGTGGCATGACCCGTGTGTTTGCCGGTCATCAACGCGCAACGCGAGGGTGCACAAACTGTGCTCCCGGAATAAGCCTGCGTGAAACGCATTCCTTCCTTTGCCATTTTGTCGAGATTTGGAGTCTTGATCTGCTTTTGCCCGTAGCAACCGAGCTCTCCATAACCGAGATCATCGGCAAGAATGAAAATGATGTTGGGTTTCTTTGCATTTGCGGCGTGGGCAAAGGCGCCACACAGGACGGCAGCACAAAACGTAACGAAAAATTTCAGGGCCGTGGCTTTCATTCGTTAAAACAGCAGACGATGGAGCTATAAGTTTGGTAACGATTACTTCAATTCGCTATTAAGCCGTGAGCGTTCCGTTACGCAGCCAGTTCCTGCGGGCCTTTGCCGCCGTTGACGAGGAACAGGACGGCCATGCGGACGGCGAGGCCGTTTGTTACTTGTTCCAAAATCACGGAGCGTTCGCAGTCGGCGATTTCACTATCGATTTCCACGCCGCGGTTGATCGGGCCCGGGTGCATGATAAGGACGTCGGATTTCAATTTCGCCATACGCGCTTTGTTGAGACCCCACAAACTGGTGTATTCGCCAATGCTCGGAAACATTGTCTTGCGCTGACGTTCGTGCTGGATGCGGAGGAGATTAATGACATCGGCGTTGCGGGTTGCTTCATCGAAGTCATGCGTGACCTTGCACCCCATCTGTTCGAAAACTTTTGGAACGAGTGTGGATGGCCCGCAGAGCGTTACGTTGGCGCCAAGTTTTATCAACGCCCAGATGTTAGAACGGGCGACGCGGCTGTAGAGAATGTCGCCGAGAATCGTGACGTTCAGGCCGGCGATTTTTCCTTTTTTCTCCAGGACGGTAAAGGTGTCGAGCAATGCTTGCGTCGGATGTTCGTGCGCACCGTCCCCGGCATTCACGACGCTCGCGCGAAGGAAACGCGAAAGGAAATGTGGTGCGCCGCTGGCGCTATGGCGGATCACAATGATGTCGGCATTCAACGCTTCGAGGTTGCGCGCTGTGTCCTTCAGTGTTTCGCCTTTCTTAAGAGAAGAAGCTTCTGCGCTGAAATTAATCACGTCTGCACTCAAACGTTGTTCCGCGAGTTCGAAGCTGATGCGCGTGCGGGTCGAAGGCTCGACGAAAAGATTGACGACGGTTTTGCCGCGCAAAGCAGGAACCTTCTTGATGGCGCGTTCGCCGACGGCTTTGAAAGCGCGGGCGGTGTCCAGCACCATATTGATTTCAGCGGCACTCAACGATTCAATGTCCAATAAATGTTTGCGGTTCCAGGTCATGGTTTTTCGAGGGTAACTTCGTCCTTGGTATCCGATTCCTGCATGTGGACCCGGATTTTCTCGTGAATAGCCGTCGGCACATTCTTGCCGACAAAATCTGCTTTGATCGGAAGTTCGCGATGTCCGCGATCAATCAGGACGGCCAGTTGAATCTTCGACGGTCGTCCAAAATCATTTAACGCGTCCATCGCCGCGCGGATCGTGCGTCCGCTGAATAGAACATCATCGACGAGCACCACGGTTTTGTTGCTGACGTCGAACGGGATGACAGTCGGTTGCACGTTCGGAGCAATATTTCGTCCGAGGTCGTCACGATGCATGCTGACGTCGAGCGAGCCGATGAGCACGGGATGCTGCCAGATATCGGTCAGGAATTTTCCAAGGCGTTGTGCGATCGAAACTCCGCCGCGCTGGATTCCGATGAGCACGACATCGCTGCTCTTTTCATTGCGTTCGGCAATTTCGTGGGCAACACGGGTGAGGGCGCGATTCATCGCGGCCGCGTTCAGAATGACATTCGAGTCTGGCATGGATTTATGGGAAAATAAAAAAACGAACCGGCTCGTGGTCGAACCAATTCGTTATGGCGAAATTATTAATATTCATTTTCCTTCGCGACCTCGCAGGATCGCTTTAAAGGAATAGAAGCGTTAGACGCTTTATTCGGTTTTCTCGGCCTGGCGGGATTTACGCCATTTTGACCGATGCTTGATGATCCAATCCGTCAAAGCCCGTTCAAACCCGATGTCGTAACCTGCTTTTTCGGACTCGATCCATTTGTGTTTCAAAATCTCTTCGCGCTCTGCCTGAAATTCGCGATACAAAGACGATTTCTTGACGAGGTCGCTGCTGTTGGAGGATTCGTTGGACATAGTCGTCACTGATTCAGCTTTGTGACAAAAATGTAACACCCGGCAAAAAACTGAGGCAAATAAAAACTGGCGGTATTAGGAAGGGAAATCGTGTGCTTTAACGGACCCTGATAATGTATGTTTCGAATTTTTCGTCCGGTAAAAATCCGTTGCAAACTCGATAAGCAGAAAACCGGAACATCCGCGACGGATCCGCGCCGAAGGGGGGCAATTCTGTAACAAAAAGGGCAACGCCGACGCCGACCGGCGGATTTCGGGATGGATTGACTAGTTGCGAACGCCTGCGCGCGATTTTTTTGAGCGAAAATTCGGGAAAACGCGTTCGCGAGCCCATTTTCGTCGCAAAAATAGACCTGCGGTCGTCCGCGGTCTCGTTTTCGTAACGTTTTTACCACCTGCGAACGTTCGCAGGCCAGTTTTTGTAACGTTTTTACCCCTTGCGATGCATCGCAGGTCCATTTACGAAACGTTTTTACCCCCTGCGGCGCGTCGCACCTCCATTTTCGTTACGAAATTGGGCATGCGAAGCGTCGCACGTCCGTTTTCGTAACGTTTTGACCGTCTGCGGGGCGTCGCACGGTCATTTACGAAACGTTTTGACCCTTGCGGCGGGTCGCAGGTGGATTTTCGTAACAAAATTGACACCTGCTACGCGGCGCATCTGTTTGTACATAGCTGTGAATCAATAACTTAGAAGAACCTAGGCAAAAGTTTTCCCATTTTCGACCCCCGGTGGTCAAAAACGACGTCCGGCTCACCGTCTCGCGAGGCATCTCCGCCTCGCTCTGGCAGTTAGACAACCGGAGCGAACTAATCTTCAGCGGGTAAGACTTCTTCGGCCATGGGTGGTACCTGCATGTCACCGGCGGCAAAGACCGTCGGCATTCCTTCCTCAAGGATTTTCAGGTGATGGCTCAACCCGTTGGTCTGGCAAAGTTCTTTCAACCAGCGTGGCGGTTCGTCCATGTCTTCGAAGGACAGGCGGAAGGCGCCGTAATGCATCGGCACCAGCCACTTGGCGCCAAGATCTTTGAAGGCTTTCACCGCCTGGTCGGGACCCATATGCACCCGTCGAAAAGTATCAGGGTAATAGGCGCCGATCGGCAGCAACGCAACTTCGGGAGGACTTTTTCGCCCGATTTCTTTGAAACAATGTGAGTAGGCGCTGTCGCCGGCGTGATACAAACGGCGGCCCTGGTGTTCGAGAATAAATCCGCCGTGGCCGCGATGTTCGTCCCGGATCATCCGCGCGCCCCAATGTTTGGATGGCGTGAGCGTCACTTTCCAATCGGCGTGCGCAAAACTTTCCCACCATTGCAGTTCGATGACGCGTTCGAATCCGAGGTCGTGCGCGAGGTCGCCCATTCCCCATGGCATCACGGCGATCTTTGGCGGGGCCGGTAGTTTGCGAAGGCTCGGTTTATGAAAATGATCAAAGTGCGCGTGGGTTAAGAGAACGAGATCGATTGGCGGCAAATCCTCGACGCGCAAACCAGCCCGTTTGATGCGTTTGAGAAGGAAAAGCCAGTTGGCGAAATTGGGATCGATCAGGACGTTGAGGTCGTTGAATTGCGCGAGGAACGAGGCATGGCCGATCCATGTCAACGCAAGTTCTCCTTGTTTCAACTTTGGAAATTCCGGCCGGAAATGTTCACCGTGACGCGGTGTCAGCCACGCTTTCCAGACCATTTCGTAGAAGAACGTACTCGGTTTAAAGTGTTTACTGGGTGTGAGTTCCTTAAATGAGCGTGGCAGCGGTTTTTTTTTCGGAGGCGGCGGAGTGCGAGCCGTTTGCTGTCTCATATTCCGATGTACAGATACGCTTATTCCGGGCCAAACTCAATCGGGTGTTTGCCTCAAGGTAACCCGGCGTCGTTCGCATGCGGAACGCCTGTCCAGACGTTTCGCAGGAACGCGAAAAGTGTATCGGGCGAGCCATTGGGGGTGGTTTAGGCCGAGACTTCGGTATTGCCAGCGGGCATTTTTCGTAGAACGTCGCTGCTCGGACAAACGCCGTTGGTCATTTTAAGCGAAAGCGGGCTTTTTTAAGCACGAAAGGTATGGCAGGAGTTTAAGAGCAGTGTTGAGCGGGTAATGGATTTTACATGTATATGGAAGCAATGGTTCAAGATGAAGCGCAGTTAAAACGGTATATTAACCTGAAATCAGCGGCCCTCGGGTTGCCGGTCGCCAAATTGGAAGACCAACCAGCGTTCGATGAAGTGGAAACCGCGCTTTTGGCGCAGCATCGCGAAGCACAACGGTTGCTTTCTGAATATCTTCCGCCCGCAGACCAACGCATCCAGGAATTTCTCGATTCTTATCTGGCGGGAACGGGTGTGACCATACGAATGCCGACCCGAACGTTCGTTCTGGATCGGCCGGGACTTGCGCGGGTCCTTTCGATTCCGTCCGATCGTGACGAATTTGTTTCGGATATCGTCAGCAGCTACCGCGTGAAACAAGGAGTGCTGCATAACCCGAAGAATGACCGGCGTACGACGAAAGGCGTTTTTCACATCAGCGAGGGTGGATCTCCGATTCCTGATGACAAAATTGCGGTGCCGAAAAAAGTGTTCGCGAATTTGTTGGCCCTGGCGCTCGATCCACCGAGGGAATTAATGCGGCTGCCGTTTACCTCGACTCAGCCGGAGCCGGGACAATGCTTCGTCTCACTGTTGTTGCGGCCGGTTGTCTGTCCGGCGGTGCCCGGATTCATTGCAGAGAAGTCAATGGAGACGCGTTTTTTTGCCCCGGGAAATCTCGTGAGCAATTTGGATTTCGTAGAGACGATTTTCGGCAATGCAGGTGATCCATTTCTGCCTGAAAACGATGCGGGCCTGGATGTTGAACATTGGATCGGCCATACCGGTTGCGTCATCCTTGCGCCGCACTTGACGCAGGTGAACAAACAGGCGATTGGATTGCCGCACTGGGACAAAGCGACGGCACGCCAGCGGCGCGACGGGATGTGCTGGAAATCGCCGGACGAACTCTACAATGGCGGCACTGCATTCAAGATAACCTGCCGCGATTCACGAGGCGTGATCGTTACGGTGATTGCCGACAACTATTTCGGCTACTGCAAAAAAGAAGTTAAGACGCAGCTGAGCTATTCCGCAAATTTGTTTGGGTTGTGTGAAGAGGAACACGCAGGCGGCGCCAAGGTTTTTGCCAGCTACGATCTGGGTGAGGATTTTACCTCGGCCGGACATGAACCGAATGTGCAACGCTCGTTTGCGCATACCGTCGAAACTCTCGGAGATGCAATTGATCTCAAGCCGGAGGGCTACGGCATCGACAAAAAATTTCCGAATATCATTTATGTGCCGGAAGATTCTGCCTTCGACCTCCACAAACAAATGGTGACGTGGACGAAGTACGGTGCCAGACAGCAAATCAAATTGCTCGCGGATAAAGTTTATGTCCGTCCATCCGGTTACAAAGTGCAGATGAAAAAGCCGCCTGAAGGCCGGGCCTGGAGACTTGTCGGCACGCGCGGTGTTCCGACACTTTGCCACAAACCATGCACCGTATCCGGCGGTGGCAAATCAGAAATTTCAAAACCAATTTCGGACGCGATTATTCGTGGGCCGGTTTTTGTGACCGACATGGAGAAGGACTTCGACGCTGTCGCCGAATTGCTAAAGCGCGACTACACGAACCGGTTCGCCGATGCGGAACGACGTGGCGTCGATCATCGCTCGATTCTCAGCACGGAGCGCTCGCTCGGTTCCGTAATCAAATTACTGACGCCCGACCCGGAAGATTTTTCTGATGAATATAACGACTGGCTCGAGGCAATTCCGCAGCATGTCAAAGAGCTGGTGTTTGTGGTGAAGCGTTTTTATCGACCGGAATGGGGAGATAATTGGCGCCAACATTTCAGTGTCGATGCCATCAACGGCATGCCGGGAAATGAATTGAAATGCGGGGGACGCAAGCTGGTGTCGAATTATCTCCGAATTGGTTTCGCGGCCGATGGATCGTGGCGCGTGTTTGGATTGCGAAAAGATTACCAGACAGCGGTAAAGATCCAGGCGGAAGATGATATTACGGCGTCGGTCGTTGTGCCGGGCGCAGTGTTTCCCCATGCAGAATCGAAAGATCATTCCTATAAAGTCGTTCACAATTGCGAATACCGGCTTTTCCAGCGTCCTGATGACGCGATCCATCGGGGGTATGACAAGACGACGGAGACCGATTTTGCGCGGCCGGACAATTTCTTTTCCAATTACGAGCCGTTGACGCCGGCGTTTGCGAAGGAACTGGTCGAAGATGCCATCGGATTTTTGGAGTTCACGCCGCAGATGCAGCTTGTGATTTCGGAAGTCGCGGCGACGGGTGAACCTGATTTTTTTGTTTCCTCGGCGCATCCGCGTGTTGTAGACGGCAAGCCGACAAAAAATCCGCGCTATTTGCAAATCAGACCGGACCTGCTGAGTCCGCAGGCCGTTTATCTGGCCGAGATCGGCGAACGTTTGCAGCGTCGGATCCCGGTTGCCGA
>CBHWET010000257.1:0-7675 GCA_966112985.1 uncultured bacterium | reverse complement strand
TGAGCTGCCAATACAGCAGGTTCACTTTTTCTTCTTCATTGCGATATGACTCGACACAGATGTAGCGATTCTTGCGTCCAACACGTTGGATTTCCTTAATTGCACTTTCCAGCTCGAAGCAATACAGGTTGTGCAGCGTATTAATCGAGATCACGAGGTCAAAACTGCCATTAGCATAAGGGAGCTGCTTCGCATGACCTTGATCCAAAAACGGACGCACTTCTTCCTTCGCATTCTCAATCCCGTATTTTGAAATATCCAGGCCACGCACTTCCACCCCTGGGACAACCTGCGTAAAATCGTAAAGCAGGAAACCTTTGCCGCAGCCGACGTCGAGGATTTTGTCGCCCGCTTTAATTCCGTATTGCTTTACCATTAATTCCGCTACAGCGCGCCACCGACCGTCATATCGCATGCCCCCGTAGCCGGTTTTTCGGTCGCCATCCCAATAATCTTTTCCCCATTGTTTGGCCAGTTTCGCAGCTTCTGCTTTCGGAAATTCATTTACTCGGGCCAGATAGTCACGAGTCGTTTTCTTGTGAAGAGGTGATATGAAATCAATGTAGGCCATAGCTTAGGAAACTAATGAACGTTACCGGCGCTGAATAATCAACTGCGCGTTTTGGCAATACGCTGCAGAGCGGCTTTCGCCTTTTGCAGCTGCGATGTCTTCCGCGCGATTGCATCCGCGGCACCAACCGCAAAATCGCGCCGCGCGAGGTCGCTTCGCAAGAATTCGTTCAAGATGATGCAGCACCACTTCAACTGGTAGGCTGGAAGCAGGATTGCAGCGCGTTTCGCAAACGGCGGAGGGGTTTTTGAGTCAGCCAGAGTTTCAATGAATGTCTCCCAAAATGTCAAATCGACCGGAATCTGCGGCTGACTGAAAAAATCGCAGACCAGCTTTGCCGGATCGTCCCAACCTGCGTATTCGAAGTCGAAAAACGTCAACCGTCCATCTGCTGTTAACAACGCGTTGTGAAAGCCGAAGTCCGACGGTGAAAGATAGATTTCATCCTTCGGAATATCTCGATCAAATTCAAGGCCAGCAATCTGACGGATGTCAGCGCGCACTTTCTGCCAAAGCGGTTCAAGTTCGTCGCGGACAAACGCAGCTGTATTCTTATCGATATCCAATGCGCATTCGATGTTCTGCAATCGCGCTACACGCCGATCCACACACGCGACATGTTCCGCGATGCTGAAACACGCTTCTGAAGCTGGACGCAGTTCGTTCGCTGCCCACTCACATTTGTGCTGGTTCAGATTAACAATGAATTCTGCGGCTTGCCGGACGTAATCCTCATTCACCTCGACAACATCGAGTTTGCGCCCTTCGATAAAACCAAACATGCCGAGCCGATTTTCTACATCCCATCCGATACGTTGAGCGGCACCGGGAACCTTAAATTCGGCGAGAAAGTTGTAGAATGCCTTTTCTGCATTGAAACGATCGCGTGGATCAGCAGGATTCTGGAAGTATTCCTTTAATGTGACACTGCACGCCCCATCGCGAATGCGATAGACCCGATTGTTACCGCCACCGCGAAGGAGTTCGATGGCGAAACCAGTGTGAATGCCATGCGCAGAGACAAAAGGACTTACCTTCGTGCGAAATGCGTTATCCGACGGCAACCCTCCCAACGAAAAATGTTTTCCAATTTGAGACCAGTCTTTAAATCGAGTGAACTTCTCGTTCGGATAAATGTCAGCTGGATCAAAAAGTAATTTTTCCACACCCGCCGGGAACGATGACTCCGAGAGAATTTCCGGTAGATCATCTATGAAATGTGTGCAGTTGCATCGACCTATCCGTTGCAGCTTTTCCAGTTTCGTCAGCTCGAAGAAGGCATTTTCACGTGGCAGCCCAATGCGCGCAGGATCAAAGAATCCCTGAAGTTCCAGCCAATCGTACGCCGCTTTGTGAAGGTCATATTTTTCACCAAGAAATGGATAGCGGGTTTTGTGGCTGACAATGCAGACTGAAATCCCGGCGTGGCGACAAGCCTTAAAAAATTCAATGACACCAGGATAGGGAGCTGCCTCTGCCATTCGCCCTCCGTAAACGCACCCCTGCATTTCCGTCCAAATATGCTCTTGTCCGGCACGACGCAAAAAATTGCGCACTTCGGATTTATTAACTGGGAGCTCAGCGGGAATGAGATCCCGCTCACGTGCGACTTTGTGGAACAGCCCGTCGTAACAAACAATCGTGTTGTCGAAATCTATGCCGATCAGCATAGGACTACGCGAGTGCCTTTTGAATACGGGCTGAAATTGCGTGCGGTGTCAGCCCAAACTTTTCACGCGCATGTTCCTGCTCTGCGGTTTCGTGCAGAAATTCGTCGGGCGTTCCGAAGCGCACGAGCTTTGCCTTAAACGGCATATGATCGACGAACCATTCGGCGACGGCACCACCAAGACCGCCGAGGATACTGTGTTCTTCGATCGTCGCGACTAGTTTGAATTTAGAAAATGCTTCCTGAAGCATCGCATGATCGAGCGGTTTAATTGTATGAAAGCTGACGACCTTTGTGGAAATTCCGTTCTTCTGGAGTTCCTCGGCTGCATGCATCGCTTCAGGCAACACAGTACCAGCACTAAGAATGCAGACCTCGCTGCCGTCCCGCATCGTAATGGCTTTGCCAATCGCAAACGCAGGCTCACCGCTATGAACGACAGGTTCGCCTTTCTTGCCGATGCGGATGTAAACGGGATTCGGATATTTTACCGCAGCTTTGATCGCACCGCGCACTTCCCACTCGTCAGCCGGAGCAACAACAGCGAGGCCGGGAAGCAAACGAAGCATTCCCATTTCTTCACAGGAATGATGAGTCGCACCGAGCGACGCATACGATAGACCGGCACCGGTGCCCACGATAACGACAGGAACATGATGGTAACAGACATCAACGCGAATCTGCTCCATGCAACGATACGTAATGAATGGTGTGATCGTATAGCACACCGGACGCAATCCACTCATTGCCATTCCCGCAGCCATACCAATCATGTTCGCTTCAGCAACGCCACAATTGAGGAAGCGTCCGTTGCACTTCGCTTTAATGTCGTCAAAAAGACGGTTACCTATGTCGCCGCTCAGGAGAACAACCCGCGGATCTTCCTGCGCCAGTTGAGTAATTTGTTTTGCGAATGCGTTTCTCATGCTAGGCCAAGCTCCTTCTTCGCGGCTTCCACTTCTTCGGCCTTTGGAATGCGGTAATGCCAATTGTTATCGTCTTCCATGAACGAAACGCCTTTGCCTTTAACCGTATGTGCGATAATCGCAACCGGTTTGCCACTGTTATCCGGAACATTCTTCACGAGTTTGCTAAGCGCGCCAATATCGTGACCGTCGACTTCACTAGCGTTCCAGCCGAAGGAAGCGAATTTGTCACGTAGCGACGCCAACGCCATCGTTTCGTTGCTGCGACCTGTTGCCTGCCATTTGTTGTAATCAACAATCACGCACAGCTTTTCCAACTTCTGCGCCGGAGCGAACATCGCCGCTTCCCAAACAGTCCCCTCGTTGCATTCACCGTCGCTCATGCAAACGAACACTCGATAATCCTGACTTTGAATTCGCGCCGCGAGGGCCATTCCAACGCCAACCGGCAAACCGTGCCCCAGCGATCCTGTTGCCAATTCAACACCGGCAGCGCAATTCGGAGCCGGCTGTTCTGCGAGTTCAGCGCCATGCTGCGCAAAGGTTTCCAAGAGGTCTTTTGAAAAGAATCCGCGTTCTGCCAACGTCGCGTATAGGGCCGTGGCAGCGTGACCTTTACTCAAAATAAAACGATCGCGCAGAGGATCACACGAATTGTTTGGATCAATGCGTAAGGTCGTCCAGTACGCCGCTACCAGAATGTCGACACACGAAAGTGCGGAACCCAAATGAGGCGTGCCAGCCTTGTGAGACATCTGGATCAGTTTGTAACGGAGCTTCGCGGCGATGCCTTTCAAATCGGCAACAGTCGGCTCCGAAGGCATCCCACTATTTACTTTCGTCGAGGTAAGCACAGTGCTCATTTTATTTTCCGTCAAAATGGATCATGCAGTGAACCACTTCACCACAGCGCATCTTCGCAATTCCTTCATTCACCTGTTCAAGACCGATGCGATGCGAAACGAAATTGCGCGTATCAAAGCGTCCATCACGCATCATTCGCAGATAGCGCGGAATATCTTCGGCAGGCTTGCTGTCGCCACCATGCGACCCCGTCAAGGCTTTGCCAAAATGCAACGGCAAGGTATTGATGGAAATTTTACGATCGTGAGCCATCACACCGAAGCCAACGTTGCGGCCATTGTTTGCCGAAAGATTAAACGCCTTTTCAATTACTTGCGGATTGCCCGTTCCATCGATGACAACATCAGCCGGCCCACCCAGAATCTTGCGAACTTCTTCTGAGAAATCCGCGTTCGTCGAATTGATACCGTGCGTCGCTCCGTATTCGGCTGCTTTCTTCAACTTGTGATCATGAACGTCGACGGCAATGATCGGGTTGGCGCCGGCAAGCTTTGCGCCGAGCACGACCCCGAGGCCGATTCCACCGACGCCAATGATGACTACCGATTCACCAATCTTCACCTTGGCGTCATTATTAATCACACCGAAGCCCGTCGTAATCGTATCGGCCATCAAGGAACACACCTCAAAATCTGTATCCGCTGGAACCACCGTTAACCGATTCTCCGAAATAACGGCGTAGCGATTGAAAGTCGTGATGCAGCCAGCGTTAGCTTTCTTATTCCCCCACGTGTAAACCGCCCCGCGCGCCTCAATGCCTCTGCCGGGTCGCCAATGCAAAACAACACGGTCGCCAACTTTGACATGTTTCACTTCAGGTCCCACTTCGAGAACGATGCCACCGCCTTCGTGACCAAGAAGATGCGGAAGCCATTTATCAGGACCTTTGACGCCATCGATCTCGCCGATTTGCGATCCGCAAATACGACTAACCCGGATATCGACAAGGACTTGCCCGTAGCTCAGCGCAGGAATTTCCACTTCGTCGATGACGAGGGGTTTCTTTTGCTCAACCAGGATAGCGGCCGCAGTTTTCATCGCTTAAAAAATGCCACACTTTAAAAATTCAACAAAGACATTCCGGCCTTGATGAGCACCTGTTTAGAAATGGGGTACTCATTACCGACAATCTTTACGGCTTGAGCACCAGCTAACTGGCCGAGGAATGTGGAGAGTTGAACAGGCAACTTTTTAACTGCAGCCAAGGCGGCTATAGAGAAAAATGCGTCCCCTGCCCCAACCGTATCTACGATATCGGTTTCCAGGGGCGGACAAAGACACGTTTTTTCATTGTGGGCGAGGCCAATCGTCTGGACTGCCCCACGTGTTAGCCAAGCGTATTTCGCAGAAAAAGTCTTTCGAAGGTTTCCAAGCTCCTGTTCGAAATCAATGTGACGACGTGCGACGGCCAACATCATTTCCTGTTCGTCCAACGTAAATGCGTCAGCACGCTGATACTGACGATTGATGATGTTAAATCCATGGTTATTGCTGTTGGTCTGGCAATTCAGGGCCAGGAACCGCGCCTTCTCCTGAACAATCTCCCGAATACGCGTTTGCATCATTCCGTGACCGAAATCCAGCAGCAAAACCGCATCCGCCTTGTCGACTTCAGCGCGAATCTTGTCTTCGATTTGCTGCAACGCCTTCGCCGAAGGCGGCTCAGCATCGAGATAGTTAACCGAAAACAATTTGCTCAACTCCGAACCGTCAGCACGCGGCTCAACAAATCGCTCTTTGACGATCGTTGTGAAACGCTCATCGCGAATAACCAGGTCTTCGCCACGTTGAAGCTGTTGATCCAGAATTGTTTCAGCCCACGACTCAGTGCCGACAATGCTCAGGTATTTGACCTTTGGCGTGAATTGCTTCACATGCCGGAATACAGCGAGTGCGCCGCCGCACTGCGTCTGCTGTTTAAGAAAGCGTCCCGAAAGGATTCGCGCTTTTGAGGTCAAACCCTGCACTTTAACCGACGAATAGCGATCAAAGATTGTGTCGCCGATGACGAGAACGTTCAGATCCGAAAAACCTTCTACGGCTTCGACAAAGCTGCGCCGTGTGTACTGAGAGGCCAGCGCATTGCAAAAGGACTTAACGGGAATGCTGAGATGGTCGAAATACTGGTTCAACAGCTTCGTAGAGCTGTATTTGATCGAACCAATGTACCGCATTTCGCCGCCGATCCGCTTTACTGCGGCGACCTCATCCTTCAAAACACCTTCAGTATCAAAATCCGGATCTTCGTATTCCTTGCCCTTGGTATAAATCGCCGGACGAACCGTTTCGATCGCTTCAACCGCGCCGGTGAACGGAACCACCACCACATAATCGACGCAGGACAACGCCGCCAGAGTCTTGCTCCGCAATTGTTGGTTGAAGTAAGGCCTGCCCGGTCCCTTCTGAACCTGCTTATCAGCCGTAATAGTCACGACCAAAAGATCACCAAGCGTCCGCGCCTCTTCGAGGTGACAAACGTGCCCTGGATGAATGAGGTCGAATATGCCGTGCGACTGAACGATCTTCTTGCCCTGCGCACGAATCGCATCAAACGCCGTTCGCGCCGCTTCAAAACCGATGATTTTAGGAGAAACGTCCGACATCAGCGCGACAGATAATTGTAAGCCGCAGCGCTGCGACCAATCTTCATGAACTTCATGTTGTAATGCTCTGCGGCGTCAATGTCCGAGAATGTTCCCGATTCCAGAACCTTGCGGAGATTTGCAACCTCCTGACGAATCGAACTGACCGGCTTATAGCCGAGCACTTTCAAAATCTTTTCCGAGGAAATGTGATAATCGCGTTTATCAAGCGTGTCCGTCACCTTGATTTCTACATTCAAGTCCTTCAACTCCGACTGAATGATACGCGCGATATCGATGACTTTATGATTTTCAAAACCAAAGTTAAATGTGCGGCCATTGATCAATTTGGCATCTGTCTGCGTAAGAATGCCGTAAAGATTGATCATGTCGGTAATACCGACGTTCGGGCGACGTTGCTCGCCACCGTGGACGGTAATTACCCGTTTGCGGATTGCGTCCGCGGTCAGTTTATTGACCGTAAGATCAAATCGCTGGCGAGGCGAATAACCGCAAACGGTTGCCGGACGAACGTTCACGGTGCAAAAATCGTTTGAAGCCGCCGCGACAACGAGCCACTCCGATAACATCTTGTAGCGCGAATAATAAGTGATCGGCTCGGGTTCAAGCTTTTCCGTAACGTCAGGGTCATTCTTGATTCCGAACACACTGCTCGAAGAAGCATTAATGAAACGTTGAACGCCAGCCTGCTTCGCCAATGAAAGCAACAGCCCAACTGCGTCATAGTTACATTGACGCGTCAAAACCTCGTCGATATCCCCTGTTGGATCGTTCGAGATTGCGGCCAAATGGATGATCATGTCCATGCCCTGAACCGCTTTGCGCACGACCTCAGGATCACGCATGTCACCCGTAACGA
Source organism: uncultured bacterium (assembly GCA_966112985.1). Taxonomy (GTDB): domain Bacteria; phylum Verrucomicrobiota; class Verrucomicrobiia; order Limisphaerales; family JACDHS01; genus CBHWET01. Next base: position 183 of record CBHWET010000257.1, on the reverse strand, counting down.
GTTCAAAGCGATTTTGAAACTGCGAATACTGCGGGTGCTTCTTTAATGCGTCTAAACCCGAGTTCGTATAGAGCATCAGGTCCAAAACGCGAACCGTGTGTCCGAGTTCAAGTAAATGCGGCGTGAGGCGGCTGCCAACGTAACCAAACCCACCCGTAACAAGTATTTTTTTGGGAGACATGC
>CBHWET010000256.1:0-7687 GCA_966112985.1 uncultured bacterium | reverse complement strand
AAGCCCGCTTGCGCTCTTCCTTATCAGCCGAAGCTAAATTGTTACCCCAATGCGTTGAGCAGCACACGCTCGGAAGACTCAGCCCCGTCTCCTTGGCTGCAGCCAGCACTTCGGCCTGGTTCATATGGCTATTGGTCTCGAGACCAGCGAATCCAGCATCCTTTACAGCCCTAAATTGTTCGAGCAACGAGCCTTTGATCCCAACTGTCCCATACATGATCGCCTTTTTTAGTTCGCGTTTCTTCTTTGGTTCTTCAGCCAAAGCCGAAGGTAAAATCGAAGCGAGGGCAACGGCGCCGCCGGTGGCTTTCAGGAACTGACGACGAGAAAATGGATTCATGGAAAAGTTTTAGAGCGCTGAGGCCATCAATACGAATTAAATCTGCTTGTGCTGTCGCAGCTTGTTCCAAATGAAAAGAAAGGCGGGCGCAAATTCCTGAGGCTTATCTGCCGCCCACCGATTGATTGTCGATGGCGAAAACCAATCGCCATATTCAATCTCTTCGGGATGCAGTTTGAACGGCCCCTCAGATTCATGACGATAGACCCAAACAAATTCCTGACCGGTATCAACACAGGCGTCTATTTTGAATAATCGCTGTGGGCATTGTGATAGCTTTAGACCGATCTCTTCGCGCAGTTCGCGAACTGCGCAAGCGTCATAATTTTCTCCGCAATCCACGTGACCGGACGCTGAGGAATCCCACACACCCGGGTGCAAATCCTTCAACATCGATCGTTTCTGCAGAAAAAGATCTCCCTTGCTGTTGAACACGAGAACATGAACTGCGCGGTGACGATCCCCGTCCCGATGAACCTCTCGACGCAGCTTCCTGCCAATTACCTCATCGCGTTCGTTTACGACGTCGAATATTTCGTCTTTCATATTCTACTGTTCTGCGAGGATTTTCGTGAAGTCGGCAAACTGTTGGAGGCTGACTTTCTCGGCGCGGATTTGCGGCGATAGACTCAGCCGATCAAACGCTGCCCCAAGTTTTTCGGCGGGCCAATCCTGCTTCAACAACTTCATCATCATTTTACGCCGCTGCGAAAATGCACGCTTCACAATCCGGGTAAATGCAGGAACCAGCTTAGGTTCGAGTAACGGCTCCTGGCGACGGACAAGAGTAATACATGCCGAGTCGACATCGGGTTCAGGGAAGAAGCAGCCGGCGGGAATCTTAAACCAGCCTCGCGATTCGTATTGGATCTGCAAAAGAAGGGTCAGAACACCATAGTCATCATCGTCCGTCTGAGCGGCAATCCTTTGCGCAACTTCGATCTGTAGCGTCGCGACCATACGCTCCGGCGGCGTTGTCGCTTGTGCAAGCTCAACCATAATCGGCGACGCCACTGAATACGGCAGATTCGCGACGAGCTTCCAATCTGCCCAATCCCGGTGCTGCTTCACGTAATCCAGTGCGTCATCATGCAACAACTTGAAATTAGGAACCCCTTGGAACTTCTTTTGCAAAAACTGGACCAGCCGTTGATCTTTTTCGATCGTAAAGACCTCTCCGGCCTGCGCAACCAGGAGTTCAGTCAAAGGCCCAAGCCCTGGTCCAATCTCAAGAACCTGGTCACTCTTGCTCAGTTCCCCTGCTCCAGCGATACGTTGCAATTGATTATGATCGTGAAGAAAATTCTGACCGAGCGACTTAGTGAGCTGAATCGCTTCCCTTGCCAAAACATCCTTCATGTCGGAGAGCTTCATTGAGTTTGGGTAATGCAATCGTGCAGTGTAGACACCATTCCTGTTAGTTCGCGCAATGTAATGGTAAGTGGCGGCGTAAAACCGATGACGTTCGCGTGTTCGCCTTCAGGCAAGAGAATATAGCCTCGATGCAACATCTCTTTTATAACGGCAAGACTCACGTCTGTCGCCGGCCTTCCCGCATTCGTGCGGATTTCCAAACCAATTATCAAACCAATCCCTCGAATTTGAAACTGCAAATCTCCGATATCCGTATTGAAATACTTATTCAGGACCGTAATCAAATGTTGTCCCAGAGCGAGACTACGCCCCGGCAAATCAAAACGCCGGATTTCCTCGATCTGCGCTATCGCCATCGCGCAACCAACCGGATGTCCCAGATATGTACTTGTATGGATCGCCTCCCCGTTACTCGCAGGCCATGCCACATCCATTAAATCCGCACGTCCAACGCACGCCGACAGCGGGAAACCACCAGTCAAGGCTTTTCCCACGCAAATCAAATCCGGAGAAACCTGGGAATGGTCACATGCAAACCATTTTCCGGTCCGGCCGAACCCCGTGTAGATCTCGTCGACGACCAGCAGAACTCCGTTTTGATCGCAAATCTTCCTCAAGGTCGGAAGAAAGCCCAGTGGCGGCACATTGATTCCGCCACGCGTCTGAATCGGCTCGCAAAGAATCGCACCAACATTTCCCTTCTTTAGAATTTTTTGAATCGTTTGCTGAACAGCATTTACTGATTCCGTATCCGAAGGAAATGGGACGAACTTTGCAAACTGCCGCAATTGAGCACGAAAAGGTGATCGGAAATGAGAACGGTGTGTCGCATTTAACGCACCGTAACCAAGCCCATGGTAACCGCCCTCAAATGCAATCAACCCGCTCTTTCCGGTGGCGAGGAAAACTGTTTTTAAAGCAGCCTCGACCGCTTCGAATCCTGAATTGCAGAAAATTGTTTTCCCAGTCGTCCGTCGTTTCGACCAACGCTCAAAAGTGAGAGCACTCAGCTCCCTCGCCAGCTGTGCCTTTAATGCATGCGGATGAACATCTCCCATCGCGTGCAGAAGTTGCGCCATTTGTCGTTGCCCGGCTTTGACGACCCTTGGATTACCATGCCCGGCAGCTGCCACACCGAATGCGGCCGTAAAGTCCAGATACTTTCGTCCCTCGACATCCCAGACGTGAACACCTTTAGCGCGCTGCCAAACAATTGGCCACCCGCCATGTGGATCGACAAACGTTACATTGCGCGATTCGTATTCGCGAAGCAGCTGCAATGCTTGATTTGTTTTCGTCACGTAAAAGAAAAGTTCCTACACCCCTTTTTGGTCAGGCGGCCAGATAAACTTGTGCATCTGTAATTGAAAACGTACAGGCAATGCATCGGCTACGATCTTCTCGACTAATTGAACACGGGAAATTGGTGTGTGACCTTCGGGAACCCGTTTCAAAGATTTATCCTGTTGATGCGGTTGCAACGGGGCCACCCACGAAAACAACAAGGGACAGACACTCGCCAATTGATGCTCTGCGATTTGTTTCTTCGCCCATTCGTAATCCTGCTCAGTCCCAATGACGAATTTAATTTCATCAGTGGCTTTTAAATGCCGTATGTTTTCGTGTCGATTTTTTGCTGATTCGCCACTGCTCGGACACTTCAAATCCATTATCCGTCGAACGCGCGCGTCTACTGCCGACACATCTAAAGCACCGCTCGTTTCCACAAGAACGGTAAAGCCTTCGTCACAGAGCGTCGTCATCAAAGGCAACACATTCCTTTGCAACAGCGGTTCTCCACCCGTGAATTCAACCAATGGCAACTTGTGGTTCGTCCCCGGGGCTTGAGTATTCCTGAAAGTTGAAGCCAATCGCCGGATTTCGTTTAAAACCTCACTGGCTACTTTCCTGGTTCCTTCTGTAAAGGCATAAGCAGTGTCGCAATAGGAGCAGCGGAGATTACATGCCGTGAGCCGAACAAAAATGCAGGGCAATCCGGCGAAGGTGCTTTCGCCCTGAATGCTCAGGTAAATTTCGTTTACGTTCAGCGTCTCAGACATGAACAGTTAATGTAATCGACACCCGACGCTTTCAAAGCGAGAAAAATTCTACCGTGCGCCACCGGATTGACCAGCATCCGTCGAGTGCTACGCTCGTGTCATGGAAATTTACGATCATCCGACTTTCCACATGGCCTGCCAGCAGTTCGATCTCGTCGCCAACTACCTCGAGATTCCCGATAAAGACCGCGATCGATTAAAATATCCGAAACGTTCAATGGTCGTCGCCTTGCCGATTCATTGTGACGACGGATCGACAAAAGTTTTCTCCGGATATCGTGTTCAACATCATCTCACCCTCGGACCGACCAAAGGCGGGCTGCGCTATCACCCCGATGTGACACTGGGAGAAGTTGCTGCTCTAGCAATGTGGATGAGTTGGAAATGTGCGCTCACTGGCCTTCCATATGGCGGCGCCAAAGGCGGCATCACGTGCGATCCGCGCCAACTCACTCCGAGCGAACTGGAGCGTCTGACCCGTCGTTATACCCAGGAAATGATTCCGTTCATCGGCCCACAAATCGACGTGATGGCTCCTGATATGGGCACGAATGAACAAGTGATGGCGTGGATGATGGATACGTACTCCATGCACATGGGGCATTCGGTTCCGAGCATCGTCACAGGAAAACCGGTGTCGCTTGGTGGTTCACTGGGCCGCCGCGAATCCACCGGACGTGGTGTCGGTTATTTGATCAACCGTGCGATGGACGTCATCAACCTGAGCCCGAGCAATGCCACAGCCGTCGTTCAGGGTTTCGGCAACGTCGGTTCCATAGCCGCTTTTTCCCTGGCGAAATATGGCGTCAAAGTCGTCGGTATTAGCGATGCATTCGGCGGATTATATAATCCAAAAGGCATCGACATTTGGGCCCTCGATAAATACGTCGCGGAAAAACGGACGGTCGTCGGCTTCGCTGGTGCTGATGCCGTTACCAACGACGCTTTACTCGAACTGCCCTGCGATATTCTCGTTCCCGCGGCGTTGGAACGACAGATCACCGAAAAGAACGCGGCTAAGATCAAATGCAAAATTTTGGCGGAAGGCGCGAACGGGCCTACGACTCCCGAAGCCGACGCTATCCTCAACGAACGCGGAGATGTGTTCATTATTCCTGACATTCTTTGCAACGCCGGCGGCGTCGTGGTGTCTTACTTTGAGTGGGTGCAGGATTTACAGAGCTTTTTCTGGAACGAGAGTGAAGTCATGGACAAGTTGTTCCGCATTCTCGAAGGTGCCTTCACCCAAACATTAAACATGAGCCGAAAACAAAGGATTTCGATGCGTTTCGCTGCGCTCAGCCTTGGAATTAAACGGGTGCAGGAAGCAAAGAAAATCCGCGGCTTGTTCCCTTAACTAACATGAAGGTCCTTCGCAACGGTGCGGTGTTGGCGGCAGCACTTTTGTTGGTCTTTAGCTCCACCGTTGCCGCCAAAACGTTTGAGGTCGGGCCACAACAACAGTTCCATTCAATCGGCGAAGTTCCCTGGGAGTCGTTAAAAGCCGGCGACGAAGTGCTTATCCACTGGCGACCCGATCCTTATAAAGAAAAATGGGTGATCTCTTGCAAAGGAACGAAAGCCGCACCGGTGATTCTTCGCGGTATCCCCGGACCAGCGGGAGAACTTCCCATTATCGATGGCAACGGAGCAACAACACGCAAACAGCTGGATTTTTGGGGCGACGCGCGCGGCGTCATTAAAATCGGTGGGGCAAAAATTCCACAAGGTGTCCGTTCAGAATACGTCGTGATCGAAAATCTCGATATTCGAAGCGCGAGACCGCCGTATACTTTTTCCAACAGCGCAGGCCAGCAGACGAATTATCTCGCGATGGCCGCATCGCTTTACGTCGAGCGAGCGCATCACCTCACGATCCGTAATTGCGTCCTCCACGACAGCGGCAATGGACTTTTCGTCAGCTCAAGCAACGACATAGCATCCGAGGACATCCTGGTCGAGCGTTGTTCGATCTTTGGCAATGGCAACGAAAAGAGCGGCCGTGAACATAACGTCTACTCCGAGGCAATCGGACTCACGTTTCAATTCAATCAATTCGGCCCGATGAGGGCGAACTGCCTCGGCAATAATCTGAAAGATCGTTCGGCTGGTCTTGTTGTTCGTTACAACTGGATTGAAGGCGGCGACAAGGCCCTTGATCTCGTAGACGGCGAAGACAGCTCGCTCGTGCGCAATCATCCGAGCTACCGCAAAACGTTTGTCTACGGCAACGTTCTGGTAAAGACCCCGGGGAGCCATACGCAAATTGTTCACTACGGCGGCGATAGCGGGCGTGGCAGCTATTACCGAAAAGGAACACTCTACTTCTACAACAACACTGTGATCTCACAGCGGAAAGACAGCATCGCTTTGTTTTGGCTCGCAACAAACGAAGAGCAATGCGACTGCCGCAACAACGTTATCTATTCCTCATTAAACGGGAAAATGTACCCCATCACTGACAAAGGCATTCTGCACTTCAGTCATAATTGGGTTCCGGAGAACTGGATGCCTCCCATCACCGGAGCGCATAGCACATTCAACGACGACGGAAGTTCCATACAGGGCAAATCTCCGGGTTTCGTGAACCCCGAAAAGGGAGACTTTCACTTATCCCCAGGATCTCCATGCCGTGATGCCGGGACGGCCCTCAGCAAAGATTGCCTGCCTGACAATGACCTCGCTTTCGAGTACATCCCGAATCGGCAAAGTGCTCCACGCCACAAAGATAACCACCTCGATATCGGCGCTTTTGAATTTTAGGACAACCTCAATATCTAGTGTAAGCGGATTAATACGTATAGGTAATATTCGGTTGCCATCGTTCGCGCTTTACCAGATATTCTGAGGAATCCGGTACCGACGTGAAGTTGCGCTCGCCAGAACAATTTCTGCATACACCGGCGCTCGTCGCCTTCGCATTCCTGTCGCTATTCATCACTGCCAACCTGTCGGCAAAAGACTGGCCAATGTTCCGCGGCGATTCGGCGCTCCGCGGGATTGCTGCTGATAAACTTCCCGACGATCTTTCACTTCTTTGGAGTTTCAAGACCGCGGGACCGGTTAAGGCATCATCGATCATTTCCGATGGAAAAGTATTTGTCGGCTCGGATGATACAAATCTCTACGCCTTGAACTTTTCCGACGGAAAAAAAATCTGGAGCTTTGCCACCAGCACCGCCATCGAATCCCCTGCTCTATTCCTGAATGGCAAAGTTTACGTCGGGAATCTCGATGGAAAGCTTTACGCGCTCGATGCCAAATCCGGAAAACTGGCATGGACCTATAAAACCGATGACAAAATTGTTGGTTCGCCCAATGTCATCCCTTCAAAACCACCGCAAGTTATCGTTGGCAGCTACGACTACAAATTACATTGCGTCGACGCTGCCACAGGCAAATCCAATTGGGTTTATGAGTCAGGTTATTACATCAATGGTTCTCCGGCGGTCAGCGATGGCGTAACGGCATTCGGCGGCTGCGATGCGTTGCTCCACGTCATCTCGCTGAAAAACGGACAGCAACTGAAAGAAATTGAAATCGGCTCCAACATCGGCGCCTCCGTCGCGCTCGCCGACAAACGCGCTTATTTCGGCCACCACGGCAATGAGTTTCTGTGCGTCGACCTGGAAAAAACAAACATCGTCTGGCGCTACAAGAACCGGGACTTTCCTTACATGTCCTCTGCCGCAGTTACGGCTGACAAAGTTCTCTTTGGCGGACACGACAAACTGCTCCATTGCGTTCGCCGCGACAACGGCGAGGAGATATGGCGCTTCGCAACCCGCGGGAAGGTGCAAAGTTCACCCGTCGTCGTGGACGATAAGGTGGTCGTTGGTTCTGACGATGGCCGCGTTTACGTCGTTTCGTTGAAAGATGGCCAGGAAGTCTGGTCTTACGAGATAGGAACGGC
>CBHWET010000255.1:0-7694 GCA_966112985.1 uncultured bacterium | reverse complement strand
CATGTAATCTTTTTCCCGCACGAACACGACTGGAACGGCACGCACATCGGAGTGCATTTTCTCCTGCTTGATGCGCTGGCGACATGTCCGAAGCTGAATTGTTTCGTGGTGGAAACAGAATTCTGGGGACAAATGCAACACCCCAATCTTCTCGTGGAATATACAAACAATGATGTCGCCGATTTGATCGCCGCAACGTCGTTCCATGTCGGCGAAGTTCAGCGGAATCCTTATCATACATTGATCCCGGCATGGATGCAGGACAACGTGCGGCGCGGCGCAGAACTGGTTGGAGGTCAAGGCGGCGCGGCGCCCGATTTCGTTTTCGCTCAACTCTACCGCGCCCGAAAATGGGCCGATGGAAAAATGCAGAATTTGTACGAAGGCGGCCGCTGGCTTCCTGCCAAAGAAAATCCTGCGACCCTGTTCCCAAGGTAGAGCCTGCCGCCTGCGGCATCATCTGAAAACGCCACAGGTTCTCACTCGTATGAGATTTTGGTTCCGCATTGTTTTATTGCTTGCGCTGTTGATCACGGCGCGAAGCAACGCGGCTGGCGGCGCTACGACAAACAATAATCTTTTGATTCTGGTTTCCATTGACGGCTTTCGATGGGACTATTTGAAGAAATATACCCCGCCGAATTTGAGTAAACTGGCAGCGGACGGAGTTTCCTGCGAACGCCTCATCCCAGCCTTCCCTTCGCTCACATTCCCGAACCATTACACCCTTGTTACAGGATTGTGGCCAGAACACCACGGCATCGTGGCTAACAACATGTACGACCCGCAATTTGATGCGCGGTTCGCGATTCGTAACAACGGAGGCCCTCAGGATGGCCGTTGGTGGGACGGAGAACCGATCTGGGTAACGGCGATCAAACAGGGACGTAAAGCCAATTGCATGTTCTGGCCGGGATCAGAAGCCGAAATAAAAGGAATTCGTCCCAATGTCTGGCTGCCGTTCGATTTAAAGACAACTCCTGAAGAGTGCGTCACAACAGTACTGGAATGGTTAACGGAGCCACTATCAACGCGCCCGAACTTCATCACGCTGTATTTTCATCAGGTCGATTCAGCGGCGCATCACGACGGATTGGACACGGATAAATTACAATCAGCCGTCACTTTGGTGGACAATACAATCGGTAAACTTCTGGCGGGAATGAACGACCTCAAACTGGATAAGGTCGCCAACCTCGTGATTCTGTCAGATCATGGAATGACGGCATTAACATCGGATCACGTATTGGGCATCGGCGATCTCGTCGATACGAATAAAGTTCAGGTTGAATTCTCGGGCGCGGTAACCGGTTTGAGGCCAGCCGAGACCGACGTTGATGCCGTCTATCGAGACCTCACAACGAAAACGAATCACTTCGCTGTTTTTCGTAAAGAGCATCTACCGGCCCGTTATCATTTTGCCGAAAACGGTCGAATCCCTCCAATCATCCTTGTTGCAGAGGAAGGCTGGTATGTCGGCAAGCGGGCGCGCTATTCGGGCGAAAAAGCGATGCACGGCTATGATCCGGAATTGCCGTCGATGGGCGCAACATTCATTGCGCACGGCCCTGCATTTAAACACGCCTCAAAAATTCCTCCTGTCGAAAACGTCCACGTTTACAACTTGATGTGCGCGACACTTGGGCTCGCACCGGCGAAAAACGATGGCGACAACCGCCTCATCAAAGCTGCGCTCGCAAAGTAGACGCTCATTTCGGATGTGGTGTATCCTGATAGTGCTGCTTCAAAAGGTCTGTCCCGAAGTCGTTCTCAAAATCACGCCACACAGCATGCACGTGATTCGCCTTGTTTTGCGTGTTGTCATACTCGAGCAGAAACGTTGGGCCCTGAACGCGATAATAGTGAGGTTCTCCTCGTTCAAGCCCACCCGCCCAGGCGAAAGAAATCTTATCCATTCCCGCGGCCTTGATCCGAGCGAGAGCCTTCTCTGAAATGTCGGAAGAGTAGCGGTTCACATATTCGCCAATTATTTTCACCAGCAACTCGCGTTGTAATGAATCCATGTCGGCATAGGCCAAACCGGACGGTTCCAGCGGCTTCACTTCGCGTTGATTCCCGGTGATAATCTCTTTCGGCGCATTCGTTGCGATCAACGCCTCGGTCCTCTGTCGTTGGTTGCATGACTTGATCAATTGCCGTCCGAGGTCTTCTTCGTTACCCAATACACGCAAACCTTTTTTTGGACCTTCCTGAACTTCGCCCGGATTTGACCCAAAAAACGAAGGCGTCCCGACAACACGGTTTCCAGCCACAGTAACATTGACCGACAGATGATGACCTTCCAATCGCCATGCCCACATGTTGCTCGCGCCCGGATTACCGAAAACCGATATGTAATACAGCTCCGGATCGCGCACAGCCCCCTTCCCTTTTTCAAGGTCTCTCAAAATATTTTCCAGGCTCATGATCGTGGTCGCTTTGATGTATCCACGCTGACTTAAGGTAAGATCAAGAAGAGCATGCGCACGGTCGCGTTGGCCTTTATCGAGCATTTTGAAAGGAATTCCTTTTCGTTCCCGCGGCACAAAATGCCAATTGAACCGCTCTTCATCCTGAAAAGGAAACTCCGCCTGTTTCTTCTGTTCAGGTTTCAACGAGCTGAGAAAATCGTGAGCAGCTTCGGCGAGTTCTTCATTCAGGCGTTCACTTCGTGCCTGGAAAACACAAAGCACAAGGCCAAAGCAGAGCCAACGCCGCCAACAGGAAAACGTCATGAGTGGAAGTCAAAACGTTACGGTAACAAACGGCAAACGAAATTTAACTGGGCCATCCCTCGGGTATTTGCGTACCAAAGCAGACGCTCTCGACAGCCAAAGATCAGCACACTAACTTCGCGGCGTGAAACTACTGTTCATTGGCGACATCGTGGGACAACCCGGCAGACGGGCCGTAACAGAGCTGATTCCAAAATTGCGCGCGCAACACGGCATCAACTTTATCGTTGCGAACGGAGAGAACTCAGCCGGCGGTTCAGGAATCACACCTGCAACGGCCAAGGAGATTTTTGATGCCGGTGTGAACGTCATCACTACGGGAGACCATTTATGGGATCAAAAAGAGGTCGTTACGCTACTTCAAACAGATTCGCGGGTTCTACGCCCGATTAATTATCCAGCTGGAGTCGTTGGCACGGGAAGCGGAGTTTTCGAAATTCCAAACTTCCCACCAATTGCCGTGCTCAACGTCCAGGGGCGAACCTTTATGCCACCTTTGGAAAATCCATTCACAATCATGCGGGACGAAGTTGAGCGTCTCCGAAAACAAGCAAAGATTATCTTCGTAGATGTCCATGCTGAAGCAACGGCCGAAAAAATCGCGCTCGCGCGAATGCTCGATGGACAGGTCAGCGCTGTCGTCGGAACACATACGCATGTCCAAACGGCGGACGAACAGATTTTTCCTGGCGGCACTGCGTTCCTGTGCGACGCAGGATTCACCGGACCACAAGAAAGTGTGCTCGGACGGGAAATTGATCCGATTGTGAAGAGGTTTTTGACGAATACGCCGCAACGGTTCGGAGTCGCTACCGAAAGAATCGTTCTCAACGGTGCGTTGATTGACATCGACACGGTGACCGGTAAAGCCACGTCAATTCAACGAGTCTCGGAACGCCTGGACTCAACCTCAGGCAGCTAAAACAGAGTTGCGTTCGCGTCGGCTTTTGGCAAAATGCGACCAATGCGTTTAAACCGTTTGATCCTCAGTCTCGTTGCCGTGGCAGCTCTTGCCGCACCTCGACTCTTTGCAAATGGCGGCACAGCCCGCGGCTACACGTCGACGCAGGTATTCACAGTGAACCAGGCTTCTGGTGATTTCCTTTACGCGCAACCGCTCGAGAAGAAGGAAAAGGCCTATTCTCCCCCAACGCGTGCTTCTAAATCAAAAACCGTCAAAGATGATCGCAAAGTGATCGTGACGAAGGATGCTGTGGATACTGAGAAGTTGAATGTAAAGACCGTGCCCCCTGCGAGCCTTGCTGCAACGAATGTTATCGATAAGAGCAGCCTCTCAACCACTGCGTTCGACAAACCCGTTTTTTCCACGACCAAACGGTAAGTCATTTCCTGCTCGTTAGTTCTCCTCCGCTGCATTAACAGTTTAGACCAACAGACAGACGCCAACACGTGCGTCTTGAACCTGCTGTCAAACGGAACAATGGCTAAAGTAGTTCAATCCCAATGGGACTTCGGCGAAGCACCGCAACGTCAGGTTTTGTCGGTGAGCGAACTGACAACGCAGATTCGGAAATTGCTCGAACGCCAGATCGGCAAGGTTTGGGTTAGCGGCGAGATTACAAACCTCCGCATACAGACTTCCGGGCATATTTACTTCACCCTAAAAGATTCAAATTCCCAGGTGAACTGCGTTTTGTTCCGCGGTGATGCCGTTGCGCACCGCGAGTATTTGCAGGACGGCACACGCGTGATTCTCCAGGGTGAAATGACGGTTTACGAACCCCGAGGACAATATCAACTCCGTGTCGTGGCGCTGGAACTCCAAGGCGTGGGCTCCTTGCAAATCGCCTTCGAACGTCTCAAACAAAAGCTCAAAGCTGAAGGGCTGTTTGAAACAGATCGGAAACGTCCCCTGCCCCGTTTTCCGCAACGGATTGGCCTTGTCAGTTCTCCAACGGGCGCCGCGATACGCGATGTTGTGCACGTGATCGAACGCCGCAATCCAGCTCTCAACATCATTTTCGTCCCGTGCAAAGTGCAAGGCGATGGAGCTGCCTTCGAGATTTCAGCAGCGATTCGTCTGCTTAACGATTGGTCGGCAATTTCATCAGCAAACCAATTGGATTTGATTCTGATCACACGTGGTGGTGGCAGCCTTGAAGATTTGTGGGCATTCAACGAGGAGATGGTGGCGCGCACAATATTTCACTCGAAGGTTCCCGTCGTATCCGCCGTGGGACATGAGATTGATTTTACAATTAGCGATTTCGTCGCGGATCTTCGCGCCGCAACGCCGAGCGCCGCCGCCGAATTGATCACCGAAGGTGTTTTCTCCACCTGCCGGTTCATCTCGCAAGCCAGTGATCGTTTACATCACCGGGTAAAGCAACGCATCGAACGTGAAGCACGGCACCTGCGGCAATGGGCTCAACGACTCGCGCTCACGCATCCTCGACAACGGATCAATCAAAAGTTCCAACGCCTCGATGAGTTGCAAACGAGCCTTGCCCGTTGCGCACGCCATGATTTCAGCAAACAACAGACACGGTGGCGCAACCTGCGCGAACGGCTGTCTCGAGTTCGACCTTCATTGATCCTGAAGAAACAGCAGGAGCTGTTTTCACACATGGAGATTCGTCTTCACACCGAAATTCATCATCGGTTGAAGGAAAAGAAGGATAAGCTTTCAATCCTGGAAACGCGACTTCGGCTGTTGTCTCCACAACAAATCCTAGATCGTGGTTATTCAATCACCTTCGACGCCAAAACAGGCACCGTCATCCGCGCCGCCAACCAACTCGCCGCTGGACAAAAAATACAAACAAAGCTCAGCGACGGACAAATTACTTCGACCATCGATAAATCAGCAGCAACGGACTGACGATTATTTCTTTGCGAGCTTCAGGAGCGCCAACGTATTAAGCGTCGCTTTGGGCAGCACCGACGCAAGATCCATGTATTCCTGCTGTTTAGTTCCATCGGCACTGTGTTCGGAACAATGTGCGTTATCGCCGTTTGGCCCCATTCCATCCAAGGTTGGAATCGCGTGACAAATGAAGTTTCCATCGCTGAGACCGCCACGTTCCTCCGGCAAAACAGTCAAACCAAGTTCACGCCCGGTATCACGCCAAACTTCGTATAATTTTTTCGTAGCGTCGTTGCGCGGCCACGGTGGGCTTTCCTGGATCAGTTCTACCCGCACGCGACACGACTGCCCATCTTCGACCGACTTTACCGTTCCCTCGCCATTCAACGCCAGCATTGCATTGACCGCATCGCGATAGACCTCAGCCGAAAACGCCCGCATTTCTACTTCGGCTGTTGCCAGATGAGGAACGCGATTGATGACCGTGCCCCCGGAGACATTGCCAACGTTGACTGTTAAATCTTTCGAATAATTGGTCAGTGCGGCAATACGCTGAATCGTATCGGCAATCTGCACGACCGCATTGACGCCACGTGGATGATGGCTTCCGGCATGAGCACCGCGGCCCTCCGCCGTGACGCGGAACACCGCGCGGCCCTTTCTCGCTGTAACCACAAGAAACTGTTTATCGGTGCGAACCCCCGATTCAAAAACAAGCGCCGCGATTGTTTCTTTATCCAGACGTTGCAAACACAAGTCGCCGAAATCTTTCGAATACACTTCCTCGGATGAGTTCAGGAGAATGACCCATGTGATTTCCTCGAAAATATCCGGAGCGAATTTCCGCAATGCCGAAAGCATCAAGTAGATCATGATAGTTCCCCCTTTGATATCCATCACGCCCGGGCCGTAAATCCGATCGCCGTCGACGCGCCATGAAAAATTGTTTCGCTGCTCTTCTTCGGGTGGAAAAACAGTATCGAGATGCGATACCAGGCCAATGCTCCTTCGGGAGCGCCCCTTGCGTGTCATCACCAGATGATTTCCAAATTCCGGACGGACTGATGGTGTGTAGTCTTCAACAAAGCCCATGTCACGGAATACATTCGCCGTATACGCCCCCAACTGATTCACACCATCCCGATTAGCGGTAAAGCTGTTGATCTCCACCATCTTCTTTAAGAGATCGAGCGCATGAGGAAGTTGCCCTCGTAAAAAATCAGCAATTTGAGAATCAGAATTCATATCAAGTCTGGCGGCGGATTCTGCCGAACAAGGGCGGGCCAATACAACACTTTCACGCTGCTTGATGCTAGTAATTTGCTCGACGCAACGGTTATCTCCCTCATAATCAAGGGATACATGTTGGTTTTGCAAAAAACTCCTTTTCGCAATTCCATTGGCGGCGCGACGCTGCTGCTCCTTTGTTGTTTTTGGATAGCCACCGCCTCCTCCCTGTTTGCTGCACTTCCCCAGACCAGTGAGCCGAAATACATGCATGAAATTTGGCGGACAGAAGATGGGCTTCCGAATCCCTATGTGCGCGGACTCCTCCAAAGCCGCGACGGTTATTTGTGGATTGTTACGGACGAAAGTCTCGTGCGGTTCGACAGCCTTCATTTCGAAGAGTACGACCGAAAGACTGTGAACGGCCGTGTGGAACGGTGGTGTGTTGGCATGACAGAAGCACACGACGGGAGCATTTGGTTTTCGAGCGCGAATCGTGGCCTGACCCGTCTTCTCAATGGAAAGGTCACCCGCTACACTACGGACGATGGGTTGCTGCATAATTATGTCCTCTCAGTGTACGAAGACAAATCGGGCGCGATCTGGATCGGCACCACGGTAGGCCTTTGCCAGTTCTATAACGGGAAGTTCATCGCCCGCACCAATGATCCCGGTCTTCCTGCAGCTGCGGTTCGCACGATCTACGAAGATCGAAAGGGTGTTGTGTGGGTCGGCACATCAAAAGGTCTTAGTCGCTACGTCAATGGCGAGTTCACGCTGTTTCCCACCACGAATCTGGTCAACGAAGCGGTAATGTGTGTTTATGAGGATCGTCGCAACACGGTTTGGATCGGAACGGCCGGAGGATTGACGCGCATCGTTAATGGCAAATCGACTCATTACAC
>CBHWET010000254.1:0-7713 GCA_966112985.1 uncultured bacterium | reverse complement strand
GTCACGTCCGGTTTCGTGTCAGCCATAACAGGCACCGACTCAACTTTGTTCTGGGGATAGATTTGATAAAGGATTAAGTAAACGATCACTCCCGTAACGGATACGTACATCCAAATCGGCCAGGTCCATCTGGCAATTTTCCGATGCAGATCGAAACGCGCTTTCGCGGCACGACTCACGGTTACGAGAATCATTGGGACAATCGCGACCGCAAGCAATGTGTGAGAAATGAGGAGTGCCAGATAATACGGACGAAACCACTGTGGCTCACGAAAGACGGTGCGTCCTGCCTTAAAGTGGTAAACCAGATAGCAGACGAGAAACAAGGCAGACGTGATCAAAGCCGCGATCATGCAATTCCGATGCGCTTTCTGGTCCCCCTTGCGAATGAAAATATAGCCGACACTCAGCAGGATAGCGCTCAAACCGTTTAGTGCCGCGTTCACGGCAGGGAGATCTTGGAAAGTCATGTTATTCGCGTAAAAGCTTTTTAGCGGCAGCAATGATCGCGGCATTAGAGTCGGGGCTGTCCCCATCGAAACCAACAGTCAGATTCTTGTCTTTGTCGACTGAACCACGCAAACGACCTCGCTTGTCCACGAGCATGAATTTCGTGCTGTGAATGAAAAGATCGTTGATCGACGTCCTCTCCTCCGGTTTCACTTCCTCCGCACTCAACAGCAATCCATCCATCGCAAGTTGGTAGACATCCTTTTTTTGCCCCGTTAAAAACATCCATCCATCGCCTGCCTTGTAACGTTTTGCGTAAGCCTTTAAGACGGCCGGCGTGTCGTACCCCGGATCAGCAGTGAGAGACACGAATTTCACGCCAGGCAATTGGCTCTGAAGCACCGCCATGTTCTTTGTCATGCGGAGGCATTGAGCCGGACATTGCGTGAAAATGATATCAGCGATCCACACCTCGCCTCTAAGATCCTTCAACGTAACGGTTCGACCATCCTGATTCGTGAGCGCAAAATCAATGACCTGACCGACGACCGGTAGTTGTGGCCCCATCAACCGTGAACGCACGAATGCGATGCCGATGATAATGATTACCAACGTCAGGCCAATTAAAACAAGGCGCTCGAGCTTACGGGAGGGCGTTTGCATTTACTTCACTATAACTCCGCCGCGCAATTTGAATTCCAACGATCGAAGAGACAAGCATACAAATGAAAAATGCGCCCCCGATTAAGGAGCGCATTCTTAAGAATTCGGTTAGACCTTTATTCAAAGCTCGTCGCACCACCACCCGACTTGGTTTTTTCACCGAGCCACTTGGCATAATCTGCGGGTGAATCAACATATAGACGACCACCAGCCATGCTTGCATGACCATTGCCACAGAGCTGAGCGCAGTTGATCTGGTATGTTCCCGTTTTCTCAGGCGTAAAATGGACCGGAATCATCATACCTGGAATCGCGTCCTGAGTGGTACGCATCGCGATGACCTTGAATGAATGAATCACATCCTTCGAGGTGAGATAAACGATCACCGGTTTGTTCACTTCGACGTGCAATTCATTCAGCGTTTGAATGCACTTCTTTTCTTCGAGATCCTTTTTATCGACGCCAAACGGGTTTTCAGACGTCACCCACTTGAAATCCTGCTTGGGAAATTGCGGCGCTTCACCTTTCAACTCGGGCTTCTGGC
Source organism: uncultured bacterium (assembly GCA_966112985.1). GTDB lineage: Bacteria > Verrucomicrobiota > Verrucomicrobiia > Limisphaerales > JACDHS01 > CBHWET01. Next base: position 6,056 of record CBHWET010000254.1, on the reverse strand, counting down.
TTGGATAGAGAATGTTCCACGCGAACTGCTGCGCGGCGATCTTTACGACGGTCGCCTCCTTCGCATCGGGGAATCTGTCGACGGCTGCTGCCCACAGTGGAATGGCGAACACGAACAACAAGATCGCTTCAACGAGAACGACGGCGCCTTCGATGTAGTTCGAGAAGTGATTGCGCACACCGGTGTAATCCGCCTTCGCATTGCGCTTCGCGCTGAATCGGAACAACGCATAAGCGAAATACGCGAACCATCCAATGAACAGAATGATCATCAGCCAGTGCACGTAGATGATGAACTTGTCCACGTCGTGGCCGTGCTTCGAGGCTAGAACAGGTAATCCGAGAAGTTTGTCCATGTCAGATTTTTTGGGTGGTTTGTGGCATGGCGTCGGCAGGCAACAAGGCCGGCGACGTTGCCGATTTTTTAATCAAGTAAATGAAAAAGGCAGCAATGCCGCCGAGAACACACGTCACTACAATCAACAGAGTGAAAATCCCCCAGTTCATCCCCTTCGCCAGGTCGGAATCCGAGGCCCCGGCACACGCCGCGCAAGCGAAACTATTATTCGCCGTGAACATCAAAACGCCCGCGATCAGAGCACTGAAAAATGTTTTAACTCTTAAGCTCACAGGTATGTGACGTTTTTAAGTTTCTTTAAAAAGTATCTTCCGTAAACAAACAGAGCGACCGCAGCAACCGCCGAGGCAACGGCAGCAGCCAGATCACGCCTCGTCCCCTCCGACGACAAAAAATTGCTCAAACACCAACCGCCGAAACCTAATGCCAGCAGAATGGAGGCAGTGATAAAAATAATATGGAACGCTTTCAGCGACATTCTCAGTGAGCTGCTTGAGCGGCCTGTTTAACGTGAATCAAGTTTTGCGGCTCCATCGACCAAAGGGTCAAATACATCAACCCCGCGAAAAAGAATACCGTGAACGCCAGAATGCAGTAGATCATCTTGCGCTCGGACATCAAATGCATGAAGTAACCGGCTACAAGAAAGCCTTTGATGCACGCGATGAACAAAGCGACGGCAATGGTCACGTTCAACGCCGTGTTGTGGTTGCTGATGTATTTCGAAAAATCAATTTCGTTGGCCAGAACCGTGACAATCGTCCCGACAACCAAGGCCCCGAAAATGATCAGATACTTCTTAACGTCTTTTCTTACGTCGTGTGATTCGTCGCTCATAAGTTGTTACAAAAGATAAAGTACCGGGAACAAGAAAATCCAAACGAGGTCGACAAAGTGCCAGAATAAACCGGATACTTCGACACGATTAATATAGCGATCCGGATCCGTTTTCCACATTCCGGAGAGTGGTCCCCAGATCATAAAGATCACGAACGCACCGCCAATAACGTGGAGGGCGTGCAGACCGGTTAGCGTGAAATAAATCGCGAGGTAAGTATTATGCCACGGGCCGTAGTTCTGCATCTTTTTGATGTCAGCGGTAGCAACCTTGATCTCGGCGTGCTCTTCGTGCTCGGGCTTCTTCGCCGTTGCCGCATGTTCGCCTTCAGCTTTTGCTTCGTGCGTCTCGGCAGCAGCACCAACCCAATGACCTGTGATCGTAACGAATTCCTTGGTCTTCTCCTTCAAATGCCCGTCCGCAACGCGTCCGTCATTCAGAATGATTTCGTAGTGATTGAACTTATCGCGATATTCAACGCTCTTGATGCCCAAAAAGATCAGCGAACAAAGGATCGTGATACCCTGGGTTAGTTTATAGGTGCTCCACTTCCCCATCTTCAAGGCCGCCCAGGAAAGAACGACCGTTACGCTGGAAATGATCAGCACGATCGTGTTCGTCGCACCGAGCCAGATGTTGAGCAAGTGATGCGGCCATGCGCCAGGAGCGGCGCCGACACGCAGCAAAACGTAGGTGGAGAAAAGCGCACCGAACAGCATCACTTCAGATGCCAGGAACAGCCAGATGCCGACCTTGGCATTATATAGGCCAGTATCGGGACGCGATTTTGACGTGTATGGAATTTCCATGTTTAGACAGAAGCGTTTTGCGGAGTGAAGTCAGTTTTGTGATTCGGCACGCTGTATTCGTACGGGCCGCGATGCACTTCAGGAATGTGCGTGAAATTACCATGCGGAGGCGGCGTTGGCGTTTGCCATTCCAAGGTCGTCGCATCCCACGGATTATCAGACGTGACCTTCTTGCCGTTCTTGATGCTCCAGAAAAAGTTAATGATAAATGGGATCTGCGAAGCCGCGAGACACCAGACAGCAATCGAACTCACGGTGTTTAGATAAATGATCTTGTCGGTCAAACCACCAATCGCATCAGGAACCTTGGCCATGGAATAGTTTGCGCCACCGTCAGACATACGGCGCAACATACCCGCCATACCTTGGGCGAACATCGGCATGAACACGAGATTCATGAACAACAGCGAGGCCCAGAAGTGAACCTTGCCCCAGAATTCGCTCATCATGCGACCAGTTGCTTTCGGGAACCAATAGTAGACACCGGCGAAGATCGCAAAGATCGTTCCGGGTGCCACGACGTAATGGAAGTGAGCAATGACGTAATACGTATCGTGCAGATGGAAGTCGGCAAAGTTAAAGCCCAGCGGCAGACCCGTCAGACCGCCGATACCGAACATCGGAAGGAACGCCAGACAGAACAACATTGGAACGTTGAACCGAATCGATCCACCCCACAGCGAGATAAAGAAACAGGTCAAAATGATGACTGACGGGATCGAAATGATCATCGTCGTCGTCTGGAAGAACGTACTGATCTTCGTTCCCATGCCCGTCATATACATATGGTGAGCCCACACGATGAAGGACAGGAATCCGATGCAAAGAGCTGAATATACGAGCGACTTATAACCCCAGATCGGTTTGCGGGTGTTATTTGCAACAACTTCCGCAACGATACCCATCGCCGGCAGAATCAAAACGTACACTTCCGGGTGACCAAGGAACCAGAACAAATGCTGCCAGAGCAATGGACTGCCACCACCACTGATGTCTGCCATGTTGCCGGAAACAGCCAAACCGGTCGGAAGGAAGAAACTTGTGTGCAAAACTTTATCCGCCAACTGCATCAAACCTGCCGCTTCGAGCGGAGGAAACGCGAGCAACAGGAGGAAACCCGTAACAAATTCAGCCCAGACGAAGAACGGCAGGCGCATCCAGGTCATACCCGGCGCACGCAGCTGAATAATTGTCGCAATGAAGTTAACCGCACCAAGCAATGACGAAGTAATCAAGAACACCATGCCGACGAGCCAATAGGTTTGACCATCGGTAGGCACCAGCGTCGCACCCGGAGAATAAGAGGTCCAACCGAACTGCGCAGCGCCGCCTGGAATGAAAAAGCTGACAAACATGATCACGCCACCCACGACGTAACATTGATAGCTAACCATGTTGATGCGCGGGAAACACATATCAGGCGCACCGATCTGGAGAGGCACGACAAAGTTACCGAAAGCACCGAACACGAGAGGCACGATCGCCAAAAACACCATGATCGTTCCGTGCATCGCTCCGAAAGAGTTATATAGGTCGGACGACATTGCATATCCGCCCGCCGGCAATGGACTCATCGCGATATCGCCGAGTGCCGAGTGAAGCAAACCACCCACGATGGGCATCGCCTTGCCGGGATAAGCGATCGACCAACGCATCGCCATCATCAGACAGAGCCCCATGAAAAGGAACATCAGACCGGTGACGCCGTATTGGATACCGATCACTTTATGGTCGGTGGAGAAAATGTACTTTTGCATGAAGCTCTGCTCATGATGGTCGTGATGAGCTTCGTGCTTATGAGTATCGTGTGTTTTATGCTGCATGTTTGTGTTTCGTTTCTGCAGACGCTACAACATTAAAAATGCGCGCTAGTTAAATAACCGGCGGTTTTGTTGTCAACGCAGAAACAATTTTTGCTTAAACTATTCTGATTTTGTCCAGAACCATTAGTGCCAGTAATAACGGCAAATAGATAATCGAGGCGAAGAACAGCATTCGTGCGGCTCCCAGCGTCAATTTTCGTGCAAACTGAATCGCGCACCAAAGAAATCCGAAACCGCAGACCAATGCCCCGACGCAATAAAAAGGTCCAACCAGATTGAAAACAAACGGAAACAAGCTGACCGCCAGAAGGCCAATCGTATGACTCACAGCCGAACGAGAAGTTCGGAAGCCATCGGGATCAACCACCGGCAACATTACAAATCCCGCCTTCGCATATTCGTCCCGATACATCCAGGCGATGGCCAGAAAATGTGGTAATTGCCAGAAGAACAAAATCGCAAACAGAGCCCAGCCTTCCACCGTCACCGAATCGCGCGCCGCAGTCCACCCCATCAAAGGCGGCAACGCACCGGGAATGGCGCCAATGGCCGTGTTCAAGGTCGTGATGCGCTTCAGCGGCGTGTAAACCAATACATAACTGCCAATGGTCAACGCGCCCAGAAAGCTGGTCAGCAAATTCACTGCGAACGCCAAATAAGCGAGGCCTGCGACCGAAGTAAGCGCTCCAATGAGCAAGACCGTATTCACCTGCATGCGTCCCGACGGTAATGGCCGGCTTTCGGTACGCTTCATCTTTGCGTCGTGTTCGCGTTCTAAAAGTTGATTTAATGCAGACGCACCAGCAGCGAGAATGGCCGTCCCAAGCATCGCGTTTACCATGAGCACGAAGTCAATGGGTCCGCGACTACCGAGATAAAATCCGACAAACGTCGTGAGGAGAACAAGCGTCGTCAACCGCGCTTTGAATAAGTCACACATCACGGCAAACCACGACTTTTCAGTCGTAGGCGTGATCGTGATTGGTTGCGCGGTAGCTTTCATGAATCAACGTGACGAAGCAACAGGCTGGGAAATAAACGGCGAACTTGCCGATGGAGCAAGACTATTCTGTCCTCGGGGCATCAATATTCGAAAAGAAATGATCGTTAAAAGGCTGCCAGTCACCAGGCTTAGCGCGCCGACCGCAACATGCGCCGTGGCTACATCCGCTGCTTTGTCCGTCCAAATGGTTGCCGCTCCGAGAAACACTTGGACAACGATCAAACCGAGCCAGAGCGCCGACACTTTTGTCAGCGGATTCTTCCAGGTTAGATATTTTCTCGTCTTGCCTGCGCAGAATGCGACCGCGATCAGAATTGCCAGCGCGACGATTCGATGAACCATTTGCAAATAAACCTGGAACGCAGTGATTGCGTTCTCCCCTCCTACTTCCTGGCGTTTCGCATTGTAGGCGGCAATTGATGCCGGGTCTGTAGCCGGCCACAACGAGCCGTGCGCTAAAGGAAAATCGCTAATAGCCAATCCGGCATGCTGATGACGCATGATGGCTGCGATGATTAACTGAACGAGAATCAGTATGGTAGTAGCGGTAAGCAGCGGCCGAAAGTTCCGATCATCGGTGGCCATACGAACGGGCAAATCTCTCCACCAACGCGTCTGCGTCAATGCTATCGCTGCAATCAGAACCAGAAAACCTTGCGCAAGCATGGCGTGGAAGATTCCAATTTCATCCTTCATTTCAGTGACACGCAAACCGCCGAGTACCCCCTGAACGATCACAGCACATAACGCCGCAAATCCGTACCATCGCACTCCCGTTATCTTACGATTGCGATAAATACCACCGACGGCGCCAATCAACCCCAACGAAGCGATCGTCACGAAGACGGCCGTTTTCCGAACACCCAACATTCCCCCGATCACGATTAAAATCGCAGTGATCGTCAGGATCGCATTCCGCCGTGCTTTTCCTGAGGTTTCCTCAATCCAGATCCAAATCGCCAGGGCAGCTGTGAGCAACCCAACGACGGATGCAATCAGACGATGGGTATGTTCATGGAAAGCGCCGCCGGTCCAATTGGCGAACGGCAGGAAAAACATGTGATAGCCGTAGCTCGTCGGCCAATCAGGCACCGCCATTCCCACATTTTTGCTCGTCACTACGCCGCCGACGCAAATCAGGCAAAGCGTCGCGAGAGCAGTAAAGATTGAAAAATTTCGAAGCGCTCTATTTACACCGCTATTCATTTCGAGCCACGCAATCTGGC
>CBHWET010000253.1:0-7716 GCA_966112985.1 uncultured bacterium | reverse complement strand
GGACGCAAGTCCCTAAAGAGCCCAGGCAGACCACCTGGTTGATAGGTCAGGCGTGTAAGTGGAGTAATCCATTCAGCGGACTGATACTAATCACTCGTGCGGCTTGATCGCTTTTCCTCTTTTGAGGAGAATGCGATTTTAACTCGCGAACACGTAAGTTAGTTTATCAATAGGTTTACGTATAGTTTTCAAGGAACATCCTGATTCAGGATTGTTCTTTATAATTTTTGAGTGTTAGGTTTGCCGCAAGAAATGTGCGGCGCTTTGCAAAATCAAAGCAGCCTGATTAAACACTTTGGTGGCCATAAAGCTGTGGTCCGACCCGTTCCCATTCCGAACACGGCCGTCAAACACAGCGTTGCCGATGGTAGTAGTCCTATAGGTTCTGCGAGAGTAGGTAGCCGCCAGTCTTTCACAAAAAAGCCGAAGCATTCCGCTTCGGCTTTTTGTTTTTGTTCCACTGTTTGCTGGGTACTCTTTTGTTAGGGAACCGTTTTATATACCGATTTAGAAATTCCCCCTTTGAGGATGCACGTAGAAATCCTCGATACACATCAGACGGGACGTGAAAATAGTGATACCTCGCCATCAGCGAATTCGACCTCAAAAAGTTTTCGGCTCGGATTGTACTGATAGCTGTTGATGCACGATGACGTTACTGGAATTCTGCGGGTGTAAACCTCCTGCACGTCATAACGTCTCATAGCAATAGCAAACTTCAAGAGCTTCCATTTATGGTCACGAGTGTCTCCGCTTGGGGCAGGGACGGGCGCTCGTAATCTGGATCAACCGACTAGCTCGACGGATTTTGTGAGAAAAGGTGCAAGATTTGAAAAATTGTATTTAGTTTGCGGTCGACGGAATTCTTCTTGCTTTGTTTTGCTTGAACCCGCGTTTGTGTGTTCAAAGGAGATCCGTTGAAGAAGTCAAAGAAGTTTACCCGTCGTCGTTTTTTAAAGTTGAGCGCGCTTACCGTCGGTGCTGGATGGACGGGTTTGTCCAATAGTTTTCCGGCTCGTTTCGTTCGCGAACGTATTGCGGAAACTGGGCGTAGCATAATAACCGCAAAATTTAGACCCGCGCCCGCGAGTTGGGTTGACAATTCTCTGACTGCGGCATGGCTTGGTCACTCAACTGTCCTTATTAATTTCTACGGGATCACTATTCTTACTGATCCGGTGCTCTTTTCACGAGTAGGCGCGGACTTGGGTGTTGGGACTTTGGGGCCCAAAAGGCTTACAGCGCCTGCTCTAAAAGTAGATGAGTTGCCGCCAATAAACCTTGTTTTGTTATCGCATGCGCATTTGGATCACTTGGACTTGCCTACGCTGCAGTATTTCAATTCAGACACTCGTGTTGTATCGGCACGAAAGACTGCCGATTTGTTGAAGGGCACGCGCTTGTCGCGGGCTCGGGAGCTCGGCTGGGGGGATAAGACAGTGATGCGCATGGCGAATGGCGACATTGAGATTGAAGCTTTTGAGGTGAATCACTGGGGAGGTCGTTGGAGCCATAAGGAAGATCGAGGCTGGAATGGCTATGTTTTGGCGCGCGAAGGCAGAAAAATTATTTTTGGAGGTGACACAGCTTATTGTAACACGTTTCGTCCGCTACGGAGCAAAGGTCCGTTTGAGTTAGCGATGATGCCGATCGGCGCGTATAATCCTTGGATTGGCGCGCATTGTAATCCGGAGCAGGCGATTGCGATGGCGAATGACGCTGGTGCAAAATACATCCTTCCGATCCATCACCAGGCATTCAACCTCGGACGCGAATCATTTCTTGAGCCGATTCAACGTTTCGAAGCTGCTTTGGAAAACGAGCAAGAACGAATCGCCCTTCGTTCGGTAGGGCAAACGTTTCATTGCGTTTGAATGCACCGAATTTCGCGGCCTCTTAAAACAGACAGCATCGACAACCCGTTTTCGTAAATTTCGTTATCGTGAAGGCGCGAAGATTTTGCGCCAAAGGCTCGAAAATTTCTTGCTACTGGGAATTTCCGACGCATAGTAACTCGCCGTTACGGGAAAAACACCCCGTTGGGTTTGGCAGGATAGCTCAGTCGGTAGAGCAGAGGACTGAAAATCCTTGTGTCGGCGGTTCGATTCCGCCTCCTGCCACCACTTTCACTAACCTTCGTGAGCGATCAATTTCTCGAACCAAAGGACCTGCGGGTGACCGTTGATCGTGTAGCATATCAGCCTGATGTTGCGACGCCTGCGGACCGCTCACATTGTTTTGTTTATTTCATAAGTATTCACAACGAAACGAGTTTACCGATAACAATTAAGGCTCGAAAATGGGTCGTAACAAATGATGCAGGAGAAGTTACGGCCGTGGAAGGGGACGGCGTGGTAGGAGAGCACCCCACAATCCCTCCCGGAGAAAAATTTAGCTATAACTCATTTCATCTTCTTAACACCAGGTCCGCCACGGCAGAAGGCAGTTATATTGGAATTGACTCACTTGGGAGGAAAGTTTTGACGCGTATTCCGCGGTTCAAAATGATGGTTCCACAATAAATCAGACTTCGAGAATTTTTTCGAATTTTGTGAGATTGCGTGCGTTGGTCTTGCTCACGTGCGCCATATCTTCAATTCTCACGCCGCCAACGCCTTCGTAGTAAAGTCCCGGTTCGACCGTAACCACTTGGCCATTTTTCAAAACATCAGGTGAAGATCCGCTGACGCGAGGTGCTTCGTGGATCTCTAGTCCAACACCGTGACCAGTGCCGTGGAAAAATCCTTGCATGCGGCCATCTTTCTTACCGGTTTCGAAACCTTGCGAATGAAAATGGGCCTGGATCGCGTTGTGAATATCACGACCCGCAGCGTTAGCCCGTAATCTTTCAAAGGCGATATCCTGCCCGCGCGCAATCGTCGCGTACATTTTTCGAACTAATTCGCTCGCACGTCCTTTCACAACCGTTCGTGTGATGTCGCCGAAATATCCGGTTTTTTGTGAACGCGGGAAACAATCCAGAATAATCGGCTCATTAGCGCGTAATGGGCCGTGTCCGCGTTCGTGTGGGTCACAACCTTGTGCTCCACCAGCTACAATCGTATGTGCGGGCAATCCTCCGGCCTGAATAACCGCAGTATCAATGACGGCCCGCAATTTCTCCGACGTTAAGGGGACGTTGTGATACATCAATCGACGGTTTCGTCCGATTTTCGACCGTTTCAAGACTTGGATTCCTTCGGAAAGTCCTACTTCCGCCATCATTAAGGCGGCGCTAATTTTCTTTACCTCATCCGCAGTTTTTATTTGGCGCTGTGGGAAAAATCCGTCGTCCTTGACGCGGACATCAATATTGAACTTCCGGAGATCTCTAGCCAGGCCAAGGGGAAAATTCCCAGGAACAAAAATGCGTTTAATTCGTTTCTCGCGCAGTAACACTGCAATGATGGGGGCGAATCCGCCGATTTGAATGCGATCTTTACGCGCTTTTTCAAGAACACTCGATTGAGAAATGATTTTGCAATGCGCAGCTTCTTTGCGCGCACGATCAATCTCAAGGTCGCTCATCACCACGTGACATTTGCCGTTGAGCCGCAAATAAACGAACGCGTCCGGCACAAACATTCGCACCGCGTAGAGCATGTTCGCGTCGCGTTCACTATCGGCGACGATTAATAGATTTTCTCGCGGCATCAGCTTTGCCTCCTTTTAAGTGCCGAAAAGCCGGTCACCCGCATCACCCAGACCGGGGCAGATATAGCCTTTCTTGTTCAAACAGCGATCAATTGCCGCTGTAAAAATTGGGAAATCGCCAAAATGTTCTCGCACCTGTTTTATCCCTTCCGGGCAGGCGACGAGGTTTACCATACGTACGTGTGTTGCGCCACGTTCCACCAGCAGGTTCATTGCTGCAACTGCACTTCCACCCGTTGCTAACATCGGATCAATTAAAATAATTTCAAAATCCTTCAGGTTTTCGGGCAAACTTTTGTGATAAGAAGTCGCCTGCAAAGTCTTCTCTTCCCGCTTCAATCCAATAAATCCAACACGCGCGTGGGGAATTAGTTGCAAAATAGAATCCAGCATTCCAAGGCCGGCGCGAAGAATCGGAACCAGAATCACCTCGCGTTTCAGTTTATTGCCGTCTGTCCGTTCCAACGGGGTTTTGACCTTTACAGGGACTACATCGAAGGACCGGGTTGCCTCATAGACCATTAAAGCTGCGACTTCGCTGAGAACGCGTCGGAATTCTTGAGGGCCCGTCTTTTCGTCGCGAAGGCGACTTAAATTGTGTTGGATTAGCGGGTGTTTGATGACGGTGACGTTTTTCACGTGAGACGTTCGAATTTCCGCGAACGGTCGGGAAAAGCAACGGAAATTTTGCCGAAGATGTTCACCGGCGCGCGTTGATCAGATGTATCGGGGCCACGCCGTACAAATCTGAGCCTGTGAGTCTAAGGGCGCAGTACCCAAAAATTCATTGCCCTTCAGCCTGAAAGCTCTAGCATCCCACTCCCGCCAAATCGGCGGATTCAAACCAATGAAAAGTTACGATATTGCAGTTATCGGCGGTGACGGAACAGGCCCGGAAGTGACGCGTGAAGCGCTCAAAGTGGCTGAAGCGGCTGCCAAAAAATTCGGATTCAAACTGAACTGGCACCATTACGATTTCGGGGGTGATCGTTACCTCAAAACCGGCGAAGTCCTGCCGGATAACGCCGTCGACGAACTCCGTAAGTTTAAAGCAATTTACCTCGGCGCTGTCGGACACCCACAAGTCAAACCCGGCATTCTCGAAAAAGGCATTCTGTTGCGCCTCCGTTTTGAATTGCAGCAATATATTAATCTCCGTCCGGTGAAGCTCTATCGAGTTCAGGATTGCCCGATCAAAGATAAAGGGCCGGAACACGTGGACTTCATCGTTGTCCGCGAAAATAATGAAGGTCTCTACGCTGGCGCTGGCGGTTTTCAATACAAAGGTACGCCGCAGGAGGTCGCCATCCAGGAAAGCGTAAACACCCGCTTCGGCGTTGAACGCTGTCTTAAGTACGCCTACGAACTCGCAGCAAAACGCCGCGACAGGAAGCCATGGAAAGGTCTCAAGCCTGAAGACGTCGCCGCTGGCAAAACTGCGCAACTGACTCTTTGCGGAAAAACGAACGTTCTCACGTTTGCCTTCGATCTTTGGTGGCGTACGTTTAACGAGTTGGCACCAAACTACAAAAACGTGAAACAGGACTATGCTCATGTTGATGCAACGGTGATGTGGTTTGTTAAGAATCCTGAATGGTTTGACGTCATCGTGACTGACAACATGTTCGGCGACATCATTACCGATCTTGCCGCTATGATCCAAGGTGGCCTCGGTGTTGCGGCGGGCGGGAATATCAACCCAGAAGGTACTTCGATGTTCGAGCCGATGGGTGGAAGTGCTCCAAAATATACCGGCCAAAACGTCATCAATCCGATCGCGGCGATCAATGCGGCCGGCATGATGCTCGATTTCCTTGGTGAAGCGAAAGCTGGAGCGGCGATTGAAGAAGCCGTCGTAAAGATTATTAACACGAAGGTTCAATCGCTTGCCGCCGGTAAAATGGGCTACGGAACACGCGAGGTTGGTGACTTGGTCGCTGCTGCGATTTAAGATGGCATGTTTTCGAAAAGGGACGGCTCTTTGAGCCGTCCTTTTTTGATTTGGCGCAATCCCTCGAAGTCTCTACCTTATCACTCATGGACCCATTTCTTGCAGCAGCAATCGAAGAGGCACGCAAAGGCCTCGCTGCCGGTGGCATTCCGATTGGGTCGGTTTTGGTGTGTGATGGCAAAATTATTGGCCGTGGCCATAACCAACGCGTTCAACATGGCAGCGTCATCCATCACGCTGAAATGAATTGTCTCGAAAATGCCGGGAGACAACGCGCTTCGGTTTACAGACGTTGTACGATTTATTCGACACTTTCGCCATGTCCGATGTGTAGCGGAGCGATTCTGCTATATGGAATTCCGCGAGTGATTGTAGGTGAGAATGTTACGTTCCGCGGACCGGAAGAATACGTTCGTTCACAAGGAGTGCAGGTTGACATTCTGCAGGACAAAGAATGTGTTCAAATCATGCATGAATTTATCCGTAAGAATCCTGAGCTCTGGAATGAGGACATCGGGGTATAAGTTTTTGCGCGAACGCTGACAACATGATCAAACACTTTCAGGTTCTAATTATGGCCGTTTTCATCGGTGGGGCGCTTGCAGGTTGCAAGCCTGCCGAACCGTCGCGCCCCGAACCTCCGCCGGAGCAATTAACACCTGAGGAAAAGCAGATTCGACGGGAAGCCCGTGAATTGGGGACACGCCTTTACTCGGCCGTTAAAGAAGAACCAAAGACAATGGTCGAAGAGCAATTGCAGCAGAAGAAGCTGGCGCCGGTTTACGAAGACATCGAAAAATTTATTTTTCGGCAATTGCAGCCGTTTAAAGATCGTGTTGCCTCGATTACGGTCGTTTACAAAAATTCCGGAATCCTCTGCATCGTTTACGTTAAACCGGGCGACGAAGAAGAGCTGTTGCGCTTAAAACGCGCTACCGATTCATGCGTCGGCAAAATCATCGATGATCTGCCGCTTGTCCGTTACCTGATCGTTCGCAATCAAAGCGAACAGTAAATCCTCACGCCAGCAGCTTCTGGACAAGTTCGCCTTCGACATCGGTCAGTCGGAAGTCGCGTCCTTGAAAACGATATGTCAGCTTCGTGTGGTCGAACCCAAGCAGGTGCAAAAGCGTCGCGTGCAGGTCGTGCACATGCACTTTATCTTCGACGATGTGGAATCCAAGCTCGTCAGTCTTGCCTAACGTAATTCCTGGCTTAATTCCGCCGCCGGCCATCCACATCGTAAATGCCTGCGGATGATGATCGCGCCCCATGTTACGGCCTACGTCCGGGTTGGTCTCCACCATCGGAGTGCGACCGAATTCGCCTCCCCAAACGACAATCGTGTCGTCGAGCAACCCGCGTTGTTTCAAATCTTTAACAAGCGCAGCCGAAGCTTTTTCCGTCAGCGCCGCCTGATTTTTAACGCCTCCGGTCACATCACTATGATGGTCCCATCCTTCATGGAACAATTGCACAAACCGAACACCCCGTTCTACCAAGCGACGCGCGAGCAGACAGTTGCGGGCGAAAGATGGTTTGCCTTCTTCAATCCCGTACATGTCCAGTGTCGCTTTGGACTCTTTGGAGATATCCATCAGCTCGGGCGCGCTCGACTGCATCCTAAACGCCATCTCAAAGGAATTAATGCGTGTGGCGATTTCCGGGTCACCGACGACATCAAGGTGATGCTGGTTTAAATTCTTCAGAACATCCAACGAGTGGCGCTGCATTTGCGGAGTAATACCGGCCGGATTGGAAAGCGAGAGAATCGGATCGCCGCTTTTTCGGAAAGGGACGCCTTGATAAACCGTCGGCAAAAAGCCGCAGCCATAATTAGAAGCACCACCGCTTAATCCTCCTGCCGAGTTCATCACGACGAATCCCGGCAGACTTTGCGATTCGCTTCCCAATCCATACGTCACCCATGAACCCATGCTGGGCCTGCCGAACTGTGTCGATCCCGTGTTCATCAAAATTTGTGCCGGAGCGTGATTGAACGCATCCGTCGTCATCGACTTAACAATCGCTATATCATCCACGACCTGCGCGATGTGCGGAAACGCGTCCGAAACTTCAGCGCCGCATTGCCCGTGCTTTGCGAATTTAAA
>CBHWET010000252.1:0-7720 GCA_966112985.1 uncultured bacterium | reverse complement strand
CTACGAGGCCAATGCCACCGCCAAGTTCAAGCACGGTATCAGAACTCGTCAGGAGGTCCTGGCAAACGCGGCGTTCAGCATCTTCGTATCCGACGTTCAAAATGCGATTTCGGATTTTAGGCGACAGAACACTAACATCCAGGTGTACGCCGTAAATATGGGCGCGCTCAATATGCGGAAGAATGAATTTAAAATAGCAACTCGTCCAAAACTGCTGCGTCCAGCGATTAACTGCGGATGAATTGAGAGCGATGTTCATTTGAATTAAGCCACCAAAGCGGCGGCCGCATGATTTTCGGATTTCGCATTTTCGGCTTCTACAACCATCAAATGATAAATGTGAGGAATCGCCGTAATGTCCTCTGGCACGGTGCGTTGATTAGTAAACAACGTAGCAAAGCTATGCTTTTCAGACGGATGGTAACCGTGCATGGCGCGGATAGGTCGTTCGCCCATGTGGCTGGGCACCAGCAAAACCCCTTCGCGTAAAAGAAAGATTAGCTCACCAAAATAATGATCAGGGAAAAAGGCGCGAAGCTCTTGTAGTTCAGAATCTGGAACAATGCGGCCTTCTGGAACTTTTCTCAATGCATCCGATACCAATGATTTCGCGTTTTCATTAAAAAACCAAAACCGCGCCATCGTCGAGTCGTAGACAACGGCATAATCAGTTCCAAAATGGATAGGCAGCGCCTCAATTTTGCTCTTTAAGTCAACCAGCTCATCACAATTGGCCATTCCATGATCGCTGAACACGTACAGACGAACCTCTTCGTATTGTTCTTTAGCGGCTGCAACGACCTCTTGAATCCATTGTTCGTAGCTCGCCAGTTTTAACGGAATCTCTGGCGATTGATTGCCGACACGGTGCAGCAAGCCATCAAGACCGGGCCAATACGAGAACGCGAAATCGATCTCGCCCGTCTTGATCGCCGAAATCAATCTGGGAAAGTTCTGCTCTTCTACTAGATCGGGATCGCTGGCGAAATATGGGATACCGGCCGATTCGAGGAAGTCGAAGATATTAGATCCTCGATTCATCCCGTTGGGCTTCAAGGGGCTTTTCTTCTCACTAAAATCGTAAAGAGAAATGTGTTCGAACGGAATATTGTAGAGATCAAAATACCCTTTGAATTGTAGCCGGGCACGAACCGCCTTTGTCAGCCACCTTCGGAAAATCCTCCTGCTCGTGATCCCTTTTGGAAGCCATCTCAACGGTCGGAGAAATTGGAATGGAGAATGGTTCGGATCGTAAACGAAGTAGGACCAGTTTCGATGCTCGTCCGGCCAACGCCCGGACACAATCGACGGCACGCATGCTGAGCTGTAGCCAAACACCGACGTCAACTTTTTACGTGTCGGTGCCAAATTGTTTAGGAATGCACTATTCTTAACGATTTCCCAACCACATGCATCAAGCATGATGAAAAGAGGTAGAACCGGTTTCATCGGATTTCGGATATTTTGTTAAGCGTGTTCAGGAGGCTTGTCTGTAAGAAGGCGCCTCACTTCAGCAACCAGTTTCGCCGGACTGAAAGGTTTTCGAAGAATGACCTCAGTCTCAGATTCCTTTTGTTCTGACATGGTTGCCGGGACATCAGTCATTCGAATAACGGGAATCGCGGGAGCCAAACTGGGTTCAGGTTGAGCCGCCGTAACAACTTCGGCGGCCTTTTCTGCCATGAGAAGCAACTGTGGACTCTGATCAATTATGGCTGCATTGGCCTCTTGAGAATTTCGAGCTTTGATTAACTGATAACCAGCGCGTTCCAAATGGTGTTGGATCAGTCGCACCATGAACGGCTGGTCATCTACCACCAAAATCTTGTGTGCCATAATCGGTCCTTTCTTCGACGAGCACTAAAAACGTTTGATCATCCTGCAATGGCGCATGCCCGCGAAATTGCGCCAGTTCCTGAGCGAGGCTCCGTTTTAGTTGCTCGGCATTTTGATTCCGGTTTCTAAGAAGCCACTCGACGAGTCGTTCCTGGCCAAAAAGCTGGCCTGTCGAATCGCGTGTTTCTGTGACACCGTCTGTGTAGAGAATTACTCTTGCGCCGTTGGTAAATCGCAGCGTCTCCTCTGCAAAGTTTTCTTCTGGAGATACCCCAATCGGCAGCCCCTCTGGAGAGATCGTCTGCACATCACCGTTTTGACTGGCGAGCAGAATTGGGCAGTGCCCCGCACTTGCCGTTTTGAGCTTCCGGTTGCGAGCATCCACGTAGACCACTTGCGCCGTGATAAACATGTCTACGTCGGACAAATCATTGAACAATAGGCGGTTCACACGCGACAGCAGCGTCGCTGGTTGAGAATTCAACTCTGGTGACGAACGCAAGAGGCTGCGAAAAATCGCAGCAAACATCGCAGCCGGAATACCTTTTCCCATGACATCTGCCACGACAAGCACGAGTCCATCGTCGCCCAACGCAATTACGTCATAAAAATCACCGCCGACCTGTCGCGCGCTGTCATAGAATCCAGCGAGTTTAAGATCTTTTAAGTTTGGTAACGCGCGGGGCAAAAGAGCTCGTTGAATGTTACGCGCGATTTGCAGTTCGTGAGCAACGATCTCGTGATTTAATTGCTCCTCCCGCATCCTTGCATTGGCAATTTGAATCGCCAAAAATTCGGCAAAGGTATGGACCACCTGGGCGTTCGCCGCATTGAAAGCTGCACGATGTTGGAATTTCCCCACCGCCAACGTGCCCATAAGCGTCTCTCCAAAAAAGAATGGATGCACGAGCCCAAAAGAATTCGGCATTGAGAGTCGCAATGGATCACACGCGTCCAATGGAGAGCGAGAATTGAACCATACGTCGCGACGACTGACGGCGGCTTTCATTTCTGCCGTTAAATCAGAATCGCAGAAGATTCCAACCGCGAGAGGTTCGAGTTCGACCACTGGATGCGAAGCATAGACCAGCAATCTTGCTTCATCGGCAGGCACAAGCCGTAAAACAAACCAATCTGATGCTGTTATCTCGAGAAGCTCTCGACAGAGTGAAGACGAAAACTCCTTTAGATCATTTGTTTTGCCCAAATCCGCACCAGCCCGAAAGATCGCTGACAGACTTTCATAGCACGAGCTCAGCTCATTGGTCATGTCAGTAATAATCAACTCGCTTTCCGCCAAACGCCTGTGAAGGTCGCTTAAGGCTTCGAGCGATAATCCATCATTGCGCAAATTAGACCGGCGCTTCCTCATTACCAGTGTGTTGCCTGCCTCATTGCACATGTAGCTCACTGCGTCCATCAAAGAGCGCATGATAAACAATCCCCGTCCGTTCTCGTTGTCTTGATCCGGCAAATTGGAAAGGTCGGGCATCCGAAAACCGCTGGTATGATCATGAACCTTGAGCTCGATTTCGGCATCTCCACAGGTCACTTCGACATCGATCGATTTTTTTCGTCCTGGCTGCGTCGCGTAAAGCACAGCGTTGTTGCACGCTTCAACGAGTGCCAATTCGCACGCCGCAAATTCCTCTTCTGTCGCACCTTCAGCTGCTAAAAAGTCTCGCACCGCTTTCGTCATCGGACGGACCTTCTGGAGGTCGCAAGCTGACGAAACGCGTAACGTCGCTGCCTTTTCTGAAGTGACGGTCGCGGACATATTAACGCTTCACGATTTCAAAAATGCGATGCATGCGAGTCAGTTCGAGAATCTGCTGAACCGGGGGCGTGGGATTGAGGAGCCGCACCAAACCGTTTCGGCCACAAATCGTCTTGTGCAGCGAAATCAACGCACCGAGACCGCAACTGTCGAGAAACATCGTTTCCGAAAGATCAATCTCAATAAATCTATGGCTGTCACTCACCGAAGCGCGGACTTGATCACGAAAGGCGTTTGCGTTAGTTGCACCTAGTTCTTTGACGCCGGTAATAAGCAGCGAATCTCCGTTGTGTTGCACTTTCATAATTTGTAAATCGTTGACTTTTCTCAGCATGCTCCTCCGAAAAGACACGAGAATTTAATTCCAAAAGAAGAGCGCCTACAATCAGGGGTCGGCACCGTTGTAAAGACCGCCACCCACTCAGACCTGGTTGAGATATTCCCCGCAATTGCCATCAGAAGCTTCAAAACTGAGATAATCACGGCCATAATTCTGAGCTCAAAGCGAAAGAAAATCCGAAACAACGCGTCCCAAATCGAAGATGCGATCTCTACCTGTTCGTGATTCCTTGCGAGCACTTAAGTGCTGTTGGGCCAATCTCCAGTTCTTCAAAACCGCCTTAAAGATGGTCCAGTTTAGTGGTGTTCCGTGCCGAATTGCGTAAAAGCTGGCATGCGCCTTGGCTTCGTCAGAATTATGTTTCCAACAACCGGCTGCATCAGCCTGCGAAAACATGCCAATAGGGCTTTCAAGCCACAGCTTCTCAAAATCCGTTTTTAGTTTTGCTATTTCCCGAGGGTCAAGCGGGCGGTTGCCAAACCACGCAAATTCCCCGCGAATGATGTTAAATAGTTGTGGCCATCGCCCGGCGTATCCTGCCGCTGCTTGAAACTCATAATATTTAATTCTGCAGACTTCCTCCCCGCACTTGACTCCGGCGACCTTCGGCTCGATGGCTCTGATACCTTTGAGACGACAGATAGCAATATAAGTCGCAGCAAGCGGCGCCGTCATTATGGCAGTGACCAAAGC
This sequence comes from uncultured bacterium, assembly GCA_966112985.1. Lineage (GTDB taxonomy): Bacteria > Verrucomicrobiota > Verrucomicrobiia > Limisphaerales > JACDHS01 > CBHWET01. The sequence continues at coordinate 3,074 of CBHWET010000252.1, read as the reverse complement.
AGCGGCCCTTCCGAAGAGATTGCTCGCCCGGCGAGGTTTCGAACGCGCAGCTATGACGCTCCCGAGCAGAAACGGGTCTTTGATGACAACCTGTGAGTTCGTTTTCCAGTTGAACAACAAATTACCCGATACGATGGAGTTACGAACTTCCGTAAACTCGCCCACGTAACTGTGTGATTGAATCAGAGCATCTCGAAGGATAGCGCCGCGCCCTACAATCACATTATTTTCAATAACAGCCGTTGGCCCAATGGTTGCGCCTTCCCCAACACGCGCGTGATGCCCAATCCAGCAGGGGCTTAGAAGAACTGCCGATGCCGGGATTTGTGCGTTCGTTGATACCCAAACGCCCGGACTAAGCTGCCGCATTGCGACTCTGTTCACGCCTGCATCTGGCAAAACACAACGAATCGTATTAAAGAAAATCTCCCCATTTTCAAAAATCTTTGCGGTGCTCGAAGGCAGTCTGTCTACCACCGCAATATTCGCCAAGACCGCAGAAGAGCCGTTTGAAGCGGCAAAGTATTTATGCCGTGCTTCGTCTATCGTAAGCTGTGACCGCTCGGGAACAACATCAAGTTTGATTCCCCACCGGGAACCGTCCCCGACGATACCACGCATAACGTCAGGTCGATCGGAGCACAACGCAATCAACTCCTTCACACCTCGCTCCACGAAGTATTCGATCCAATAGAAGATCAACGGTTTGCTTAAAATTGACGTCGCGGCAAGCGGATATGAGTCAGGCCACGTACTTGCATTTCCTTTGTCGGGACAGATCAAGAGAGCTTTCATCAATATGCTCCTTTGCTGAAAAGAACGGCGGGAACGGTTTTCAATAATATTTTAATGTCCCCGAAAAAGCTTTGGCTCTCGATATACTGGACATCGAGCTGCACTTGGCCGGAAAAGTCTATTTCACTCCGCCCACCTATTTGCCATAAGCAAGTAATCCCAGGCGTGACAAAAAGACGGCGTCGATCAGGCAAAGTATATTTTTCGACTTCGCGCGGCACAGGAGGTCGTGGACCAACAATCGACATATCCCCTTTCAGCACGTTGAGAAACTGCGGCAGCTCGTCCAACGAGAATTTTCTTAACCATTTGCCGATTTTCGTAATCCTTGGGTCATTTTTAATTTTGAACGTGACGCCCTCGGAGTGCTGATTTTGCGCTATTAGCTCTTTCATTTTTTCCTCAGCGTTAAGGCACATCGATCGAAACTTATACATTTTGAATGTCCGCCCAAAGGTGCCTACGCGGGTTTGCGCGAAAATTATTGGACCGCGGTCTTCTATTTTGATGAGCAAAGCAATCAGCGCAAACAGCGGAGAGAACATGATGAGAAATCCAAGGCTCACGATGATATCGAAAGCTCGTTTCAGTGCCGTTGCCCCAGACACTATGAGTCTCCATGAAACGCATTTCCAAATTGCATATGCATTCAGGCGAGCCCGTCCAGTGACGGTCTGCGCCGCTAGAAAACGGCGCGTTATAATTTCATACTCATTTTGCAACATAGGTGGTTTTCAGAATCGCTGTAATTTTGGTTATCAAATTCTCGAGCTGGCTTTTGCTCCAAGGGGAGAGCACGAGGACATCTGCATAGCCACGCTGCGGAGCGACATGAACGTTATGCATAGGGCTCACACATTCGAGAAACTGCTGTTCCACTGACTCACGAATCCTTCCACGCTTCATGCAATCGCGTCGCAGACGACGTTTTCGCCTGAGCGATTCGGAGCAGTCTACGTAAATTCCAAGATCGAATGTATTTCGCAGCCACCTTGCTCGCAGAAGCCAAAGGCCTTCGAAAATAATTAAGGGCTTTGGACTTAGAGTTGTCCGGCGCGGTCGCCGCGTATGGGTGACGAAATCGTATGACGGTAAAGTGACTGCCTCTCCGTTCTGACACGCTGTTAAAACTCTCCGCACCTCTTTCCAATCAATGGCATTTGGATGATCGAAGTTGATCGCATTTCTCCTGGATGATGACAGGTGGGACCTGTCGCGGTAAAAATCATCCAATGAGATCACGAGGGCCTCCTTTCCAAATGCTCTTTTCAGAAGCGCAGCCAGTCGTGATTTTCCCGCTCCACTCCCCCCAGTGATCGCCACGAGTCGCGGAACAAATGCCATTTTTTTGTGAAGCTGCTCTCGCATTTTTGTACAGCTTCAGAATAAAAATTTATGTGCTCTCTTAACAATCGGGCACACAGACGGTCGTCCCATCGGCTAAATGCGGCTGGCGAACGAGGGAACCGCCTGAACGGGGACTTGACGTCACTTTGGCCTCGTCCAGAACCCGATGAAACATGCATTCGAGGTTCAAAATATATTGCGGAAAACTGAACTTTTCGTCGACCATTCCGAGCCCACGCTCACCGAGTGTCTGCGCCTTTTTCTTATCAATGAGGAGCTCTTCCAGACGGCTCGCAAACTTTGCTTCGTCCATCCATGGAATCAGATATCCATTAACCCCATCGATCAGCCAGTCACGTATTCCTCCAACGTCGAACGCCACAACCGGAATACCGTATCGCATAACTTCCATTCCAATTGTGGCAAACGGTTCCGGCCAGACCGAAGGCACTGCAACAACAGTGCACTCGCGATAATATCGTTTCAGCTCCTCCTGCGGAACAAACCCGACAAACCGGACTCTTCCATCGAGCCCCAAACGCGTTGAAAGCTTCTCACAATAATTCCGATGACTTCCGTCCCCTAAAATAATGCATTCGAAACGCGTCTTGATTCTGCTCAACGCCTTCAGCAAGACATCCACGCCTTTGCCGCGAATTATTTGACCTGCAAAAAGAATTAAATTTCTTTCGCTAAAATTCGCACGCAAAGAAGCGTCTCCCATCCGTGGCACTGGCGCGTGTATCTCGATCCTGTTGTTGTCGAAACCGTTTTTCAGCAGTTCGTCGCGCATAAACCGAGTGACCACAATCATCCTATTAAATTTTTGATTGAGCTGAATTTCTCTGCGCTTCTCGAAATAACTTTGGAACTTGATTGGTATTTTCCCGTTTCGATCGCGAGTCACAATCGCTCCGCATGGCACAATACAG
>CBHWET010000251.1:0-7721 GCA_966112985.1 uncultured bacterium | reverse complement strand
CGCCATTGGTGAGAAGAAAGTTACAACCCTTCGCAGTATCCATGCTGCTGCCGCCACCCAGCCCGATAAAACCGTCAATTCCCGATTGTTTCGCAACCGCAAGGCACGCAGCCACATCAGCCGTTGTCGGGTTTTCGCGAACTTTATCGAAGAGAACCGTCGCGATGTTTGAATCTTCAAGCGTTTTGCGAACGCGATCTGCATGACCGGCGGCGACAATGCCTGAGTCTGTGACGATCAGCACCTTCTTAACCCGAATTTCCGCAGTAAGTCCACCAACCTTGTCGACGCATCCAGCGCCAAATACGAGGCGAGTCCGCGCATGAAAATCGAACGGAGAAAGAACCGAGGTTTTGTCCTGCTGAAGAGGGCTCTGCATTGGACTCTCGGACTTCGACATGTATCTAAGACGGTTAAATGCGGCGCGTGTTCATTTCTGCGCAAATTCAATCGAACGACGTTTGTAAAGAAACTCGAACATGTTGCCTTCGTGCGGTTGGTCCCACGAAACGTTCATCGTGGAAATCGGCCCAATGTTCAAACGTTCGATCAGCGGTGATTCGAGCAACTGCTCGATGAACGCGTTATCTTTGGTGATCGCGGCCACGGCAAGAGATGGCCCAATCTGTTTCAGCATTTCACTCTGCGGAACCTGAATAACACTGGCGTACGGGCAAAGAAATTCTCGGTTGCTAAGTGGGTGAGCGAACGAATCGCAATGAACAATCGTTGGCCGCAGGTAAGTGCCGCCTTCCAACTGGACTTTGCGAGAACCGTCACGATATTTCGCCGTAGCCTCCGTGGCGCCGGGCGTCTTCAAACCCTCTTCAATACTTGCATCGATGAACTCGGCCATCTTTGGATTTGCGAACCCAGACAACCGCGCGTTTGCATCCTCTGGCTTCGTCGGCGCGACGGGACCGAGTTTTTTGCCCAGGGCATCTGCAATTTCAGCGGCGTACTTTGGCACGACGACCGCAGAAACATTAATGCAACTGCGGCCGCCATTATCGGAAATGGCGCCGACCATCAGGTCGATAAACTCCGGCCAACGCTCAATTTCGTCATCACCGATCAGAATCTTGCTGAACCCCGGACCGTGAATTTGAATCGCTGGATTATTGGCATACTGTGCCGTTGTAGTTTTATCCCCGAAGATCAGCGCCCGCCCACAACTTCGTAGGATTTCTCCTGCGCCTTCGTGGTCCGTCGGATAAAAACCAAATGCTTCGGCAGGACAACCTGCTGCGATGAAGGCCTGAATTAATCGGTACGGTGTCCAGGGTTCCTCGCGACCGGGCTTAATGATGACTGGAATTTTCAGGGCGATCGCCGGCAACCAAAGCGAATTCACAGCTGGCGAATTGCTGGGCATCACGAGACCCAAAGCCTGCGTCGTTGGGAAGTAGCTGACCCGCGCTCCGTTCTGTTCGCCAAAACCGCGATCGATAATCGACAAGTCCAATCCACGCGTGAGGCCGTTCAGCACGGTCTTCATGTTCGTCAGCGCATTTTGAATTTTCGTCATGTTTCGGCGAACCATCACATGGGGCAATCCGCTGGTGGCTGCCAATGTTTCGATATACTGCTGCGGCGACTGCGTGTGACCTTTATCGCCAAACGGCAACGTACCGCTGACAAACTGCTCGCCCGCTTTGACACAGATTTCGAGCAATTGGTTCGTACTAAATCTTTTCAACGCCGCTCGCGATTCGGCAATTCGCGACAAGTCCTTCCGTATGATGCCCGCATTGATCGTGCTCACCTGCGCCAGAGTCGAGCCGTTGCGATGATCAACAACATTCATCTTGTCGAGGCTTTCGTACGGCCTGCCGCGGCGAAGAACGGGGATATGAGGAATGGTGCTCATTACACAGCTGTTAGTACACACCTTCCACGATGTTCTTTTCCATGGCGCCGAACGGGCGCACTTCAGCGACGCCGTCCCATGCATAGGGCGCACGAGGTTGGCGGCGAATTGCTTCATCACGCTCAAGAAATCGGGGCATGAAGAATTCCTTTGTCAACGTAGTCAGCTCAACACGCCCCCATTCGCCATAATTCTTCAACTGTGAAGTATTATTCGGATCAACAACTCTCAAAACGGCTCGTGGCTGCGGTGCGTAATATGTGATTGAAAAATTATCTTCAGGGCGCAATGGAACGCTGGCAGCCAGGCCCATCAACGTGTTGCCATAAGTTGGATAAAACCCGATTCGTCCTTCCAACACTTCTTCCACAATGTAACGAACATATTGCGGCGCCATCGTCGTTCCGCCGCAGAATACGCCGCGAATACCGGCATCCCACAAATTGATTTTCTCCGAAAGCGCTTCGAGGAGTTTCGGGGTCGTGAACAAGCCGCTGACTTTGCGGTGCTTCAGGATCGTTACAGCCTGGTCGACCACGTGGTCCATGTAAGCCCGCGCCTGATCGAATTGCTTGTTGCTGATGACTTTTTTCACCCAACGAGGATCAAGATCGATAAAATAGCAGGAGCTGCCTCGCACGTTGGCAAGGTGTTCGATGGCGAGACGCAACCGGCGCGGTCCCGTAGGTCCCATCATCAACCAGTAATGATTACGCGGAAAATGTTCGTCTGAAATCTTCGTCGAGAACTCGCTATAATCGACTTTGTAATCTTCCCAGCCGATGCGTTGTTTGGGCATGCCCGTCGTGCCACCGGTTTCGAAAATGTTGAACGGTTTGCCTTTCAACTTAGCCGGCACCCACACCTCGGGCTGCAAATCGCGCAGCGATTCGTCAGCGAAGTGAGGGAATTTCAACATGTCGGCGAATGTTTTTATTTCAACGCGAGGGTCGAAATTCTTCTTTGCCCAATCCAACCAAAAAGGACAGCCGCTCTCGGGTGAAAAGTGCCAGGAAATTATTTCGCGCAAATGAGCATCGAGCTTCTCCTGCGCTGATTTTATTTGTTCCGCGGAAATACTGTCAGACATATCTCATTACTTACTTCTTCTCGTTCAGTTCGACCTTCGGAGCCTTATCTTTCAGGGCCGGGTTCTTCGATTCATCGTAAAAAGCATAAAGGTGCGTGTTCGAGTGAACATACAGAACTCCATTTGCGACAATCGGTGTCGAGTAAACTGGCGCACCGAGATTCGTATCACTCAATACTTTCTTTTCCTTTGTCGCGGCGAGGACAGTGAAGTCTCCGTCTTCATCGCCGCAGTAAACTTTCCCGTCGGCGACAAGCGTCGACCCCCACATGTGCGCTTTCATGTCGTGTGTCCAGTATTCCTTACCCGTTTCAGCATCAAGGCAATGAACGAAGCCGGAGAAATCGCCGACGAAGAGCAAACCGGTGTCTGGATCGATCGAGACTGTTGATATACTGCGATGGATTTTTTTGTAGTCCCAAATGACACCCGACTTCGTGATGTCGCCGGTCTTTGTCGCATCAAGACAGACGAGATGACCGACACCTTCGCCGTGCTCCGGGTCCTGACCGGTCGCGACATAAATGCGATTCTTATAAAATACAGGAGTCGCATTGATTTCGCTCGGGCCTTCCGGGGCAGGGTATTTCACGGGCTGGCCATCTTTGGTTTTATATTCGGGAGGATTACAATCCGCTTTCCAGACTGTCTTAAGAAACGCGCTGTCACCTTCTTTAACGGGATTGACGTCGAATGCATAACACCAACCGTCGCCACCGCCGAAAAATACAAGCTGCTTGCCGTTAACGGTACCGCTGGATGGCGAACTCCACTGACCATGGAAAATGCGTGATCCGATATGCGCGTCATCTTCGCCAACCAGTTCACCTGTTGTTTTATTGAGGGCAACAAAACTGGGCGAGTTTGGCGAAGGAATATTAACGTGCGTCCAATCCTGCCCGTTCGATGTGCATGCATAGACTTTGTCACCAACAACGAGGACCGAACAGTTCGAGGCGTTATGAGGGAACACGCCGAGTTCATCCATCATGTCGTATTTCCAAATAATATCGGCATCCTTCTCGCCGATTTTTGCCGGTGGTTTTCCCGGCCCGGCGACATACTTCGCTTCGTCTTTGAACGCGCCATCGTTTCCATTCCGTTGGCCGTCGATATCAAGACACATGACTTCGCAACGACTCGTCACGAGATAAACGCGGTTCCCTTCGATACATGGTGACGAAAGAAGGCCAAGGTTTTCCCAATCATTGACCTTGCCGGAAGCCAGTTTCGGCACGACCAATTGCCAGAGAAATTCGCCGGTCTTTTCGTCGAAACACATCAAAATACTGCGATCGCCTTGATGTTGTGGGTCACGCGGATTTTCGTTGTTTGTTCCCACGAATACTTTGCCCTGCGCAACGACAACATTGCCGTAACTCTGCGACCCTAACTTCGCTACCCATTTGACATTTTTCGTAGTCGCAAGATCGATGTCCTCGCTGCCTGCTTTTGGTTTCCCGGCGTTAAAAGTTGCGGGCAGTCCTTTGGCAGGAGAATACATATTCCGCCCTGGGTCGTTTCCGCCCCAACGCGGCCAATCGGCAGCAAACGCTGATTGCAAGAAGCCGCAGGCTGCAACGGCACAAAAGAGTTTAGAATAAGTCTTCATAACGAAATCTTTCAGAATCAATTGGCAGTCACAGAAATGTTATCGATGAAAGCGCGCATATCTTGTGGCGAAAAACCAAACAAGCCTGGACAACCAGTGGTGTGCGCCTCTTTCACGGGAACTTCTTGCGTCCATTGTTCCGGTTCCGGATCGCCTTTCTTCCAGGCTTTCGCACGAACAACACCCGATCCATCGGGGGCAACATCCACGCGCGACTTCAGATGATACCAAACGTTCGGCGACCAGTTGAACGGCACTGAGAACTTGAATAACTCTTCGTTGGAATTGATCTCCAACGTCTTCTCATTCCCTTTCAATAACACTTTGTAGCGCTGGTTAATCACGCCAACATCCGACATTTTGCGCTTGTTACCGTCGCTCATGACATCGGCTTCGATTGTATAATTCTTTAAAAGCGGACTCCCCATGAACACAGTGGCGCGGCGGAAGAACGGATTATCAATGGTTTTGGTCAGTGCTTTGCTGCCATCCTTGTCGCGGACTTCAAACTTAAACCGTGCGCCAATCCATGGCAGCGGCGGGTAAGCAAAGGGAGTCGGCTGCTCCACAGCGTTTGTGGTCGTCTCCGTCAGGTTAAAACTTTCAAAGTCTTGCTTGATCGGAAGGCCCGGCAGCACGCGGCCGCGGATATATCCTTTGATCTCTTTGCCCGAAGAAGTCGTTAGTGTCGCTTCGAATGCACCTGCGGACGGCACTTTGTCCGCCGCAGCGACCAGCTTGCCGTTGCCGTCGAATGCGCCCTTCATCGTCGCTTTAACTTTCGCAGTAGGCGGAATGAAACTGGCCCATTTGACGGATTTCGGATCGATGTTGTCCTGAACCGTTAGACCGTTCTTGTCCAAAGAACGAATATGAAACGAAACGGTCTCTCCCGGCTGCAACAACAACTCCGAAGGAATAATCTGTAGTTGGGCGGCGTCACCCGACTGCGGTTTTTGCACAGGCTCTGAAGTTATATCGTTCGCTTCCACTGCTTTTTGCCCCCAGCAGTACAGCTTCTTTGTCGTCTGCATGTAAACTTTACCATTGTAAGCCGTCGGGGTCCCGTAACACCTGCCTTCCAACGATGCTTTGAACAAAATCTTCCCTTCCGTGTCCGTCGGCTTGATCACATAAAGAGCTCCGTGACCGCCGCTTGCCTCGTCGCCCGCTTCGCCACTATTTGGGTCATTTAAAATCGGCGCATAGATCTTACCGTCCGCATAGAGCGGAGAAGAATTCCGCTGCTCGATGCCAATCTTCAGCTTCCAAAGAACATTGCCATTGTTCGCATCAACGCAAACGAGGTCGCCCACTTCGCTGGTTACATAAATGTGATCGCCGACCAAAATCGGTGAACTGGTCGAGGTGCGAATTTGATTACTCCATACTTCCGCCTGCTTGCGTTCAACAACGATCGGGTCCGTGGCATTCGTTGACGTCACGTGCGGGATCTTCAACGCCACCATCTGTCCCGGTTCATACGGAGTTCCGTAAATCGCGATAATCTTGTCTTTATGCAGAAGAACCGAGGAGTTAATGCCTGCTTTAAATAATGCGATGCGAAAAATAGGTTCGCCAGTCCGTGCATTGACTCCTACTACCGAGCCGTCGCCCGTCGCCGCATAGAACACGCGTTTTCCGTCCAGCCATGACAGAACCGGATGTGAAAATGAATTGTCTTTCGGTTGCGCACCCGGCGTCGACGCCCAGACGATCTCACCCGTTTTCTTATCGAAAGCATAGAAGCGATCGGAGGCTGGGCCTTGCGCGCCCCAGTTTGCAGTGATGCCGCGTGTGATCACGAGATCCTCATCGACAACCGGCGAGGCGGTACGGCCGTTCGGAAATGTGAGTCGACCGAACTCTTCCATCATGGAATGCTCCCACAGAAGTTTTCCATCGGGGGTAAAACCGGCCAAAATGCTTTGCGTATCCTGCATGTAAACGTTACCGGTTTCGGGATCGATCGTTGGGGCCGATGTCGCGTATCGCTTGTAGATGGTGTCGCTGATGAAATCGAGATAGAGCCTTTCCCAAACCTTTTTCCCGGTCTCAGCATCGAAACACGCCACGCCTTCTTTCAGCAACGGTCCCTCGCCCGTAAAGCCCATGATGTAAATTTTCCCGTTTGCGGCCACCGCCGTGGACATACCCGGAAACTCAGCCGTCCAGAGCGCCTTTTTTGGATCGAGGTTTTCGGGCAAACCTTTAGCTTGCGAACTTCCATTCTGGCTTGGACCTCGCCAGTTCAGCCATCCCGATACTGCCGCATAGTTTGACCCGGCAGTGAAAAATAATCCGATCGCGAATGTAACCGTCGCAAGTTTTGATCTCATAAACGCAATGTTGTCGGGGGCAGCAGAAACTCCTGCACTATTCAACAAGGCTGGACGGGATGCAACGCTAATGATACTTACACGTATTATCCATAATTCACGAAACGATGCCGAAACGCGATTCGTCAAAATCTCTTCCGATTGATGCGCCCGAGCGGCGACGTCTGCCCATCTTACTGCGGCATGCATGGTACGGATTGAATCAAGGATTCCGTCGACGGATCGCGCACCTCGGCGTGACGCCCGATCAATTTACAGTCTTACGCACGCTGTTGGAAAATGGTGACGCTGGACTCATGCAACGTGATCTCGCCCAAAAAATGTCCAGCGACGCAAATACGATTGCATCACTTGTCGAAAGAATGGAACAGGCAGGCTTGGTAGAGCGCAAGACACACGACAAAGATCGGCGCGCGAATGTCCTTCGCCTGTTGCCGCTCGGGCGTGAAAAATACACGCAGGCCCGGGAAGTGGCAGTCGACTTTCAGGCAGAAATTCTCGCTACGTTGCCAGAAGATAAACGCGAAGAGTTTCTAGAGCATCTGGCACTCGTGGCCGAGGCGTGTCGAACCGCATCGGCAAAGCGATAAAAAGTTCCTCGAAGACTCTTACGTTCGCGAATCAATTGCTCGCTTGCAAGAACGTGGAACTACACAACCTGGCTTGAACGCAGAAATTCGGTGACATCCCCGTAGTTCGGCGTCTTGACGAAGTATGCGGTTGCTCCGAGTTCGTAGGCCTTCTTGATCTGATTTGGTTCTTCGGAAGAGCTCAACACCAACACCGGTAAATCCTTGAATTGAATTTGCT
>CBHWET010000250.1:0-7747 GCA_966112985.1 uncultured bacterium | reverse complement strand
ATGTAGTAGACGTCGTTCGGGTTGGAGTTCGTCAGGATGACAGCCTCCTCGCTAAACCGGTCGAGAGACTTATAAGCCTGGCCGACAGCCAAATCGTCAAGATTCGTAATTGCGGAGTTTGTGCTCACATACAGGTCGAGATCCGCTGAAACGTTTCTGCCTAATGGCAACCCGCTGTTCGGACCGAGGGCCTGCACGACTGCGTATGGGTCACTGATGTTGCGGGCAACGGAGAGTGTTGGTGCCGCGAACAGCGAGAAGATCGCATTCGTGAACGTCGTTGCATTTGTCACAACATAGAAACGCCACTGTAAATTTGTTCCATTGGTTGAAACCATCATGGATGGATTCGCGCCGACCTGTTGCGCCTCGATCACCGCACCACGACTTCTATTGCCGGTGATCGCATTCGTGCTATCGCTCGAACCGATATCGAGAATTGTTAACGGCACATTCGTGTCCACCGCAAAGGCCGCCGGACTGACGGTGAAAGCATTGGTGATCGAGGTATTGCCACTCGAAATAACGAGTGCGTAATCCTGCACAATGTCGTTCGTATGCGCGATGACCGCGTTAACATTGACACGACGCGCTGATACTCGAATCGCATAGTTACTTCCAAGCGGAGCATTGAGATAAACGTTCTCAACATTGTTGATGAAATCGTTCGTGACACCAGTCGAGAGCACTGGAACGGAATTACTTGTCAACATGTTCACGTCACTGAAGTCACCGCTGCCCGTGAAGTTGTTGCCGAAATAGACTTCACCGGTGTCAATATTGGTCACGATCAGGTCGAGATCGTTAACCAGGTTGATCGTTGCCGCAGGGTTGCCCGGGGGATCCGTCCATACCAATGTAATGCGCAACGGCGCCTGCTGTGCCACGGCGTTTGTCATGGCAAGCGTGTAAGTGTGACTTTGCCCCGTGGACAACGCATTGGTCGGGTCTTGATCAAAAAAACGAATCGGCCACTTCGCTTCATCGGTTGTGTTGCTCAATGTATTGAGAAGCGATGGAATGCTGTTTTGAATATTCACAAGGCCCCAGCCCTGTTGATTGACCAAAGGATCGGTTTGCAGGTGATAAGCGCTGCTGACCGACCGCGCACCGTTGATGAGCAATGCCTTCATCAGTGCCGGGCTGTTCGTACGCTGCAGCCGTTGCTCGAAAAATTCCTGCATCAATGCTGCCAGTCCGGATACGACGGGCGCCGCCATTGAGGTTCCTGTTTCGAAGCGATACAGATGGTTTGTGTCCAACGATTCATTCAAATTGCTTAACGTCATCAGCACTGTCCCTTTATTCGTCGCGAACACTCGCGCGCTGAAATCGTAAATCGCCGTCTGGTTGCTCGGGTTAACAACATCGACATACCAGAAATCGCCGTAGCAATTGGTTGTCGTGATGTTCGTGATCACCAGGATGTTCGTCCCGACGAAACTTCCGGCGACAGACGACGGCGACGGTGAAGTCGCCGCATACACCAGAAGATCATTCGTGAATGCAGGTATGGAAGTTGCGACGAAAGAAATGCGCACTGTATTGTCTGGGACAATGACCGGCGGAAAATGATTCGTCTGTCCGGACTTCAATACGATGTCATGAATCGTATATCCATCGATTACATTCGTGGGATTATAATAAGACGATTCGGCCCAATTCGTTCCCACTGGACGGGTCGAAACCATGAATGTGCCCGGAGCAACGACGTCCGGCTTGAAACGGCCAATGCTCTTGCTGTTGATCCCGCTATTACCACGGCTCGAAAACCCAGCAACCTGATTCGAAGAATCGGTCAGACCAAGAAAAGCGCTGTTATTCGTGATAAACGTGCAATTGTCGCACGTATAATACATGTTGAAGTTCCCGCCCATTCGGCTCTGAACCATATTCGAGAACACCTGCGAATTGATTTTGCGCAGATTTTCAACGGCACCAACCGCCAACCCATTTTTCATCGTGGCAGGCGAACTGATGCTGTCCGCGGTTTCTGATGGGAAACACAAGTCCCCCGCTCCACCGCGATTACCCGCGGCAAAGACGAAGAGCACCGGCTGCGATCCCGGCACATCAGGCAAAGCGTCGCGTGCGGCACCGTCGAAGATCGCTGCTGACGAATTGTAGGCACGAGAGCCATAGCCCCAGCTGTTATTGGAAATCAGCGTGTTCGTTTTACCAAAAACAAATAGGTTGCTGCGCGCGGCAATCTGCGCCAACGCCGCGTCCGAGTTAAAGGTGTCGAGGTTGTCTGAAAGATCTGCATTGAAAGGCAAAACAAATACAGAAGCTTGCGGAGCCATGCCGCGGAAGCTCGCATTTGTCACTGAACCAAAGTTGGTCAGCACGAGTCCCGAAGGAGCATTCGATCCAGTACTGATGATTGTGCCAACCACGTGCGTGCCGTGCCCGTTCAAGTCATTCGTGACACCATACACGCGATTGCTCAAGTCAGGATGGCCAGAGTACGCGCCGGTATCGTTGACGTTGACCAATACATTAGTACCGGTCAGACCGAGATAGTTGCCGTTTGTAAACGTATTCACGGCAACGCGCGTCCGTTGACGGCTCAGGTCGTTCATCAAAATGCGTTGTTCATACATTTCGATCGATTGCACCGAATTCATCTGCGCCAGTTTGACGACGGTGTTATCGGATGACAGTGGAACGCTAACAATTAATTGGGATCCGAACGGCGTTTCGTCCTTACCGACAATTTTTGCACCCAACTGCGCAATTCCAGCAGCCGCGGCTTTCTCGGTTCCGTCAAACAACGTGACGCGCAGCGCTTTCCCAATCGGGTTTGCTTTATGCCCCATCGCGACCGGCATCAAATTGAACAATTTGTAAACTGGATCGTAAGGAAGGACTGATTGCACTTCCGGTGAATTTGCGAGTTTGCGAGCGCCCCCAGCAGCAACTCTTACGAGATAGGCGTTATTGGGAATATACGAGACAACGGTTCCGCCAACCGAGCTGATCGTCTGACGAAACGAGGGAGTGATAATTCCTTTCGCCTGCACCAGATAACTCTCGGGATCGCCGGATGCGCGGAGTTCGGCCGGAATACGTAAAGGCTGTTTGGATGCGGTATCGATCCACGCATTACGCAAAAGCAATGCACTGTCTCGTAAAGCTAGGTCATCGAACGACTCGGTGGTGTTGCTGACACGGTAATCGTTTGGACTGGCAGGATGTTCGAGATTCGTAGAGATGCCTGAAACGACAAGATTATCAGGATAAACAACGGTTGCTGCCGCAGCGGTAGACTTGGTGACCGCCACCGGGGCGATGCCGACGGAGGAGTTTGTGGTGGCGTGTGGTTGGGTGGCAGCGCGGCGTTGTTCTCCCAGCTGCCAGAAGCACCACGCTGCGATAAACAGCACAATGCTTATCAGAAACCATGTTCTAGGTCTTAAGTTCATACTCACTCACTCCTTTTATGTATCCGCATCCGTGCGAACACGTTTCCCGGCAAAACTGACAAAGTTTTCGACATTCTAATCTCCAGGCAAAATGTTGTACGTTTCCACAACTCCCTGGTAATTGGTAACAGTCGCGCTGCCCCTTTGTTCGAGTCGTTGCTCAAACCGGATAATGGCACGCGTGGCGACTTCGCCTGTGATCTGGTAATTCGTGCAGACGTTCTGCAATTCGGGCCGCAAATTCGGCGGATCAAAAACAATGGAGTTATCCGCGGGCTTTAAGGATTGTCCCCAGCAATAAACAACAAAGCGCGGTTCGCCCAATCTGAGTAGGGAAAGTATCTGCTGGGGAATCCGTTCATAGGCAGCGTCGGTAATCGCCCATTGTTTCTGCGGATCGCTGAGGTTCAGGAACGGAGATTTAACAGTGAGTTGGGGAATCGCGAGAAAGTCACCCATATGCGTGAAGCCCGTCAGCACACGGTTTGTCTCGAGGATTGAATACCAAATGTTCGATAATTCGATCGACGAAGGCTTGATATCCATCGGAGTAAATTGTGGCACTACACCAGCAAAGACATTGTTATCATCAATCGAATTTGATAGCACGATGACGCCGCTCAACGCCGCAGACCACGCAGCGAGGTTAGTCTGGTTCACCGACAGCAAGCCACGCGAAGCGTTCTCATTCGGCGCCGTCGTAAATATATCCAGTAATCGCCAATCGTTCGTTGGCTGCGTGAAAACGTTGTGTGCCCAATGCTCCCACTTGTTGGTATCGACTGATTCAGACTTCAAATAAATCGTCTGCCACGGTGTCCCGCGATGAACTCGCCCAAGCCAGCCAATAGTTGGGAACAGAGTGGACGGAAAATCCCAGTCGTCAGAACGGCCAATGCCGGGATCTCGATACTGAAATTCATAAGGTCCTGGGAGTCCTTCAGCTTCGTCTCCCGTCGGCGCTTTAGCAGGCTCGTGATAACCACCCCACGGGTTGTAATTGGGATTCATGTTCCCGATACTTGGATCCGCAGTCTTAATGAATGCCCACAAATTTGTGTATTTCGAGAGCTGGCGGGCAAGGAGCAGTGACGCACCATCAACCGAATCCAATTCACGGAAGTTGTAGTGAACAAATGGATCGTTAACACGCCATGCGTTTGTCTGCAGCAATGTCCACAGCGGCGTAAACGGCGCTTGCATGTTTGTATACACGCCGCTGTTTGTTGCCTTCGTATATAAAAAGTTTGCAAACTTAATGACGCTGCCCGGACGGTCACTCACGGTTTCGTTGTATGACTTCCAAAGATTATCGGCGTTTGGATAAAACAGGTTTGACGAGATGTTCAGTTGATTGGCAATACCGATTGGGCTGCTCCAATTCGGCGGCTGATTTGTATCCCACATTCCGAACAGATTATTTCCGTCCAGTCCCGATTTTTGAAGATTGCCAGTGACGTCGATAGTGAACGCCAGATCACCGGAGTTCACGACATCCACCACGCGATTGTTCCGTATGACAAGGTATTGCAGTCTGTTTGTCGCCTGAATCTTCCACTGTGGAATATAAAGCGCATCCCCGGCCGGAAGGACTTCGAAGCCGTTATTGGTATTTACGAAAGTTGTGCCGGAATGCGAATACTGCATCGGCGGCATGTAGGACATGATGTTCGTCAGCGGGATTCTGAAGTTGAACGGACGAACAGGTGCGAAATCGAGGTTCGTCGCTCCCAGCCAGGAATTTGCCACAATGTTTGTGGTCGCGGTCACTTCGCTATTAGTCGTCGCCCATATCTTCAGTCCGGATTCATCGACCAACGTGAATATCAGTTGATTACTCGCAACGACCGTCAGGTCATTTGGGAACTTATTGAGGTATGAGTTCCATGCCTCCATCGCCATTACATTCGTCACCGACAAAATGTACATCTGATTCGTACGCCAGCTAGAATCCGGGGTGACAGAATTTGCGGGCTTGCTGATCTCAAGACGGCGGCTTAATTGAGCAACGGTATAGAGCGCAAGCTCATTGAAATTAGGATAACCAATCGTTCTCCTGATTCCGCCGCTGTCCGTGTAAGCAAACTTCTTCGCGCCAACGATGAGCGGAATTCCGTACACGTTGTCGTTCAAGCTAAGAGATGAGTCATCAACAGTGCGCCACGGATTCACCCAGAAATTAGTGTCGACCTGTTCAACATACGACGTGATGTAAACGTTTGTTCCATTCCGGCTGAACTGCGGACGGAAGACCGTCGGATAATCATTGGTCTGCGTCGCGTCGTAAATGTTCGCTGCCACCTGCAGGAGGCGATGAATTTCGATTGGATAGTTTGTTGGCGTTGTCTTGCTCCCGTTATAAATGTGAATGTTGATGTTCGTGATCGTCGTCCCGTAATACGCCGACATCAGTTTGATCGCCGCGTTCGTAAAAAACTCAACGGGATTGTTGGTCCAACGAACAAAGTTCATCGGATCTTTGTAATTGATATGAATCTTGCCGGCGCTTTCTGGCACGGAGTCGGTTCCGAGCTGGCTTAAAAGACGTGAAAACGTGTAACGATCGTAAGAATTCGTTTGCTGGCCTGCTTTGATTAAACGTCCGACGAAACCGAGTCCTGCGGGATCAGCGGCACTTACAGAGGCATTGATTTTCTTCGGATCAAATAATTCATCGAACAGCGAATAGTAATGGTTCGTGTTATCGCTGCCGGGCCACGGAAGATTAATTGCATCTGCGGTTATGCCGGCTGGTTCAGGCTGGGCCAGTGAATTGGAAACCATCAAAGGACCGTTCGCGTAGTTATCGATACCGTCGAATCCGAAATCCAATGGGACCGCTGGCAAAAAGAACTTGCTGGCCGATGGCAAAAATTGCGTGTAATCACCACCGAAACTCGTTCCGTTCGTACTGTACCGATACCGCAACAACTCGCGCGCATCCTCAAAACTGACGCCCGTGCTCAAACCGGGCATATTGGTGTTGTAAACGTACTGTGCAGCCGCGGGGAAATTCGTATTCCAGTAATTCGTATTCAGGTCGGCAAGAAAAGCAGCGAGGTTCAACTCCCAAGACCCGTAGCCTTGATTGCGCAGGAAACCGTCTTGATCACGCAAAGGCATCTTCGCCTGGTTATGAATATAATTGAGATCCAACGTCTTTCCGACAGGTAGCACAATATAGCAGTAACGGCCGATAAACCGGTTTGTTCCCGAATGCGGCGCATCCGGCCGTTCCAGAATGCCAATCCATTCGGGATCGCCGATAAAATGAGCCATCATAGTACTTGCCGTAATGGTCGGTGGAGTTTCATTCCAATTCGTATCGTAGTATCCGCCGTTCGGATTCATGACGGGCAGCAAACCGTTTGTGTCGTAACGGCCGTTGCGATTCAAATCGAGGTAATATCGGAAATCCATCACCGCAGGATTTGTCAGTGACGGAACGAATACTGGTGGACGCGGATTTCGTGACAGGTTGCCAATCGTGCGAATGAAGTCGTCGCGCGATAACGGCGTGGCGCCCGTAACGTAATACTCGTAATTAACGTTCGTCGGATTTTCGACTTGTTCGCCCGCGTCGTAACCAAGTGGATTGATATAGTTTGTCGAAACCAATAATTCAAAATTCAGCAAGTCTGGAGCAGGCGCATTAGTGCCTTTCACCGTCGACAGCATCCGCGCCACGAGTTCCGCTTGAGCATGGGCCAGAGCGGCATCGCTCAACGTCTTTGCATCAACCTGCGTCATCGAGGTTGTGACCGCCTGCTTATTGCGGCGCGAAATAGCAAGGAAAGCGACGGTCAGCAGCGTGATCACCGAGAGCATGATCAACGTGATGATCAGAGCAATACCCTGTTGTGAATGGCGTTTCATCGATTGGCGGAACGAATGGGAACTTGTTGCCGGAACATGTGCGCTTTGTGCGCATTTCGAATGAGATAATCCACCTGGCTGTTCCGGTCGGGCATCGCTTTCATTTGCTCCAGATACGGTGATTCAAGCATCGCGACTTCAATCTGGACGTAACCAGGGACACTGTTGGAGAAATCGAAAAAGTTGGTGTTTAAACCGATGTAGGTTCCTTGCGGAAAACTGTTGATGTTAAGATTCGCGTTATAATCGTATGCGTTGTAGCCATTCGTGCTGAATGGCATGAACCGCAAATGAACAATGCCATCGCCGACGCGACGAAAACGATCGCTGTTTAACGGCGTGTTATCAAAGTCGCGCACGAGATTAACCGCATCGTAACTCGAACCATAATTCGTCGTGTAACGATACAACTCGCCAACGCCGCCTTGCAGAAACGGTGAACCCAA
>CBHWET010000249.1:0-7747 GCA_966112985.1 uncultured bacterium | reverse complement strand
CCGAGTTGGTAATGTTGATAATGCGGATAATGCCAGAACAACGTGTCGCGTTCGATTTTTCCTTTTCGCGTTAACAGCGGCACGAGGCTGACGCCATCCACAGCATTCGTCGCGCGATCTTTCTCGCCGATCATCTCGAGCAACGTGGGATAGAGATCCATCGTAATCACCGGCGTGTCGCAAACACCTCCACGTTTCGTCACTTCGGGCCAATAGACAATCAAAGGCACACGCGTACCGCCTTCATAACAGGACCCTTTGCCCACGCGCAGAGGAAGATTTGACGTCGTAGGCACTCTCCCGCCGTTATCCGAGGCGAAGACGACAATCGTTTTCTTATCCAGTTTAAGCTCTTCCAGTTTTTTGCGCACGAGACCGACTGTTTCATCGAGACTCTCCAGCATTGCGGCGTAGATCACGTTCGTCTGCGCGTCACCTTTTCTGATTCGATGATTATACTTTTCGGCCAGCTCCTTTTTCCCCTGCAATGGAAGATGAACCGCAAAATGTGGCAGGTAGAGGAAGAATGGTTTCTCCTTGTTCTGTTCAATGAAACGAACCGCTTCGGCGCCCACGCGATCCGTCAAATACTCGCCCTTCGGGCCATCCTGCAACGTGGCAATCTTGTAAGGCGAGAAATAACTTGGCGGCGATGGAGCGTCGGTTCCGCCAATATTAATATCGAAACCTTGTTTCTCCGGAAAATACGGTTCCCCGCCCAAATGCCATTTGCCAATCGATGCAGTATTATAACCAATACCCTTCAGGCACTCGGCGATCGTGACCTCTTCCAGCGGCAAATACTTCGTCCAGTCAGGAACGAGCAGCTTTGGATTTTCCGGAGGCAAACCTGGAATCCAATCCGTAATGTGCAGGCGGGCGGGATATTTTCCGGTGAGCAGCGCAGCACGCGTGGGCGAACAAACGGTGCACGCAGAGTAGGATTGCGTAAACTTCACCCCATCCTTCGCCAGCTTGTCGATGTTCGGTGTTTTATAAAGTTTGCTTCCATAGCCGCTCAGGTCTTTCCAGCCCAGGTCATCGGCGAGAATCAAGACGATGTTTAATTTTTGAGAAGGCTGCAGCGCGCTTGCGGGGCAGACAGCACAAAGAAAAAGTAACGCCGCGAAGAAGTTGACTGCAATTGCGTAGCGCGCCATCCGATTGGCCGTCGTTACATTCTGAATTCGATTATTCATTGTTATTATTTCGATCATCGCACGTGCGAACTGACTTTCGGGCTGTTGAGTCTTTGTTTGGACGTCCCACGACAAGCGTTGGTTGCAAAATTGAACGGTAGCAACGAAAACCGGCTTTTGATTATCTTTCGCCAACCCGACGTCCTAACACATAACAATGAAAAGACAGTTCCCCTTTCTGATCATCGCGTGCCTGGTTTCGGTTCCGACCTTGCTTCTGTCGATTGATTCAAGCGCCGCTCCGGCAAGGTTAAAAACACGAAATGTCATTTTAATCACGACCGATGGCCTGCGATGGCAGGACGTCTTCACCGGTGCCGATCCGAAATTGATGAACCGTCAGGATGGCGGCATCGAGGACACCAACTCAATACCGAAACGTTTTTGGCGCGAAACTCCCGAGGCACGTCGAGAAGCGGTAATGCCTTTCCTTTGGAATATCGTCGCCCGACAGGGACAGATTTTCGGAAGTCAAAACAAAGGATCGGCAGCTTCCGTGACGAATGGAAAAAATTTCTCATATCCCGGTTACAACGAAATTCTGACCGGCTTCCCGAACCCCGAAATCAACAGCAACTTCAAAATTCCAAACGCGAACGTCACCTTCCTCGAATGGCTGCACAAAAAGCCAGCGTTCCGCGGCAAAGTCGCAGCCTTCAGTGCGTGGGATGTAATGCCGTCCATCATCAATCGCGATCGCTGCGGATTTCCTGTCATGGGTGGATGGGAACCGTCTCCAGAGAAAAATCCGGATGAAAAGGAGCGTCTGTTGAATCAACTGATCTCCGAATTGTCGCGTGGCAATAATGCCGAAGTCGACGATCCCCTGCTCTTCCATTGTGCGAACGAGTATTGGACCCGCCACAAACCTCGCGTCATGCTTTTCAGTTTCCTCGAGACCGATCACTGGGGACACGCCGGACGCTACGACCGTGTCCTCGAATCGGCTCATCGAGTCGATTCTTACATCCAACGGCTGTGGGAAGCCGTGCAATCGAACTCGCAATATAAAGATAAGACGACATTCATTATTACCACCGA
Organism: uncultured bacterium; assembly: GCA_966112985.1. GTDB lineage: Bacteria > Verrucomicrobiota > Verrucomicrobiia > Limisphaerales > JACDHS01 > CBHWET01. The sequence goes on along the minus strand of CBHWET010000249.1, from coordinate 5,507 downwards.
CCATGGACGAGGTTTCGCTCCGAAAGATTGGAAGAGCCACGGCAAAGACATCAAAGGTTCCGAAAATATCTGGATGGCATTCCTCGGTCCCGATACTCCTCCGCTTGGCGAACGCACGCAGACGAAATCCGTAACGCAGAGCCAAATCGCGGCGACGCTCGCAGCGTTCCTTGGCGAAGATTACCGCGGCGAAGTTCCGCAGGCCGGAGCCGTGATCGCCGACGTCCTCCCGGCAACAACCGAATAACATCTGGAGTAAACGCATGATTGCACAATTCTTTCAGCACTCTTTTCTTGTCATCACATCGATGACGCTGCTGATGCCCAGCCTTTCTGTCGCTGGCGAACGGAGGACACGCGGTTCGCAAACGATCGATAAAAACTACGACATCATCGTGGCCGGTGCGGGCACGGGCGGCGTCGCAGCTGCATTGCAGGCGAGCCGCCTGGGCGCGCGCGTTTTGCTCGTTGAATCAACGGATTGGATTGGCGGACAAATGGCCGCCGCCGGTGTCACCAGCATGGATGAGGGCTACCCGCCTCGGTCTCATGTTCGTGAGCGCGGTGTTTATGGAGAATTTACGATGCGAGCACGCGCGTATTACCGCGCGTTGGGCAAGTCAGTCGATACGATGGCCGTGAGTGAAGATCATTTTGCGGTTGAGCCGGACGTCGCTCAACGACTCCTGCAAGACATGATCCGCGACACACGCGGAGCGATAACGCCCTCTGGAAAACCCGCCGTTCTTGATCTCCTCCTTTCCTCGGAAATCAGGGCTGTGCAGCGACAGGACAACAGAGTAACGGGTGTTTCGTTGACTATTTCTCCGGGCCGGAAAAAAGAGCACGTTGAGGTTGGATGCAAAGTTTTGATTGATGCCACCGAATACGGCGACGTGATTCCAAAAGCCGGTGTCGCCTATCGACTTGGCTCATGGAGAAGCGATGCTCCGCGCGATACGAATGCACCTCCACCAGTTCAACCGATGACGTGGACCGCGCCGATCCGGTTGTATCCGAACGGAACGCCAGCCACTCTCATGATGAATCAGCCACCACCGCATTATAATGAGAAGGAAATTCGTCGGCAGCTTGGTCCAACTCCAGCCAATCCCAATGCATGGACCTGGAAGCGATTTGTGCAGTATCGCGGGATGCCGGATTCGAGCAGCCCGACCAACGCGCGCAATGGCACCCGCTCTTTCGCGACTCGCACCCATATCAATTTTTCGCCGAACGACCAGGATTGTAACGCCCTGGACGTTGAGGTGCCTGAACTTCGCGATGAAGTGGAATATTTAGCTCAAGCGCGCACACTCGGGGTCATCTACTACTTCCAGCATGTGATGGGAGTGACCAATTGGAGTGTGATGAACGATGTTGGCTATGATTCTCCCGATCATCGTGAGCGCGTCGAAGCGCTCATCGGCAAGCACCCGGACCTCAAGCCCTTTGCACCGCTGCTGCAGCATTTTGCGGTCATGCCTTACGTTCGCGAGAGTCGCCGCATTCAAGGCGTTTATACTCTCAAGGCACGGGACATTCGTCGAAAGGCGCCTGAACATCCCGTCAAATTCGCAACCGCACTGGCAATCGCGGATTATCCGGTCGATGTGCATGGAGCAACCGACCTGCCGGGCGTGTTTGAACCCGACCTCGATCGCGCGGAAGATTTGCCACGTAAGTGGATCCAATTTGGCTACGGTCCCTTTCAGATACCTTTCGAATCATTCATTCCTCGCGAGATGGATGGTTTTCTTCCCGCGGAAAAGAACCTTTCCCAATCACGGATCGTCAACGGCGCCACGCGTCTTCAACCGAGCACGATGTTGACCGGGCAAGCTGCTGGCGCCATTGCGGGAATTTCCGTCAGGATGCAAGTCCAGCCGCGCGCTGTTCCGCCCTTGGCCGTGCAAAGTGCGTTGCTGGACGCTGGAAGTACGTTGTCGTTGTCGTATTACGATGATCTGCCGCATGGCACTGAACTTTGGAAATGCGTTCAACTGGCGACGCTTTACCAGATTATTTCCTGGCCCGAGCCAAAGTTTCTTCCCGACGAACGAATCACTGCCGACGAAGTAAGCGAAGCGAAAAGGCGCCTCGCAGAAATCAAATTAGCAGGGATCCAGCTGCAGGCCCCGATCTCACTTCCGGATAATCTCTCCTGGAAGACGCGCGAAGAGTTGGCTCGCGCCATCGCCGTCGCATTACTCCGAGCATTGCCGGATAATTCTACACCTTAGCAGCCCCCAATTGTTGGAGCTCAACCTTCAGGTTGCCATTTTCTGAGCTTCAAATATCACCGATTGCCGGAGATTGCCGCTACAACGCTTTTTCCCACACGCCACGAGCCCCCTTTTCTCCTTTTCTCCTTTTCTCCTTTTCTCCTTTTCGCCTTTTCGCCTTTTCGCCTTTTCGCCTTTTCGCCTTTTCCCGCTCACCGGCTCACCGGCTTACCCGCTCACCTAGTCAAGTCCGCTGGGCAGGTCCCCGCGATCATTCCACCTGGCGTTCAAGGACGACGAATGGGACGTGTAACATCTAAACAAGTTTGCAACTTTTTCCAAAAGCTGACAGTCATTCTCCCGTTCCCCAACGAAGTCTTACGAGCCCATCCATTGTCATTGTTTATGCTTAAAACTCATTTGAATCCATCGACAGGTCGTTTACTCCCGGTGCTTGGCTTGTGCTCGTTACTTCTGCTGCCGCAGACCGGTGAAGGTGCCGTCAGCAAAGGCCATCAAATCCTTATTAACCGCGGTTTTCAGACCCAGGGCCTGGTTATGACCAGCAGTGCGTTTCACTTAACAACGCTGCAAAACGGCAACTACACCACGGTTCAATTCTGGGGCGATTCCGCTCCGTCGTGGTTGGGCGCGGCTCCCGGATATCCATGGGCGCGATACGTGGTCGATGAATCCCAGATGCCGCCCATTGGCACCGAAAGCTCCTACATGAGCCAGCTTGTAACTCTGCAGCTCGGTGATGAGTGGGATCTAAATCAAGCGGCGAACCGCGATCGTCTTGTGAATTGGTTTAATTCCGTCCGCGCCAACTTCCCCAACACCATTCTTTACCACAACAATTGGGGCGGCCAGATCACCGATGCGAACCTTGGCGATTATATCTCACGCGCCCAGCCCGATATGCTTTCCTTCGATGCATATCCTTTCCGCACGACCGGATCGACGATCTATAACTGGTATAGCAACCTCCGCCAGTATCGCGAGTGGGCCAAGGCATACAACATTCCTCTCAATGTTTATATGCAAACCTATAGTTCAGGCTCAGAAGGTGTGCGTGTTCCATCGCCTTCCGAAATGCGTTTGAATGCTTCCGCTTCCATGGCATTCAACGCGAAGTCGTTGATCGATTTTACCTACAATTCCGGAGCGAGTTGCCTTTTTGACCCAACGTTCGGCGGTGATACCCAGCCCACATCGCTCTATACCGAAAAACAAGACATCAACAAACGCGCTAAGAATCTCGGCAAAGCTCTCGTTCGACTCAAACCGATGGCCGATCAATCCTTTCCCGACCTGCGCACGACGGCCATCATGTACATTCGCGGCAAAGATTCGACCGGGGTTCTTAATCCGATTCCCATTGGTTTTGCTCAGGACGCCCAATCTGCTGGTTACACAGAATGGACCTTTGGAGCCAATGATCCCTGGCTGAATGGCTGGGCCGTCTCAAACACCGGAACCAAGAACAATGGGTTTCCGGGTGATGTCATCATTTCATGGTTCAATGTGTTGGATGAAACCTATGATGGTTCTTTTGCCAACGAAGTTTATTTCATGGTCGTCAACGGATTGAGTGATCCGACCGGAACGGCCGCTAATTGCAGCCAGCAGATTACACTGAATTTCGCCAACACGTTCACATCGATTGATGTGCTCGATGCAACGACGGGCGCGGGTTCAAATGTCGTCCTCCCAATCGTCAACAGCAAACGTCAACTCGTTCTTAACCTCAACGGTGGCGATGCCTACTTGTTCAAAATCGCCGACGGCGCGCCATTCGTTGGCGTAGGAACCATCGCTACTCCACCGGCGATTACCACTCAACCGGCGAACAAGACAGTGACAGTGGGACAATCCGCGACGTTTAGTGTTACCGCCACCGGGACAGCGCCCTTGAAATATCAGTGGAGATTCAATGGAGCGAACATCACCGGAGCAACACTTAGCAGCTATACCAAATCAAATTGCCAAACGACTGACGCAGGTAATTACTCCGTGGTGATTACCAACAATGTGGACAGTGTGACCAGCGCGAATGCTGTTTTGACTGTGAACGCCGCAACACCGCCTGCCGCACCGAGCGGATTAACAGCGACCGCCGCAAGTTCTTCGCAAATCAATCTGACCTGGACAGACAATTCATCGGATGAAACGGGCTTTCGCGTTGAACAGTCCCCGGACAACGTGACCTTCACCCAGTTCATTTCGCTGAGTGCCAATGTGACGTCCACTTCGGCGACCGGCTTGAGCGCCAACACCACTTACTACTTCCGTGTTCGTGCTTACAACGCGAACGGCAATTCGGCGTATTCCGCTGTGGCCAGCGCCACAACGTTGCCTACCCCGCCCGCAGCACCGAGCAACCTGGTTGGCGCGGCCATCAATTCAAGCCGGATCGATTTGACCTGGACGGATAATTCAAGCAACGAAAGTAACTTCATTCTCGCACGCAGCACTGTATCCGGTGGCCCATACACCGACATCGCGACACTGGGCGCCAATGTGACCTCGTATAGCAACACCGGCTTAACCGCGAGCACGACTTATTACTACGTGGTGCGGGCGCACAACGCCGGTGGCGACTCTGCCAACTCTACGCAAGCGCGGGCGACGCCTCCTGATCTTTACGAACCATTCAGTTACACCGCCAACGCGCTATTGTATCCAAACACGCTGACCGCTACGCAATACTATGTCACCAACAGCGGCCAGACCGGCTTGGCCAACGATGCCATGGTTGTTTCCGGTAGTTTGACTCTCCCGGGGACGCGACCTTCGCTTGGCCAAAGCATAACGAACGGAGGTGCCGGCATTGCTGTCCGTCTGCTCTGCGGTCAGACTTATAATACTCCCGGCAGTTCGGTCTATTTCTCTGTCGGGTTCCGAATCAATGCCTCCACAACGACGCTCGCAACCACGACTGCTGGCGGCGATTTGCTCGGTGGTTTCAATGATTCAACGTTCACCCACAAGTGCGGCATCATCATTAAGACAAACCCTGCCGCGGCAAATTCCTTCTTCCTCGGAGTCACTAGAACGGGAGCCGGCGTTGCCACAACGAACTTTGACACCAGCACACCCATCACCACCGGCCAAACGGTGTTCCTGGTTGGAAGCTATCAATTCAGCAATCCGCCCGGAACGAATGACACCGTAAAGTTGTGGATCAATCCATCGACCGCGACGTATGGACAGGTTACCGAACCCGCAACCGTTCCTGCGTTGATCGCGAACAGCGGTTCCAACTATGCGACCAACGGC
>CBHWET010000248.1:0-7760 GCA_966112985.1 uncultured bacterium | reverse complement strand
GCATGGGTGAAACTATTACCGTATTCATTCACCCGTTACAGAAGGAAAAACTTCCTAAGGTTACAGAATGATTAACCTTCTCTCAGAATAGTTTTGTAATCAGGGGGCTGCTCTCCATAACCCTCTTTGCGACGGGCGATCGCCGGCTGGATAATGTGTTTCCGAACATCGATCTCAGCTTCATAGATTTCGCGCCAGAGTCGCTCCGTATTTTCTGAGTAACGATTTGGCGCTTCGTCATCAAAACTTGGCCGAAAAAGATCGACCGCATTCTGAAGTTCGCTTCTCATCTCGTCCGCCGTGGGATGCCCCGTTATGGCGATAACACGCCGGAAAGCATCGAGGTCCTTCGGAGAAAGGCGATCCAGCTTACCGATCAAAATGTCGATCGGATGAGGAATCGTTAAACTAGCATTGCCGATCTCAATCGTCTTCGCGCGTTGTCTCCAACGCGGACTGGTGCGGAAGCTCAATTCGTATCCGGCCTCGAGGTAGAAATCTCCCGCATCTTCCTTCCCTAATTTGTGTTGTCGGATGATCGCCGACAGGTCTTGATCATCATTGGAAAAAACATCGATGTCACCACTAAGAAGCGTCTTATCAAGTGTCAGTTGTAGTGGAGCCGAACCGTAAACGGTTATGCGAAAATGCCGGTTTGCTGGAAGCAGGTCCAGAAACCGTTTCAAAAACTGACCGGCAGGTGTTGTCCAGTCAATGTCCGCGCGCCACCAGTTTACGGTCGACATCATGTTTGCGAGAACCACCGAGACAATAAAGCGCCTGAAGAATCAAACGGTTTTCGACCTCCGGATCGTCTGCCAGTTTCCTGGCCAAGGCTTGATCGCGGGGACGCAATGGCCCAGCAAGCTTGCGATAGAGCAAGCGAGCGGCAATGCGCGATTTGCGCCAGCAACGTTCCTTGGGCAACGGTTGATTCACTGCCAAAATATAATCAGATGTCACTGAGACGGTCAACGCAGTCAACCGCTGAGGGCCGTAAACAGATTCCGAAGTTCCTCTTCCACCTCTTCCGGCGTGGCAACGGTTTTCGCGATTTCCAGTCGCAGCACCTCACGATACCGTTGCCGAAGGCGATGCACGGCCACTTTGATATTTCCTTCAGTCGTCCCAAGTTCAGCAGCAATGACCACGTAAGGAATCGTCGAACGCTCACCAGTCAGTGTACCCCGAAGTTTCTCGAACAATTCGCGTTTTCCATCCTGAACGTATTCTTCACGTAGAGTGGATAACGTCGCATCGAGCAACGTCGTGGCCCAGCGGCGTTCGAAAACTTTGTCTGCGGTTACATTGTCGGAAAAATCAAAGACACAGGAACTCTCAGCGGCCTTTTTATTAATCGATAGAATCTGTTTCCCGCCCCCGCGCTTCTGCGCATTAGCTTTGTTCCATTCGTTCGCGAGAAAGTGTTTTAGTGAGGCGAGAAGGAATGAACGAAACTTGCCTTTCGCCCGATCGACATCGCCGAGGTAATTCTTCTGTATCAACCGTGCAAAGAATTCCTGCGTCAAGTCTTGCGCATCATGCGGATTGTGTCCTTGTCGTCGAACGAACGCGTAGATCGGGGGCCAATACGTTTGGCAAAGTTTCTCGAGGGCCACATCGGCCTGATCTGTCTGGCCTTGTGCAGTCAGTATGACCGTCCAATGCGTCGGCGCAAATTGTCCTGCGGGAACTTGAGTCGACTCCAATGCCATTGACTCGATTGTGACAGGACGCCCGGTAAAAACAAGAACGGCTGCCAGTGAAGGCAGCCGTTCGCGAAAGAATAAGAAAAGTCGGAGTTACTTTCCAACGCCCATGCCAAGCAGGAACATAATATTGCTGGCCGTCTTCTTAAGCTTGCCGAGCAACAGTTCCATCGCTTCAACCGGCGGCACTCCCGTGAGAGCACGACGCAACACGACGACCTTGCTGTATTCGTCCGGATGATAGAGCAATTCTTCTTTGCGCGTGCCAGAGAGTTCGATGTTGATCGAAGGGAATATGCGACGATCGACGAGGTGACGATCGAGGTGCACTTCCATGTTACCGGTGCCTTTGAATTCTTCGAAGATAACTTCATCCATGCGGCTGCCGGTATCGATCAAAGCCGTCGCCATGATCGTCAAGGAACCACCTTCTTCAATATTACGGGCTGCACCGAAAAACCGTTTTGGTTTGTGTAATGCATTCGCATCAACACCGCCGGACAGAATCTTGCCGGAATGTGGTTGAATGGTGTTATAAGCACGAGCGAGACGGGTAATGGAATCCAAAAGGATTACGACGTCACGTTTGTGTTCCACCATGCGACGCGCTTTTTCAATCACCATTTCGGCGACCTGCACATGCCGTTCGGGTGGTTCATCGAAGGTTGAAGAAATCACTTCAGCACCCTTACAAGTACGTTCCATGTCCGTCACTTCTTCAGGACGTTCGTCAATCAGAAGGATGAACAAGTACGACTCTGGATTGTTCTTCAGGATTGCGTTTGCAATCTTCTGCATCAGCACCGTTTTACCAGTACGCGGAGGGGCAACAATCAAACCACGCGTGCCTTTGCCGACCGGACAAACAAGATCCAGAACACGGGTATTAACCTCTTCCGGAGTTGTTTCCAGGATGAACCGGCGGTTCGGAAACAACGGCGTCAGGTTATCAAAGTGCGTCTTTTCCTTCGCCTTGTCCGGATCTTCACCGTCCACGGCTTCGACCTTCAGCAACGCGAAAAAGCGTTCTTTGTCTTTAGGCGGACGAATCTGACCCGCAATCAAATTACCGGTCTGCAGGTCAAAGCGGCGAATTTGTGAGGGCGAAACATAAATATCTTCCGGGCAAGGGAGATAGTTAAAGCTGCGAGAACGCAGGAAACCGAAACCTTCCGGCAGGATTTCCAGCACGCCTTCGGAGAACATCACACCGGCGCGTTCGGCATTCTTTTGGAGAATCTGGAAAATCAGCTCGTGCTTGCGCATCGTGCCGAAGTTTTCGATGCCCATGCCCTTCGCCATTTTATTGAGCTCAGGCATTGGCATTGCCTGAAGCTTGGCAATGTTGATCGCGTTTTCGGGAGCGATACGATCACGGCGACTCCGCCAATATTCTTCTTCTTCACGCTCATGGCGCTCTTCTTCTTCGCGCGAATAACGTGGTTGGTGACGTTCTTCGCGACGCTCTTCGCGCGGTGGCGGAGGAGCAACCGGCGCAGGCTGATCGAAATCTCCGTCCGGGGATGGAGCAGGCGCCGGAGCAGGCGACATTCTCAAATCGGATTCGTTTTCGTTGGATGGCGCGGCAGCGGCCGTCTCGACAGGCGTCGCGGCTGGAGTTGGAACGGGCGCTTCCGCAGCTGAAGGTGAAGCAATTGGCTCTTCCTTCTTCTTTTTGGTTGTACGTTTAGTAGTTGCGGGTCGTGGCATATAACAAATTGCTTTTGTGTCGATTGATTAAACCGGCAAGGTGTCAAGGCAGGGGAAACTGCACTACACCTATAGATAACCTAATTTGAATTTTGTTCAAATCGGGGGCTGACTTTCGTCAGTACGGCAAGGGAAATCTTGCAGTTAACTCGCGCACACGCTGCCGCACCTGATGTGCAGCGTCAACATTTTTTATATCGAGCAAGACTTCACAAATCATATCTGCGATGGCGGCCATCTCAGCTTCTTTCATGCCGCGTGTCGTTACCGCAGGTGTTCCCAGGCGAATGCCGCTTGCCTGGAACGGTGAACGGGTTTCGAAAGGAATCGTGTTTTTGTTGACCGTGATTCCGGCTTCGTCCAATGCGATCTGGCAATCTTTGCCTGTCAGGTTACGCGCGCCAACATCCACCAGCATCAAATGATTCTCGGTTCCGCCACTGACCAGGCGGAAATTGTTGCGCTGCATTCCTTCCGCAAGCGCCTTCGCATTCTTAATAATCTGTTGCTGATATGTTTTAAATTCCGGCTGCAGGGCTTCATGGAAACAAACGGCTTTAGCGGCAATCACATGCATCAAGGGACCGCCCTGGATTCCGGGGAACGCCTGGGAATCAATTTCCTTGGCGTACTTCTCCTTGCAGAGAATTAAACCGCCACGTGGTCCACGCAAAGTCTTGTGCGTCGTCGTGGTAACAAAGTCAGCGTGCTCAATGGGACTCGGATGAATTCCAGCAGCAACCAGCCCCGCAATGTGAGCAATGTCGGCCAGAAGATAAGCACCAACTTCGCGCGCAATTTCACCCATGCGTTTAAAATCAATGACCCGTGGATATGCACTGGCGCCAACCGTGATCATCTTCGGCTTGTGCTCACGAGCCATCTTGGCCAGCTGATCGTAATCGATCCGCTCGTCTTCTTTACGAACGCCGTAATGAACAATCTCGAAGAACTTACCCGAGAAATTCGCCTTGTTGCCGTGCGTCAGATGGCCGCCATGCGTGAGGTCCATCGTCAACATCTTGTCCCCCGGCTTCAACATCGAAAAGTAAACCGCCATGTTGGCGCCGCTGCCGGAATGCGGTTGCACGTTGGCGTGTTCGGCACCGAACAACTTCTTCGCGCGTTCAATGGCAAGGGTTTCAACCGTATCGACATTCTCACAACCGCCGTACCAACGTTTCTTGGGATAACCTTCAGCGTATTTATTCGTGAGAACAGAACCCTGTGCTTCCATCACAGCAGGGCTGGTAAAATTTTCACTCGCGATCAGCTCGATGTTTTCCTGTTGGCGCTGGCGCTCCAGGAACACGGCTTGTGCGATTTCGGGATCAACTTTGTTCAGCTTTAATTCGGCAGGAGTAGAATGAGGTTCCATTTTTTTAACACGTCGTTCGTGGCGGCCGCCTTCGAAATGAGCGGCAAGAAATGCATCCACAATTTTTTTAGCGAGATCAGGAGGAGTAATCTTTTGGCCAAGACAAAGCACATTGGCGTCGTTGTGCTGGCGGCAAAGGGCAGCCATCTCTTCGGTAAAGACCAGGGCGGCGCGTATACCGGGAACTTTATTCGCGGTGATACTCATCCCGACACCTGTCGTACAGATCAACAGACCCAGTTCACTTTTGCCGCTCGCCACGCTTTCCGCTACCGCATGCGCAAAGTCAGGATAGTCGCACGACGCCGCCGAAAAGGGACCAAGATCGTTAACACTGACGTCCTTCTTCTTGAGATATGCTTTGATCTCCTCTTTTAACTGTAGTCCGCCGTGATCAGAGCCAATGGCGAGCAAGGTTTCTACCGTCTTTTCCGTCGAAGTCGGCGTCACAGTTTGCTCGATAAATCGAAGCATCGACGCGATCCCCTGCTCAATCTGATCCCGGCAATTCAAGTACACTTCGTATGAACCGCCGATCGGGTCGGAGATATCCTTTTCGAAAATGTCTAACGTATCGTCGAACTCACGGAGCAAAAACGTTTTCTCGGCGGCATGCGGATACAGGAGATTGACCGAGTCGACGTGACTATGCGTCATGCCAAAGATGTAATCTGCCTGTTCGATCAGTTCACCGGTTAGCATCCGGCTGCGATGTGACGAAAGATCGATACCGAGCTCCTTCAACGCGCGAACAGCATGTGTGCTCGCCGCCTGGCCATCGATAGCACCAACTCCTGCCGAGATGACGCGGTATTCGCCGCGGCCTTTCACGGCCTCGCGAAAGAGGCCCTCAGCCATTGGGCTTCGGCAAATGTTCCCGGTGCAAACGAAAAGAATGGTTTTCATCAAAAAAGCAGCGTCTCAAATTGCGGCGTGGTGCGAAAAACGTCAACGGTGAAAAATAAGCCGCAGGCTTCTCACCCGATTACTGGGCGCGCCCTATTTTGCAGGGGCAAACATTGAATTGGTAGTCGGCGCCAGATTATAGCGCGCGAGAATCGGATTGAGATCGGGGTGTGTCTTCGCAAAAGCCTGCAAACTGCCCTTAAATTTGTCGATATTCGGCAACTCGTTTTTTGTGAACTGGTCTATCCGTGCCTGTTCGCTCGTAAGCGCCTTCCGCACCGTCACGACCTGTCGCAACAAGTAAAGGTTAACCGCCCCACTCAACACACACAGCACAACCAAAGTGATCGTAAACAGTTTCCGCAACGAATCCACCTGCTGCTGAATATTTCCCGACGGAGAAGAGCTTTCGGTGCCGTTCATATTATTTAGCAGGGTTGGAGGTTGCTGGCTGCATTCCGATTGACTGCAGGATCGGGTTCACTGCCGGATGCGTTTTACTATATTCGTAAACGTCACCAGCTAATTGTTGTGCCATGCCGCGATATGCTTCGACCTGCGGCACCTGCGCCTGAACCGTTCGCAACTGACTGGTGGAACGAACATAAATAAACGCCAGCAATGTTGCGGCAATAGTGCTGATCGCCAGCACCCCGATTAGAAAGACAATTCCAGAGTTTCGTTCCATAAAGGTCGCGCAGAAATTAAACATCTAAGCCTTCTTTGTTCAAATGTTTTTGCCGCTCCTACGTGACGCCTGTTCTGTGGATCGGTCAAATGACTGAAATGATACGCCGACATTGGAAGATCTCTCTGGCGATGACTGTTATCGCGGTCCTCTTTCTCGCAGCATATTCCGCGCGATATCGGGCCATTCATAAACTGGAGCGCTACAAAGCGGAATTGAGACAAAAGGGTGAAAAACTAACGATCCCGGAATTAATGCCCATTTCGCATGGCGATCCGAACGGTGGCCCTCAACTGCTTTCCGCGCTGGGCCAGGTCGGTGGATGGTCGTATAACATAATGCCACCTCTCATGCGTATGGTTAAACCAGGGGTCGCGATGGCGTCATGGCAACAACGTGAACTATTCCAAACATTCTCCCGCTCCGAAACCAATCTTTGGCCCGCTCTTAACGAGGTAATCTTCGAAAATCGAGTGAGTCTCGCGGCGATGCAGAGGGCGGTCCAGCAAACGAACTTTGAATTTGCCGTCGCATATTTGCAAGGCTTCCGCCTCTTGCTACCGCATATCGCCAAGGTGAAGGGCGCATCGGCCCTGCTGGCCACAGCCGCGATCGTCGAGCTTCATGACGGAAATTCGCAATCTGCGTTCAAACAGCTTAAAGCGTCCGTCGAGCTGCCAACCCGCTTTAACGAACCATTGCTGATCTCTCAATTGATCCGAATTTCCATGATGCATATAGCCGCCCTCGCGACGTGGGAAGCTCTGCAGGGTAATGACTGGTCCGAGGCACAGTGGCGGGAACTGCAAAACAGTTGGGAACAGGTTCAATTCCTTGACGGCGTGGACAACGCCCTACAAATGGAACGTGGCATGGCGCTCGATACTTTCGCTGAGGTAAAACGTTCACCCGACCTTTTGTTTTCTCTTTCCAACAACTCCTCGGGCCCATCGGGTGAACTCGAGGAGTTCGCGAGAGCGGCAGTTGATCACCCGATGCATGCCTTTCGACGGGCGGGTCGACGGTTTCTTGGCTATTGGTGGTGGCGATGGTGCTGGAGCTATGATGACGAACGCGCATCCATCTCCTACTTTCAGTGTGGCCGTGAGGCAGCGGCGACATTGAAGGAATTGAATTCTCTTAATGCCGCTTTCGACGTCCTACGAGCACCACAAGCGCGTGCCGGTATGAACGAATGGGTGGGTAACGACGACATGCATTACGTTTTAACGTCAATGCATGCGGCTTCTCTCGATAAAGCCCTTTCCCGCGTCGCCACTGCTCAAAGCGTGAAACAACTCGTCTGCACTGCGATAGCATTGAAGCGTTATTCCATGAAATACGGCACGTATCCGGAGACACTGGCAAC
>CBHWET010000247.1:0-7813 GCA_966112985.1 uncultured bacterium | reverse complement strand
GCCGGTGATTGCGAAGACCCGTTCCATCCAACGCAAGCACCGGCGCCACTTCCCCTGTTGTTCAGCGTTGGTTGTCGCTGAGGTCATGCGTCGCGCTGTCCTCGCTGGCCAAAGTTCGTTCGATCTCCTGCGCACGTTGTTCTCCTTTTACGGCGCTCGAATGCGTCGCGCCATGACAGTGCCTTGGATGTATCGCTGGTAGCACCAATCCGGTCACGACCACCGCGATGATTGTTATGGATATCAATCCACGCGATTTTTTCTTCGCTGGCGGCGTTAACTCAATCGGTTGTTCCGGCTGTTGTGAGGGAGCTGGTTGATTTGGATGTTCTGGTTGTTGCGGCATTTCCGGCGGTTGCATGTTGGTTACTCCTGTTGAGGTTGCGGTCGTTTTGGGTCGGAAATCGTGAAGAGCTTTGTTCGAGGAACCCGGCCTGCGGCGAAGTTCATGGACATGTTTTATCTTTAACTATCGTTTCCTGTCAAATACTTTTTATAAATTCCATATTTTATATTAAAGAATCGCATTAAGAATTAAACTTCCGCCTTAAAGCATTACGTGCCAGACGCGTGACGTTGCCTTTCCGCGTTCAATCTTCAAATCGCCCTGATTTTCATGACCGATGGGTTCCCTTCCCATTGTCCCACACGCTAAAGGTAGCCACCAAACGAAAAAGGCGGAGCCGCCTTGCGACGACTCCGCCTAGTTTCAACTACTCGAGTCAGTGTTCAAGTTTTCCCAGCCTTAAGCATGCGTGACAACTGTCACCGCAGACGTACGCGGGGATTCACCTCCATTGTTAACAGCAGAGACTTGAATCTCCACCGTTGCATTTGCTGGCAAACCTTCGATTGTAAAATCGAGGTCTGCTGGCGATCCGACAGGGATATAATCCTCGTCGGTACCAATGACTTTCTTGAACACGCGGTAGTACGCCGCACGCGCTGATGCATTCCATTTCAACGCCACGGCCGTTGGACCGATCAACGTCGCCTGGACGCCTTCCACTTCATCCGGCGTTTGTTGAGCACCCGGCATGTTGAAGCCGAACGCAATCCAACGCGGATCAAGCGGATCCATCAGGTGCGACAGTTCATCGACTAGCTGGACAAGCTTGTCCCGCAACGCGGTGAACTTCGTATCCCGATCGTTCATCAGGATCTTCATCGACGCTTCCTGCGCCGCGATGGCATTAAACGCGTCCTTCAACGCTGTGCAGACGAGTTGCGCCTGTGCAGCCGTCACGTTGCGGTCTTCGACCTCATACGTGGGGTTCTCTGTGAAGAACGACACCAATGCTTCCATCAACGGGAGCAGGTCTTCGTAGGTTTTTGGCACTGCCAGTGAGCCCACGAAGCCGGGGCCATCCCAACCCTCGTGATATTCTGAGCCGAAGATCGGCTTCAGATTATCACGTGCGATGGTTGCGAATTTGCGTGCCGCGTCGATCGCTGTTGCGAGCACATCGCGCTTTCCACGCAACGCTTCTTTTGCGTTGTCGTAGAGCAGACGCGCTGTGACCGCAGCCAGGCGGATCGCCGCCAGCACTGTGGCAGTGCAGTGTTTCACACCAGTATCGTCGCCATGGTCCTCGAGGCCTTTGATGGCCGTAGAGGAAGCCGACGCGACGCCGTTCATTGTATATGCTATGTTTTGTCGCATTTTATTTTTCTCTTTCTTGTTTTCTGACTCGGGCCGAAGAAGTCGCTGTTTATGTGGTCCGGATCAAAACCCTCATCACATGATGTGAGTCCCCGTTCCACCCGCGATTGTTTCTTTCGCCATCCAAATCTTTCGATTCAGACAAGAACGACCTTAACAGGGACCCTGCGACATTTACGGGGGTAGGCTAAAAATATTTTTTTGAGGAATTTTTCGAGGAAACCAGCGTAAACACTGGGCGGAACGTCGATGCAAAATCGAAGCAAGAGGAAAAAGTGGAAAAAACATCTGGCGTAAACGCTTCGCCGATGCCTTCTTTTGCTTTAACGATCGCAACGCGTGGAAGTCCGAGACTACAGCCGCGGTGTTACCCCAAAGTGGTTTGGCACTCGTCCGTTCAATACGTATTATTGCGACCTCAAGGGGAAAGCAGCTCCAGCGCCCGATAAAAGCGATTCGTCGTAGCGTATGTTGGATCGATGATCAGGACGCCCCCATCGGTGCCAGTGACATTCGTCAGCGTATTCCAAGTCGCAAAATCAAAAGAATATTGAACACCATATAAGTGGCTGACGACGCCATAGAATTTCATCTGGAATTGCGATGAGACGAGCTGTGGCGACCGAATGCATGGATTAACGGTCACGACGACGCCCGAAGAAGTGTTCACGACGCTGGCGTTATCGGTCGCCCGCGCTGTCAGAGTGAAGACGCCAGCCGCTCTGTTTGTCCAATTGAACACATATGGCGATGTTGTCGTGGCCCCCAGCAGCACGCCATCCACGAGGAATTCCACTTTGGCGACGTTGCCGTCGATGTCGGATGCGCTGGCGCCGAGTGGGATGATGTCGCCAGCATTCAACAAATCATTCGCCGTGGGGCTGGTGAGCATAACTGATGGCGAAGTATTCGTCACAAAGAGTATGCCCTGATTAATCAATATGTTGTAGTTCGTCCCGCGATTGGCGGGGTCAACCAGCGTTGCAGTAATGGCATAAGGACCGACCGGGCTGTTTGTTGTTGCCGTTGTCGAATAGTTGGCGCTGATGCTGTCGCCGTTGACAACGCCGGATATCGTGCCAGTGAGGACAGGATTTGTCTGGCCAAACGCACGCAAAACGGACGCAGGAGTAACGGACAGCGAACCCTTATTAATCGTGAACGAGAATGCCGTCGTATTGCTCAAAGTGGGACTGCCATTGTCGATTGCCGTTAAACCAACGGAATATGTCCCGGGTACCGTTGGCGTCCCGAGGAACGTTCGTGTTACACCGTTGAAAGAGATTCCCGGAGGCAGGTTTGTCACGGTGTAGCTTAACGTTTGCCCTGTATCCACGTCGGTGAATGCGTTCGTCGCAAACGTGTAACTGAATGAAGTTCCATAACTCCCGCTCTGCGCAGAGATCGGTGTTTGGACCGTGGGCGCATCGTTCACAGACGCTACCGTGATATATACCTGCACCGCGTTTGTGGACGCCGTTGTGCCGTCATAGGCACGAACGGTAAATGCTGCAATGGTTCCATTCCTATTTGTGGAAGGCGTCCAGACCCAGCTTTCGTTCGTGCTCAGCAAGGTGGAGCCTGCAACAACGTTCGCGTTGTTTTTCTTCAATGTCCCGTCGGTTACGCTTTCGACACGGAAGGAAATCGCACTGCCAGAGTCTGCTTCGTTAGCCGCAGCCAGGAGATTTGTGTAATTGATCGTGAACGGCGTGTCTTCGCTCGCGCCGGTCAGCGTGCTGATGCTCGAGAGAGTTGGCGACTGGTTCAATGACCACGTCAACGTGTAATCGAAAGCGCAACACACTGAAATCATGTCCACAGCAATCCGGTAAGTTGTCCCCGCAGTTGTGTTGAAGACAACTTTTCCAGTGGTGCTGGTCGTGTTGCTTGAAATCAGACTAGCGCGAGTGAGATTCGACACAACGGTGCCGGTATATGCATCAACGACGGGCTGGAATTGACTGCTGGTGGCCGTAAACGTTGCCGCGCCCGTGCCCGGCGCGGTCCATTTGAACCAATCAGAATGAGTTGCTGTATAACCATCGTGCTTGGGCTCGCCGGTTTCCGCTGTGTCCATGTACAAGGGGCTTCCAATCGAGTCGTTGGTGCTGCCACTTGAATTATAAATCAGCGCTGCATTACGGAAATAATCATTGTCGGCGTCGTCGGCCCACACCGTAGCCTGGCCATAACCGGAAACGCGCTTCAAAACCAGTATGGCCGTTTCATTCGCTGAAGGCAGATAGTCGAAAGAGGGGAACAAAGTCCCTGGAGTCGTATCGCTACCTTTCACTGAACCCAGGAGGATCGGTGTTCCGTAAGAGGATGAGTTGGTGCTGTAGAGGTAAAGATCGAAGACGCCCGTTGAGGGTTGCAGGATCATGAATGTTTTCGGGTAATCAGCGGCCATGCTCACTTTTACCGCCCACACTCGTTTGTCCGTAGCCAGGTTATTGCTGGAGCCGAGGGTAATATTGGTCACATAACCCGAACTGTTCGGCAGCGTCTCACGCACCACCTGGACCGCCGCGTCCACGTTGATCATTCCATAGCCTTCGTATTGATCTTTGCCGACAGGATAATTGTTGGGTCCACTGGAATTCCGCTGCAGGGTTGGATTGTTCACGCTGCCCTCACGGTTCTGATTCGATTCCGACGCCGTCGCACAGAGCAACATTTTCACAAAACGCGCATCGGTGTTGGTATTGAAGTTCCATGTCTTGCCGCTTTGTTCCATCGCGTTGATGATCAGTGCGGCAGCTCCCGAGACGTAGGGCGCCGCAAGCGAAGTTCCCTCGCCACTGGTGTAATCGTTCGCGCGCTTGTCGCTAAAACTGGTCGTATCGCCATTGTTGCTATCCGCGGAAAACACATACGTATAACGGTCGGACCCGCCGGGTGCCATGAGATCCGGTTTGTAATCTTCCTCTGATCCCGAGATCGAACCCGGGGTGGTAAATCCGAGGCTTGTATAATCGGTGAGTTGATTTGTGTCGTTGGCGGCTGCGACGGTTATGGCCATGGCCGCGCGTGCCGGATCGTAAATTTGCGTGCTGGTCTTGCCGGAATTTCCAGCAGAGACAACGACTACAATCCCATTGTTCACCGCAGTATTGACCTTTTGGCGCTCAGACGTATCGAAGCCCGTCGCGCCAAGGCTCACGTTCATCACCTTGATTTTGTAGCCCGAGCGGTTGCTTACAAGGTCATCAAACCCGCTGAGAATCGCCGAACCGCTCAACACCCCGGCGTCGTTCCCGACTTTTTCCATCGCGTACTTGCAGACGGGCGCAACGCCGCTCATGCGGGCGAAGCCATCCCCCACCGCGGGATATGAGCCGATGTCGCCGGAAATGACGTAGCTACCGAGGCCAGCACCGCTTTCATCGGACAAGCCGAACATGAACTGTCTGTCGTCATTGCCAGACGCATTGTTAAAGAGTAGCAAAGATGCGGTCCCGCTCTGATCCAGGCCGAATACTGTCCATGCGCCAGTGGAGTTCTTACTTCGATACGCGTGATAGTGATTGGCACTGCCGCCGCCTGTCCAGTCAGCCGAGGTGTGGAGGAGATTCGTGGCTCCCGATTTGAGGC
Source organism: uncultured bacterium (assembly GCA_966112985.1). Taxonomy (GTDB): domain Bacteria; phylum Verrucomicrobiota; class Verrucomicrobiia; order Limisphaerales; family JACDHS01; genus CBHWET01. Next base: position 2,553 of record CBHWET010000247.1, on the reverse strand, counting down.
CAAACGGGTGAGCGGAGTAGGAACTGCCGCTTTCGCTCACATAGAGTGTTCCTGCGTTCGTCCCGCCGGCAGCTCCCGTTCCAAGGGCTATCGAAGTGACCTCGGTGCCGTGGCCAGCATAGTCACGCGGGGTGGCGGCGGCGTCTGAGGACCAGTCTTTCCAATAAACACAGCGGTTCGTCAGGTCCGTGTGCGAACTATCGACGCCTGTATCCAGAAAACCGATTGTGATATTTGTTGAACCGCGATTGCCATAGTACGGTGCGCCTGAAACCCACACCGGGCGCACTCGTCCCGTCTGCGTGGCTGTATCCATGTGCACCTGCATTTGCGCCGGTGTATTCACCAGCATCAGCGTCTGGCCCAACAGTCCCGGCAGAGCACGCACCTGATTCAGCGAAATTCGGCCGGTCCAGCCATAGGAGACACTTTTGAAAACGTAAGTGATCTCGCCCCCATGGCTTTCGAAAGTATCAATTTGCTCCTGCGTGATTTGGTCGTTGAAGATCAATTCCACTTCAATCATCTCAGCTGCAGCAGCACTCGTCTTGGCCGCATTCGCCCTTTGTTGCAGCGCGTCTGAAACGCGGTCGGCGTCTTGATCTTCCAAATAAGTCCTTGCGATCGCAGGCGCAACCTGTGGACGCGGCGGGGGTGCGTGCTTTTTTGCTGGTGCAGCGGCAACGACGTTAGCACACACAATCGCCGCCGTGGCAATTACCGCAGAATGACGAATAGAATTCCGTATCATAAGCCGATCATCTCGGCGGCGTGGAGAGGTTGTGTCCGCATCCGCTTAGAGCTCGTTCAGACGCTCTTACTTCAACTCTTTTAAAACCGTTCGGGCGCTCCGGCCCGAAGTTGTTCAGAAAAAGGATGATAGACCGTATCAAAGCGAACCTTAAGGAAACATTAAACTCGGCCCGTTTTTGGGTTGTCACCGTGAAATAAACCGATGCTGTGGGTGCGGCATCAGAGGAATCTCGACCAAAACGAACGAATCAGATGCAACACGCTCCCCCGCTCTGTCCTTGCGCTTAGGGAAGAATCTACGGGAGCCGATTTTGCAAATTTGCCAATAAAAACGAGGTTTTTGGTTGAGGAAATCGTCCTCGGACGTACAGATTGAAATTTCCAGAGCGGAAGAACCACCCTCAGACGTCCGAGAGCGGTTTTTCGCTCTGGAAAAGTGCCCTCGGACGTACAGACTGGGATTTCCAGGCCGGAAGAGGTGCCCTCGGGTGTACAGACCGGCATTTCCGGCCTGGAAAAGTGCTCTCGGACATCTTTCGTGGAATTTCCGCTCCGGAAAACCGCCCTTGGACGTCCGAGGGCAGTTTTCCAGAGCGAAAATCTCAGTCTGTACGTCCGAGGGTCAAATTTCCGGCCCGGAAATTCCGATCTGTACGTCCGAGGATGGTTTTTCCGGCCCGGAAAAGTGGCTCTCGGATCACAAAGAAGTGTTTCCGAAGCACAAATTTCCTCCTTTTTAAAAAAGCTTTAAGATACAGACGCAACCCGGTCCCATTGAGACAAATAGATCTGCGCCAATGAACAATTCTTCGTGGTTTGAATGGACGACCAGAATGACACCTGCGCAAGGCAAGCAGAGCGTGACAATCTTTGTTTTTCTGCGGATCAGCGTCGTCGCACATTGCGTTTCCGGAACCGAACGAAGGAATTCGCAGCGATTTTTCCGAATAAATGGTTCGCAACGCAATGTCTTAGCGCCAAAGGCGCGCCATCCCTCAGCCCAGCCCATCGGGCTGGGTATGGTTACCGTAAATTCCTGCGCCCCAACGGGGCGCGATAACGCTCAATCCCAGACATAACGTTCATCGTACGCAACCTGGTATCGTTCGAGTAACCGTCGATATTCCTCTTGAAACGTCATCTTCCGATGATGTTGAACCTGATTTCGGATGTACGCGATGACCGCATCGGCATCGGATTGACTGACGGAAAATGCACCATAGCCGGCCTGCCAATGAAATTGTGAAAATTCGGCCCCCTTTATTTTAATCCATTTTGAAGTCGAGGTTTTTACAGTTTCGACAACATCGGCAACGGTGCGCGTCCGCGAAAGACCAAACAGTATATGGACGTGATCTTCGATGCCACCAACCTGGAGCGACGGACAATCGATTCCATTCAATGCGCCAGCCAGATATGGATGAAGTTCGTTTTGGATTGCCGGGTTAAGAACGGGGACGCGGTTTTTCGTACTGAAAACAAGGTGGATCAAAATTCGGGACAATGATTGTGGCATAAATCGGTTTATTTATCGCGCCCCGTTGGGGCGCTGGAATTCGTGCGCCGGTTTACCCAGCCCAATGGGCTGGGCTGAGGAATGGCGCGCCTTTGGCGCTGAAGCCTGACCAGAACAGGAAACACCACGCGAGACGCAGGCGCGCGAGTTGTTCATTGGGCGTCGAAACGAAATGTATTTTCCGTTGTGATCACGGTTTGTCCTCTCTGTCGCGCCTCGGCGTCGTCCTTACACCGCATTCGACGCGCCGTTGTTCTGCGCCATCATCTTCGCGAGATTCGCAT
>CBHWET010000246.1:0-7818 GCA_966112985.1 uncultured bacterium | reverse complement strand
AATGCCCCGAAGATCTCTTCAACCGCATCCTTTGGAACGCTCAAAAAGGGTCGAACGTGCCCTATCCGACATGGGCAATCACCGTTGTTCGGAAAGACGATGACGATTAGAAATCGGCTCCAATCGCTCCGTTTCAATTTCATCTCCACGGACACGCTTGTCGGCGCAACTTTGTGGAAATGAAGACTTTGCGATGGCGGATTTGTATTTACGCGCCCGTTTTTGGTACAAAAAAGTGGACTGTGAGTCTTACATCGCGTTTTTTGGGCACAAAAATAGCGACTGTGAGACTTACATCGTGAATTTTGACGTCAAAATTCCCGAATGTGACTTACATCGCGTTTTTTAACGCCTGAAAATCGCGATGTGAGTCTTACATTGCGTTTTTTTACGTCAAAAAAGGCGTTGTGAAGCTTACATCGCCGTTTTTTGCGGCAAAAAAGTGCAATGTAAGACTCACAGTCCGTTTTTTTGACGCAAAATTGTGTGATGTAAGACGAACTCCAGAGCTCTTTGGCCGAGAAATTCTCGTGGGGATTTCTTCTCCCAAAAACTCATCACACTTGCCGCAGGTGGAACACTTACGGCAATAACAAAACCCGATAAAATCGCTGGGTCGCGGGAGAGAAACTTTCCTGAACGGCGAATGGGCTGGAGGGTAGGAAGACATTCGTCAGCAGGAACCATTGGTTCGTCGTGAGGTTGGTGTTCCAATAGATTTCGTAATGGGTGCCGATTTCCCCTCCCAAGACCATCCCGGAAGCTGGCTCATAACGGGAGACACCGAGGTACGCATTTGAACTGGTGACAGAAGCAACGGAGTTGGAAACAACAGCCGAATATCGGCCGGCACTCTGAAAACTCACATTCGTCAACGACAATTGCGACGCAGTCCGCGCCGCCAGATTCGACCCGTTAAATCGCCATTGATAATACAGCGGCCCCGTCCCGGTCGCGCCTACGGAGAAATTCACATTGGCTCCTGACAACACCATTCGCGAATTCGGCTGCTGGGTAATCATTAGGTCACTCACCGTCAGCACGGCATTGAAACTCACAAGAACGCCCGCGCTGTTGCTGACAATAACCGAGTACGATGCCGCGTCGCTGGTCTGCACGTTCGTCAACGACAACGTCGAGTTCGTAGCCCCGGAAATCGTCCCGCCATTTTTGCGCCATTGATAACTGAGTAATCCTCCGGTCGCCGTTACCCCAAAGGAAGTAGTAGCGCCCACGAAAACAACTTGGCTCTGCGGTTGGGCGGAAATTGTTGGGGGAGACACAATCTGCAAAGCAATCACCCCGTTATTGCCATCGACGGCAAAAATTTTATCGCCGGCGAAAATCGCCTGTCCGATGAAGTTCGCGTTGCCCTGTTGATTCGTCGGAAAATTATAACTCCCGAGTAGCGTCGAGTTATAGAGGGGGGAAATATCGTACAAATCGAGTGTGTCGGCCCGATTCGTTGACGAAGAAAAATTCAAAGCAGTAAGTAGGTTTTGCGCTGAGTCCATTTGCACAGCGCTGACGCCACTACAGAATAGATTGTAATTTGTGATTGGCGTCGTGCTCAGCGGCGAGAGCGTAAAACTGGTTTGCTGCAAACGATCGCCTTTGCGTTTCTCCCAAAAAGTATTGCCTGCGCCGAACTGAACACTGCGCCCGATCGAGATGCCGTAATACTCTTCAGTTCCCGCACTGGAAGACCATGTGTTCATCGCAGCGTTGTTCGGAGTCAGAATGGCGCAAAGATTTGTCCCGTGCGCATCGATGATGATTTGAGTATTTGTGCCGGTGCCGCGCACATGCATGGAATCCCCCCAACGCACGGCGTCCGTCCGATTCGCCGGCTCACCGGAATACACCAGCACCGGAACGGTGTTACTCGCCGAGTTCGCCCAACGATACAATTTATAAACAGCGACCGCACTTCCGCTGCTGCTCATGTTGGCGGCGTAGATCGCTCCGTCGTCTGCAACACACATCATCAGCAGCACAATGCTTCCGCCGCTGATGCCACTGGTGTTCAGCTGATAAAGATCTGATCCAGTCATGGCGTTCAGAACATTAATCGTCAGTCCTGTCGTCTGCCCTGTCCGGCTGATGATGTAGACCTGATTTGACAACGCGTTGTAAGCAATTGAACGCTGGTTCGGCGTACTCGACGCTGCAACGGTCACGTAACTACGTGAACCTGGGACGATGCTCCAGAGCGGTTCCAAATGTGTCATGAGGTTTGTCGTTGCTGATTGAACGGTAAACGTAGTGTCCGACCAATCCGCGGGCGTCCCATCCGTTTCGCTGATGCGCAGCCGGCACGTGCTGCTCGCGCTGATATGCGGGACACGCAAAGTCTTCGACCCGCTATTCGGAATATTGGAAATCCACCGCGTCCAGCTATCGCCGTCGTCGGTGGATAGATCGATGTTCACGGCACCGACAACACCGGTCGTACTCCACGTCACCGTAACCGGCGTTCCAACCTTCAAGGCGTTCCCACCGTTGGGCGATGTAACAATGATTTGGTTGGTTGGAGAAATCGGAAGGGCTTCATTCAACGGGACGGTTCCATTGAGAACGCGATTGACCTGACCCGCAACGCGCAGATACCAATCGCTCGGGAGCGATTCGCCGTCCACATCCAACGCGAACACGTTTGTACCGGCGGGAGCATTGGTGGGCGACGTTGCCATTGTGGGCGCCAGTTTATAGGTCGCGGTGCCCTCATCGATTTCGTCGAACATCGCGCCGAAGAGCATGTTCGCGCCTGCGGAAATAGTGTCATAGGCCTGACGCCAATAGAATCGGCCGCCGACGCGAGGAATGGAATTGCGAGCGCCCCCGCCGAGATTAGCTGCGGAGTAACCGGGGTAAATGACCGGAAGATAATCCTGCCCCGTTGCTTTCAAATCCGCGACGTCAGCAGCAAGGAAACTTCGAAAGCTATCGACCTGGGTTGGACTGAGATATTTTCCAACGGACCACGGGCAAACGATATCAAACGAATGATAAACGTTCAGCCACGAGGGATCTGTTTGTGAGTCGTTGTTCAAGGTCCGCCACCAATACGGAACGCCACCCATAACAGTGCAACCGGCGGCTTTGAAATAATTCACAATTGTCTGAGCGTCGGCAGGTGGAACGTTGACGCCAACAAAACCGAGCCCCCAGATTCCGACAACCGGTTTGCCTTTGTGCCGTAAGTAGCGTGAGCTGTTTGTGATTCCAAGCGTGCCCGTGAGAGTCGCCCAGTCATTGGTCAGGTGACTGATGAAGGTGGCCGGATTGTCGTTTGACATGTCGTACTCAACGCAGAACACACGTCCGTAAGTTTCTGCGGCGTTCTTTGCGTTAATCAGGTTTCCATTGCGCAACCCTGCCCAGTTGTTGTCCCGCACGACATCTTTGATGAAACGCTGCACCATGACACCGTCGATTCCGTAATCGCGCATCCATTGAAAATGGCGATTCACAGTGCTTTGCAGATACGCCGAATAACACTTCGCCGGTTGTCCATTCCCGAGTGTCACATCGGTACTGAATAACTCTGATGGTGAAAACTCAGACAGGTCCGGCCAGATGTCATCGACCATGCTATTCGGCGACGGCTTGGCCCCTTCCGCTCCAGCCCAATGCACGTAGATGCCGACCGGATTCCCATCGCCGGCGGCTGCATGCCAGGCCTGGTAGCCCATGATCAACTTGCCGTTCAGGGTGGATGCATCAACTACGTTCGATTGGCTAAATGCCGAAAAGGTACACGACAGACCGGCAAATACTCCGAACCAGAAACGAGAGACGAGACCACACGGCATCACATCAATGTTTGCACCCACCGGGCCGAAGTCGAGGACTCTTCTTTGTTAGTGGTAACTGAACGGTGATGACGAAGGGCACTACAGTTCCTGCCGTTTGCGTCGCTGATCTCTTCGATTTAGAGTATGGGACGAATTCACTTCCAAGGCGCCGGGCTCGGCGGTGCCTTGATCAAAGAAGGCAGACTCCGCCAACAAGGGAGAGAGACGATGAAAAAGTATAAGTATCTCATCATCGGCGGCGGTATGACTTGCGACGCAGCTGTTCACGGCATTCGCGAGACAGACCCCACTGGCAGTATTGGTATTATCAGCGCTGATTCCGATCCACCCTATGATCGTCCCCCGCTTTCAAAGGGCCTCTGGAAAGGAGAGTCGATTGATTCAATCTGGCGCAAAACAGAAGAAGAAAAAGTAACGCTTCACTTGGGTCGTCAGGTCAACGTGCTCTTCCCAGATATCAAAGAAGCGGCGGATAGCGCCGGTGAACGGTATTCGTGGGAAAAACTCTTGATTGCAACTGGAGGCTCACCACGTCGGCTCCCCTTCGGCGGAGATGACATTATTTATTATCGCACAGCGGCTGATTACCGCCGACTGCGCGTCCTGGCTGATACCCGACAGAAATTCGCGGTGATCGGCGGCGGTTTCATCGGCACAGAAGTGGCCGCTGCCCTCGCGTCGAATGGAAAAAAGGTCACAATGATTTTTCCGAGCAAAGCTCTAGGTGAAAAAGTTTTTCCGAAGGAACTCTCCGACTTCGTTACGGAATATTATGTCGAGAAAGGGGTCGAGCTTTTACCGGGCGAAACCGTCTCCGGTTCAGAGACGCGCGGCAAACAGGTCGCAATCAAGTTGAGTAACCGGGAAATTGTTGTCGATGGTGTCGTGGCCGGGATAGGTATTGTTCCCAATGTCGAACTCGCTGCGCAGGCGGGTTTGAAAGTAGACAATGGAATTGTGGTCGACGAATTCCTGCGCACGAGTCATCCCGATATCTATGCCGCAGGCGACGTTGCAAACTTCTACAACCCCAGCCTGCAAAAGCGGATGCGCGTTGAGCATGAAGATAATGCCAATACCATGGGGCAAATGGCAGGCGCCAACATGGCCGGCAAACTTGAACGCTATCATCACCTCCCCTTCTTTTACTCGGACATGTTTGACCTCGGCTACGAAGCCGTAGGCGAACTCGACGCCGGTCTTGAAACCTTTGCTGACTGGATCGAACCGAACAGAGAAGGTGTGATCTATTACTTAAAAGAAGGTCGCGTCCGCGGCGTGTTATTATGGAATGTGTGGGAAAAGGTGGACGAGGCGCGCGTTTTAATTGCCGAAGCGGGGCCTTTTACGCCGGAACAATTAAAGGGCCGATTGACCGCCGAGGCGGCACACACGTAGTTGGGCGCACGGATATCAACCGTGAATGATCAGCTGAATATTTTCGGGTAAGTTACGTGCGACCTCGGTCACAACGTTGCCTTTCAACAAAGATGCCAGGCGCGTACGGTGCGGAGATCCTAAAACCAACATGTCGATCCCGAGCGTTGCCGCAAGATCCAGAATCGTGCCGGCAGCGTTATCGCTTACCACATAGATAGGAACAACGGGCACTTCGTTTTCCTTCCCCATCTGCAGCATCGGATACATAATTTCCGCCGCCTTCTTGTCATCCTGCCAGCGTGGACGTTCTGTATCTGAAAACTGAGCAGGAAAGTTGATGGCGAGTTCCTTCACGAACAAAACGTAAAGGCTCCCCTGCCGCAAACGCGCTTCCTCGAGTGCAAATTTCAAAACCGGCGTCATCCCTCGGGCGGCGACAAGGATCGTTTGTCCCGCAGTGAGATCCAACTTAAAGGCGCGAGCGGCCCCGGGTTCGACGTGCGCAGCCACTTCAGCGGAGACCGTGAGGGTCCGCAAACCGGCGCGTCGTTGAGCATATCCACGTAAACCAAAACCAATCAGAAGCACCAGGCACGCAAAGAAGAGCGCGTCCTGTTTTGTTTTCGCCACCGTCAGTTCGACCGCAAACAAAACAATAAACGTCAACCCCATGATCCCGCGTTCGAACCATCGGAGCTTGAGATTGCGATTAAAAGTGCACGAACCGAGGTTGACCGTAATCGCGCCGATAACGCCGATGGCGTACAGGCCCATCAACGATTCAAGATTGCGTGAAAACGCGACAACGCCAATAGGAAGGAGTGCGGCAAGGCCGAGCGGCCACCAGGGAACGCCGTGGCGGTTGAGACGCGTGAAATTGCGCGGCATTTCGCCATCACGCGCCAGCATGTAAATCAAACCGATCAGCGCCGAAATCGCAGTGTTCACAGCGCTGAGGAGGAGCAGCCCCACCACGATACCAGTGATGACGGCGAAGAACTTGCCAAAGGCGGGTCCAAAAACGTTGCCCGCATAATGTTGCGCCAAAACGCTCAGCATGTCTTCCCACCGCTCCCGTAGGAGGGGTGCTTTGTCTTTGGGAATCGAAAGCATCGCCCAGCCAAGAAGGGTCGTTCCGATAACTACTTCCAGGGCAACAGGGAGAATCGACTTTAGCGCCGTACGGCCGACACGCGGGATTTCCATCGTCGAATTGCGGTCGAGCTTCATGACGCCGGTTAGGTTGGCGATCGCTTCGACGCCGCTGAGCGCGAGAATCATTCCGGTGAATGCCAACCAACCCTGGCCGAAGCCCGAGTTCATTGGGCGTAAGTTTGCGGTGCTGAGATACGGCAGGCTCCACGCAATGATCAGAGCGACGACGATGATCATTGGCGCAGCAAGGGAGATGGCGAAACTACCGCTGTGCTTCGGTCCAAAAAAATTAATCACAACGATCACCAGGATCAGAATGATCGTCGCACCGGGCACCCAGTTTTCCGGCACGCGAAAATAATTCATCGCCGCCCAACAACTCATTGCAGCGGTGACCGTAAAATTTGCAACCAGCAGGAGAGCGCCCATCACCGCAAGAAATCGGCTCTGCTCGCGCGCGGCAGAATAAACACCGCCGCCATCCGGAAAGTGTTTGCAGACGAGGATGTAATTGTAAGCGACCAACCCGGTCAGGGCACAGACAGCGATAATGATCGGCAGCGCCTGGTAACTCGCAATGGCGAAGGCACTGCTAAAAGCAAAACCGATGACATAAGCCTTGCTTGTGCCCCAATCGCCGTACAGCAGAGCCGCGGCACGTGCCCACCCGACGTTACGCGGGCGATGAACGCCTGATGGCTCCATATTTATTTGTTACCGAACAGCAGTCGCATCATGAGTTGGACCATACTGGAACGAAAATTAGCGTTTTCGTCAAATGAACAAGCAATGGCAACCAAGTCCCGCTCCGGAGACTCGGTGACGCACAAAAAAACCGGAGCCGCAATGCGACTCCGGTTTTGTGAGAACAGACAGAATTATGGTGCGTAGACGAATTTGATACCGTCCGCCATTACGCTCAACGTTCCGGTGTAATTGTCAGTAATCTTCACGTTGCCATTGGTGCCAGCCAGGAAGTTATATGTCCCGACCAGATTCCACACGCCACCGTTGACCTGCTGATTAATCCGAACCGTCGAAGAACTGCCGTTGTATGTAACAACGATCGGTGCATTCGTTGAACGATTGGTGCCTTGAGGATGCCATTCGTAGACCTTGTAATTACCGCCCAGAACGAAATTCGGCGTGTAAGTAAGGAACGCAGTGCCCGTGCCGCCGCTCTTGAATCGATAATCCGTGCCGAACTTGTCGGTCGATCCCGTTCCAGATGACCAGCTGCCGGTAACGGTTGCCGCTGGATTGTCGATGATGATGTCAGAGACCGTCACCGGCGTAGCAGAGGCCTGCGCCGTATTGGCTGAAGCACCACCGCTGTTACTCGAGCGCACTACGTAGTAATATGTCGTCCCCGTTGTGAGCGATGAGTTGGTGTAAATCGTGGTGTTCGCGCCGAGTGTAGCGATGTCCGTGTATGGTCCGCCACTGGTCGTGCTGCGAGCCACGA
>CBHWET010000245.1:0-7822 GCA_966112985.1 uncultured bacterium | reverse complement strand
ACCTGCGAGGCGAAAGTGAACTTTCATGCCAGTGGGAAGTGGGCGGGACCGACGGGAAGCACCAAATTCCAACATCCAAGCACCAGAGAAATTCCAAACTTCAAATCCTAAACAAGCTTAAAGGACGGCCACTCTTACATCCGCATCTCCGACGATCCATTTGGACGTTGGTTTTTGATGTTTCTCTGGAGCTTGCGGCTTGGATTTTGGTGCTTAACTTGACGGCGATGATGCTTCGCTCGTGTGGCCATCGCTCCCGCGAGCGGCTCTCGAGAGACACGATCGCTCCGACGTTGAACGTTGAGCAGTGGGAAATTGCCATTGACTGTAACCCTTACTCTGTTAAAACCGCACATGTCCGCGAAAAAAACGTTGGTGTCGGTGTCAGAAAGACAGATTGTCCGTGTAATGTGAGACAGTCAGTGATCCTGCCGGTGCAGAATCTTCCACACGGTTTTTTGAGCGATTATTAGTCATGAGCGAGAATAGATTGTTTGTTGGTAACCTTGCTTACCAAACGATGGAAAACGACCTGCAGGATTACTTTTCCCAGGCCGGTGTAGTTACGTCCGTTAACCTGATGTTGGATAAGTTTACTGGAAAGTCCCGCGGTTTTGCTTTCGTTGAGTATTCTTCCTCAGAAGAAGCCAACAAGGCCGTGGAAATGTTCCATAGCAAAGATTTTCAAGGTCGCGCTTTGACTGTGAATATCGCTCGTCCTCGCGAAGAACGTCCTCCTCGCCGTGAAGGCGGCGGTGGCGGCGGCGGCGGTGGTGGCTGGCGCGGCGGTCGTGGTGATCGCGACGGCGGCGGCGGTGGTTATCGCGCCCGTCGGTAATTCTTTTTTGTCAAACCGCGAGCTTCATTTGAGGCTCGCGGTTTTTTGTTTTCTGAGATGCAGTTTGTTCGTCGTTTAGAGTTTGACACTGTTCCGCCCGAACTTTAGTTTTGCCAAGCACTATGGCTGAAAATCCCAACATCCCCGGAGGCGCAGTTCCGCCACGTCCGTCCGAAGCGCCCAAAGTACAGCCCCGTAAAGAGACTGTCCGTATCAATTTGCCACCGAAGCCAACGGCTGCCGGTGGATCCGCTTCCGCAGCAACGATTAAGCTGCCAACTTTGCCGGCACCGAGTGCTCCAGCACCATTTACTCCCGCTGCTGCAGCGCCGCCAGCAGCAGCCGCTCCGCCGCCAGCCGCACCGAAGCCGCCCGGACCACCTCCAGCAGGTGGTGGCGCGCGCGTTGCCGGTGCTCCAGCACGTGGTGCAACCGTCGCCGGTGCTCCAGCTGCCGCGACTGCTTCAGCTCCTGCTCGCCGTCCAGCAGCTCCTGTCGCCGCAGGCGCCGCTATCGGTACGGTTGATAAAGTTTTAGCGATCCTCGCTGCTGTGGCTGGTCTGGCCGCTGTCGGCAGTGTCGTTTACCTGGGTTTCATTTTGCAGACACATCCTGCCGGTTGATAAATTTCGAATCCGCATATATTCCATCTATGGCCGCTGCTAATATCGTTACTCTGACTCAAGCGAACTTTCCTGCCGAAGTCTTGAAATCTGGCGTTCCTGTCCTGGTCGATTTCTGGGCTGAATGGTGTGGTCCCTGCAAAATGATCGCCCCGGTTCTCGATGAACTGGCGAGCGAATTTGATGGCCGCGTCAAAATCGGCAAAGTAAACATCGACGAACATCAGAGTCTGGCAGTGGAATTCGGCATTCGTGCGATCCCCACCTTGCTCGTTTTCAAGAACGGCCAGGTTGCAGAGCAGATCGTCGGCATGCGCTCCAAGAAGGATTTGAAAGCGAGCCTGGACCGGGTCGCTTCTTAATTTCCGCGGGCGTGCGAAATGTCCTTCATCGTCACGCCTTCCCAACTTGAACGGCGGGCCGAGTTGTATCATCAACTCGGTTCGTTGATTACCGCTGGCGTTCCGATCATTCAAAGCCTCCAGCAGATGCAGCGGCATCCGCCGTCGTATTCCTTTCGGCAACCGATCAGCAAAATAATCGCCGTGCTGGAACAGGGCTATACCTTTACCGACGCTATGTCCATGGTGGGCGACTGGCTGCCTTCGTTTGATCTGGCGTTGCTTTCGGCAGGGGAGAAGAGCGGACGTATCGATGCGTGTTGTCGGTTGCTGGCCGGTTACTACCGCGAGCGCGCACTTCTCGCGCGTGACGTTCTAAAGAATCTGGCCTATCCAGTCTTGCTCGCGCACTTCGCGCTCGTGGTCTTTCCAACATCAGCGTTGAGCCGCCTTGTTTGGCAGGGCGACGTTGCGGGTTATCTGAAGACGAAGTTGGTCATTTTGCCGGTATACGCGGTGGTTGTTTTATTTATTTACGCGAGCCAAAGTAAACATGGGGAAGGCTGGCGGTCGATAATCGAGAGTATTGCCAATCGGATTCCACTGTTGGGAAGCGCGCGGCGGGCATTGGCGTTGGCTCGACTTACGGCGGCGTTGGAAGCCTTGATCAATGCTGGCGTTTCAATATTTACGGCATGGGAGCTGGCAGCCGTGGCGAGCGGATCGCCGGCTTTGCGCAAACGCGTGTATTCGTGGCGTCCCCACCTTGACATGGGAGAACGTCCAAGCGAATTGATCAGCCGCTCGCCAGAGTTTCCTGAACTGTTTGCGAACTTGTACAATTCCGGGGAAATCAGCGGGCAGCAGGATGATACGCTCAAGCGCTTGCATGCTTATTATCAGGAGGAAGGTTCGCGTAAGCTACAGATGGTGGCGACCTGGTTTCCGCGTCTGGTGTATTTTGGAATCGTCCTCGCTGTGGCGTATCAGATTATAAGTTTTTACAGCGGATATTTTCAGCAGATTAACGATTTGACGAGGTAAGTGATGAACATAGCAGAGCTGCACTCAAACGAAGAACTCCGTCAGCACGAATTTCCTGTCACGAGGGAGAAGGTCTTTCTGGCCCACGCCGGCGTTTGTCCACTCCCACGACGCGTTGCCGAAGCTGTCCGCGAATATGCGACCACATCTACGCAAGGCGATCAGGAGGCTTTGATGCCGGACGGCTTAATTCCTCGCACCCGCGCCGCTGCCGCAAAACTGTTGAACGCATCGACCGAAGAAATTGCATTGGTCGGGCCGACGTCCCTCGGTCTTAGTTTCGTGGCGAGCGGATTGAAGTTAAAGAAAGGGGATAACATCCTGGTTTATTTTGATGATTATCCATCCAACGTTTATCCCTGGATGTCATTGGCCGAAAGAGGGGTGAAGGTCCGTTTCCTGAACATTCGTGACCTCGGCAAAATTCGCGTTATCGACGTCCTGGGACAGGTGGACGAGAGCACAAAGCTCGTGGCTTTGGCTTCGAATCATTTCGTCGCGGGATTCCGCATCGATATCACGGCGATCGGAAAATTTCTTCGCGAACGAAAGATTTTATTCTGCGTTGATGGGATTCAAACCCTCGGCGCTTTTCCGACAACGGTTGAACATGTGGACTTCCTCGCTGCCGACGCTCACAAATGGTTGCTTGGTCCTTGCGCCGCCGGTGTGTTCTTCGTGCGCAAGACCGCGCAGGAGCAGTTGCAACCGCAGGTGTACGGTTGGAACAATGTGCGGTGCCCAAATTATACGGCGCAGGAGCAGATTGTTTTCAAACCGGATGCACGACGGTACGAGGCCGGTTCGGAGAATTTGCTGGGTCTGGTTGGTTTGCGTGCGGCGATGGAAATGCTGCTCGAAGTGGGCATCGATAATATTTCTGCCGAACTTCTCCGCAAACGTTCGTGGTTCGTTCCTGAGTTGCAGAAGAAAGGGTATACGGTTTTACAGGCCGATGCGCCGCCGCAGCATGCGAGCGCCATCATGACGATTTACAAAGAAGGCACGGACCTCGCGGCGCTTCATCAGAAGCTGAACGAGAATAAAATTGTTACCTCCCTGCGCGCCGACCGCACGGGAAAACAATACATCCGTATCTCACCACACTTTTACAACACCGATGCCGAACTGCATCGCGTTCTCGAAGTGATCTGATTTTATTTTTTGGCCTTCACGAGGAAAATCGGGATATCGGATTTATGACGGACCTCGTGAATGGTGCTGCCGAAGATTAAATCACCGATCAAACGATGGCCGTGCGTGGTCATCGCGATCAGATCACACTTTTGCCTGGAAGCGGTCTTAAGAATTTCTGACGGAGGATCACCGAGCGCGAGGTGGGTGGAAACTTCTGCCCCTTCTTCGCGTAACTGTTCGGCAACTTTTTCAAGATACGCGCGGTCCTCACGCATTTCCTGGGATTCGGTAAGCTTCAACTTTTCATAATTGCGCGCTACCCACCCATCGGCGACGTGAACAAGTAATAGTTCCGCTTTGAATTGTTTCGCGAATTCCGCGACGTGCGGCAGCAGGCTTTTATCCGCACGGCTGTTTTCCAATGCGACCAATATTTTCCTATACATGATCAGCTCCCTTTTGTGAGCACGTCCTTTGCGAATTCGAACAGCAGCTTCGCATTGAGCACGACGATAATTGCGGTCGTCACCCATGCGGCGATTTTCAGCCACGTCGGATTGGTGAATTCACCCATCTTCCTTTTATCGCTGGTGAATACCACGAGCGGCACTACCGCGAACGACAATTGTAAGCTCAGGATAACCTGGCTCAGCACGAGCAATTTTGCCGTGCCGCTTTCGCCGTAAATAATCGTGACGATAACGGCGGGAATGATTGCCAGCGCGCGCGTCAAAAGGCGTCGCATCCAAGGACGCATGCGAATGTTCAGGAAACCTTCCATGACGATCTGCCCGGCAAGCGTGCCGGTCAGAGTAGAGTTTTGACCAGACGCGAGCAATGCGATGGCGAAGACCACACTGGCAAACGTCACGCCAAGAGTAGGACTTAACAATTTGTAAGCATCCTGAATCTCCGCGACGTCGTTTTGTCCGCGGGTATGAAATGCGGCAGCCGAGACGATGAGAATGGCTGCATTGATGAACAATGCGAACATCAGCGCAATCGTGGAATCCAATGTCGCGAACTTGATGGCTTCGCGCTTTCCTTCGGCATTCTGTTCGTATTTGCGCGTCTGCACGATGGAGGAATGCAGATAAAGATTATGCGGCATCACTGTCGCACCGAGGATGCCGATGGCGATGTAGAGCATCTCGGGGTTCTTGATGATTTCGAGGCGCGGAACAAAACCGCCAAGGACGTGCACAAGGTTCGGTTTCGAAGCAATGATCTCCGCGAGGAAACAAAAGCCAATGGTAGCGATCAACGTAATGACCAGCGCTTCGATGTAACGGAATCCTTTATTCTGCAGATACATTACTGCGAGGACGTCCAGCGCCGTAATGCAAACGCCCCAGACCAACGGGATCTTGAAAAGGAGATTAAGCGCGATCGCCGAGCCGATGACTTCCGCCAGGTCGCAGGCGCAGATTGCCACTTCGCAAAGAATCCACAGAATAATGACCGTCGGCTTGGAGTAGTGATCGCGGCAGGCCTGCGCGAGGTCGCGTCCCGTTACAATGCCGAGCTTTGCACAGAGCGATTGCAGGAGAATCGCCATGATATTTGAGATCAGGATAATGCTCAGCAGCGAGTAGCCGAATTTGGATCCGCCCGCGAGGTCCGTGGCCCAATTGCCCGGGTCCATATAACCGACGGCCACCAGGTAGCCGGGGCCTGAGAACGCGAGCATTTTTTTCCAAAAGCTTAAACCTTTCGGGACCGCGACGGTCCGGTGAACTTCCTGTAAACTCGGCGTGTGATTCTCGGAACGCCATGCGCCGCTATCGGAGGCCATTGTATTTCCTGTATTCATTGCAAAAGAATTCTGCCGCGGATGCAGACAGTCATTCACGCGTAAGTAAGTTACCCAAACAAATGTTTGTGTAAAGAATAAATGTTAGTCGTGCCTATAATCTTTTGCCTGAAGCGCGTCTTGTCATCGTCCCGTCCAAAGGCTAATTGTCTTGCTGCATGTCGTTGCCGAGCCAAAGTGCTGAAGATTATCTCGAGCGCATTCACGCGTTGATTGAGGAAAAGGGCTATGCCCGCGTTGTCGATATTGCGTCGTCGCTTCAGGTTAAACAGGCGTCGGTTACGAGCATGGTTCAAAAGCTGGGCAAGCTGGGTTACCTCAATTATGAAAAATACCGCGGCCTCGTCCTCACGGATAAAGGCCGCACGGTTGCATGCAAAATCCGCAGCCGCCATGAAACCTTATCGCGCTTCTTTTCCTTGTTTGGACTCGATGACGAAACGCAACGTGAAGACATTGAAGGCATCGAGCATCATTTAAGTCCGGCAACCGTTGAAGTTCTTTCCGACCTGGCCCAGTTTTTTGAAGATCATCCGAAGCAGCTCGAAAGCTTTTTAAAATCCCGCAAGGGCAGGGGAACCTCCGCGAAGAAGGCGAAGTAATGTCACTGCGTCCGACAGATATTCAGCAGATCGGCGATAATCTCGCCATTAAATGGGCCGATGGATCGGAAAGTTTCATGACGTTCGAGTCGTTGCGACGCCATTGTCCTTGTGCCGGTTGTAATGGGGAGAAAGACATCATGGGAAATCTTTACAAGGGACCGGAAATCAAACTCACACCGAAATCTTTCAAACTGATCCGCCTCGGCACAGTCGGTGGCTACGGATTGCAGCCGCATTGGGCTGATGGCCATTCGACGGGAATCTATTCCTTTGAATATCTGAAGAAGGTTGCGGACGAGGGGCAATAAACCAGGAGTGAAGGACGCGAAGTCCCTCACTCCTTTGACTCAGGAAACAAATCTTTCGTCAGGCCTTGCCGCCGAACGTGACGTAATCGTCGAGATCGAGGAGGTCAAACCAGTTCGCGATATCTTCGCGATGCTCACCCATCTTCTTGTGGTAATCATTAAAGAACGAGCGGGTCTCAAAATCTGTCGGCACGCGTTCTTCCTGCAAACGTGACCACGTTGCGATCTCGATGTCGTTGCGTTTGAATTTCGCGTTCTCGTTAATCCATTGCAGAATTTCCCAATCCCCTTTGCCGGCGGCGAGTTGTTCCTTCAATTTATCTGCATCAATTCCCACGAAGCTGAGGAATCGCTGGTCGAGCGGACAATTGTAATGGAACTCGCCGTTTTTGCCGTTAATTGTTGCTCGGCCTTTGTCCAGCATGCGCGGGAGAGTAACGTATCCGCCGAGGCGAACGCGTGCGCTGCGTGGAGCTTGTTTCGTCAGATCTGGTGCATTAATTGCCATAACTTTCTTTTTTTCTGATTCGTAGTTTTTGTCTGCATGTTCGTTACATGCAATCGGAATATGTACCATTTACGAAGTTGCACCAGTGGAGCAATTTTCTGGCGTGACGCGGCAACGATTTGTAGCGTCCCCGCAATGTCCGGCAAACTAACATCGGTTCTTTTTGGTGCACTTGTGATCGTTTGGTCGCTTGCCGTGTCAGGCTGTGGCCGCTCAAAGGAGCCTGCGACTCCACCGGCTACGAACCAGATGCTGCAGCTGCTGACGACGAATATTTCGAGCCCCACCGTTGAAACAAACTTCCCGTTGCGTTCTCTTGGCTCGTTTCACTTTACGATGCCGAATGGTTGGAAAGCGGAAAGTCGCGAAGCTCCCACGAATGAAGCGCCAGCCATCACGATCTGGTTCAGTCCTGCTGATGGGGAGGATTACCTAGTTGAGTTTACCGCATTTATTCCTCCGCAGGCCCTGACGACGAAAGACCTCCGGCTCGGTTGTGAGGGAGCGTTGGAAAAAGACAAATTCAATGCGCTGGAGAAGAATCCAACTTTGCAGCCATTAAAAGGACCTGAGGTCACCGGGTTCTATTTCTCCATCACGGACAA
>CBHWET010000244.1:0-7823 GCA_966112985.1 uncultured bacterium | reverse complement strand
ATGCTGGGCGCCAGGAAATACCCACGCATTGCTTCCACATGGGCACGCACGAGTTGATCTGCTTTCAAAGGAGTGCAGAGAAGCAGTTCAAGAGCACCTGTTTTCCTCGCAACATTGAAGGGTTGAACGGCAAGGACAGCGATCCACAGTTTAATGAAAAAGACAAAAAACAGCTGAATGCCCAGTAAAATAATCGTGACGTTTGTACGAACAAAGCAGCCAACGAGAAATGAAACAAGCATTGCTATGCTAATCAGCAGCCACAGAACCTTTCGTCCAGCCAAACCATGTTCGGCCAACCAGATGGAGGGTTCGGTGCGGCCTGTCCATGTATTCGTATAGCCTGGAGTTGGTTGAAAAAATTTGTCTAACAGAGTGCGAATTTTTGCGGTTCGTTCTTTTGTCAATTGGCCTGCAAGACTGCAGGCGAGCAGAAACATCCCTGCCGCCAAAATACCGGAATAGATCCAAGCGAGATAGAACATGAAGGACGATGCTTTAAAAGCCACGTCGTACGAATAGCAGAGCATGGCAAACGGTCCCGCAGTCCATTCGGGCAAGCCTCTCTTGAGGAAAATACTCGCGCCTGGAAGCAGCATCACGAGGGTTATTAGGAGAATTGACCCGGCTACAGACGCCAAAGCGCTCCGGCTCACCGATGACACAAACATTCCGATGGTCATTGATACGATCAGAGCCATGACGAGCGAAGCCGCAACACGCCATGTTTCACCAAGTGTCACGCCGCCAAGCCAGAGCGGCAGCATAAAAGCCGGAATGATTGCAAACACCGTGGTGAATGATCTGATGGATGCCGCGGAAAGTTTGCCGAGCACGACGTCGGAGCCGCGCAGATCGGTGAGAAACAATAAACCCAGCGTTCCTTCGCGACGCTCGTAGGATAATGATTCGGCCGTTTCGTTCAGGCCAATCAGCAGGCAGACGACGAATCCTCCGGTCGCGAGGACGGTGAACAACCAGTGGCCGTACGTTGCCGAAAGAACCGGGCCAAACAAGGTGAACAAGACTACAACACCGTTTGCGAGGGCGGCTGCCCCCAACCGTTGCCGGTAAATCCCCGGACGCCGCGCGGAAACACGCAACTCACGATCGATAACGGGGAGACAACGCACGCGACGACACTATCGACAGCGCGTTGTCCATGCACGTTCAGACTTTTATGAATTGTCACCGTCGAGCAGTCGCCCGAGTCCTCCGAGCATGGAGCCTTCCTCACGACCGCCGCTGCCTGTCTTGGAAGCGGCGCTAAGGATGCGATCAGCCATCCGGCTGAAGGGCAGGGACTGCAACCAAACTTTCCCGGGACCACGAAGAGTCGCAAAGAATAATCCTTCACCACCGAAGAGTGCCGATTTGATTTTACCCACGTATTGAATGTCGAACGCGACATTCGGTTGGAAAGCAACGATGCAGCCGGTATCCACTCGCAGCACTTCGCCAGGTCCGAGTACCCGCTCGTGAATGGTGCCGCCGGCATGAACAAATGCCCATCCATCTCCCTGCAGTCGTTGCATGATAAAGCCTTCACCGCCGAACAAACCTGCGCCGATCCGTCTGTTAAACGCGATACCGACGCTTACGCCTTTTGCCGCACACAGAAATGAGTCCTTCTGGGCGATCAATTCGCCCCCGATCTCAGCCAGGTGAACGGGAATGATCTTTCCAGGGTAGGGAGCACCAAAAGCCACACGTTTCTTTCCTGGCGCACGATTTTGAAAAACGGTCATGAATAGCGATTCGCCCGTAAGAAGTCGTTTGCCAGCGCCCATCAGTGCTCCAAGGAATCCGTTGTTCTGCTGCGAACCATCGCCGAAAATTGTTTCCATCTCGACTCCATCATCCATGAACATCATTCCACCAGCCTCGGCGACGGCTGCCTCCATCGGATCGAGTTCGATTTCTACGAACTGCATGTCGTCACCGTGGATTTTGTAATCTATTTCGTGCATCTGGTTCATATCTTTAGTTGGTGATGTTTAATGCGTGATCGTTCCTGCTGCAGCTAGAAAAAACAAAAGCGTTTCTAGCAATGCCGCTGGATTTGATCAGCAGCTGGGCGGCTGAAATGATAAAAAAGAAAACGCCGGTTTTGACGCCGGCGTAGCGCTGAGAATTCTTAAGGTCGATCAGCGAGTAATCTGAGCCGTGATCAACGGTTCTCTTTTTTCGCTTTCTCGATCAACTTCGACATGCGATCGAAATCATGCTCCGAAAGCTTTGTATCACTATTGTCGAGAAGTGATGCCATAGCTTTTTCGACGGAGCCTTCAAAGAACGTTTGCAACACGCGCCGGAGAGCTGACTGCGCGGCTCGTTGACGCGAGCGGGTGGGGGCGTAAACGTACTTGATACCGTCTTTAGAATGTTTGACGTGGCCTTTTCGTTCGAGAACCGCAAGTAAGGCGCGAACAGCTGAATAACTTGGCGGATCAGGAATTTCTTCGATGACATCCAGCGCGGTAGCCTGTCCGCGGCGATAGATGACATCCATGATTTGGCGTTCACGGCGGCTTAGATGGAGCTGCTGAGGGTCACTCATGGTATTCTTTCTGTTATTAGTTTAGCACTGTTTGTCTGCTGAACGGATGGACTCCTGCTGCTTATATATCCATTCAACGTGCGGTTGCCACAAAAATCGTTGACCAAGTTGATAATAATGCTAATAAATCAGCAAGATATCCGTTTTTGAATTATTCCCAACAACGATCTTGGGCGTTAAGCAGTCCTGGACGTTCTGCTTGGACGGGGTAAGCCGCCGGAGTAACCGGCGGCTTTTCCTTTCCCGAAAATCTATTCTCGCCAGCCGTGGTTTTCGCGTACCTGGATCATCGCGGCGAGAATGTTGTTCCAGGTTTCCTGTTTCATCATCACGTCGTTGGGAAACATACAGCCATCCCAGCAGATGTGCTTGAATTTCTTCGTCACCTTGCCTTTGTCATCCCGCATCCAGTAGCCCGCGTCCCGTGCAATGTTCAGTTTCCCATTCGGATCTGTGGCCATGCAATGCTTGCCGGTTTTATCGTGGGTGCCGGATCCTTTGACCGTGGCGTCATTTTGCGCGACATGAAAGTCAAACGTCCATGGACGCAAGGCCTTTGTCATCTTTTTCATCGCATTGTGGAAAACTTCTGGTTCCCATTTGAATTTTTCCGGAACGAGGCGGTGCTTCGGTTCGTTGTAGCCGAGTAAATATAGAAGAGTGTGTGCCATGTCGGCTTGAAAACCGACAACCTTTGGCTGGCCGACTTCTTCGAGCAAATCCACCATGTTCTTCCAGCTGTGCATGCCACCCCAACAGATTTCGCCTTCTGCGGCGAGGCGTTCGCCATGGTCTTTGGCGACTTTTGCCGCTTCTTTAAACGTTTTGGCGATTTTCTTTGTGTTGCCTTTGGGATCTTTTTCCCAATCCGTTACACCCGCTGCGGAATCGATGCGGACGACTCCGTATTTGCGAATGCCTATGTCACGCAGCTTTTTAGCAATGCGACAAGCTTTCTCGACTTGCGTGACAAATTTCTTGCGATCTTCGTCGGTTCCCATTGCGGAACCGCCACCTGTCGGCGGCCAGACCGGAGCTACCAGAGAACCAATCGATAATTTCTTAGAAGCGACTTTTTCAGCCAGCTTCTTGATGCCGTAATCATCGATGTCGATGCTGATATGTGGATCGAAAAGAAACAGGTCGACACCATCAAATTTCTGTCCGTTCACTTCGGCCTTTGCCGTGAGGTTTAACATCGTGTCCAGATCGATGCAGGGTTCCGCACCCGGTGAACCTTTGCCGACGAGGCCGGGCCACATGGCGTTGTGAAGCTTGGGAAAGTTATTTTGCAATTGTGTCGAGCTCATAAGTTTTTCCGTGAAAAGCCTCTGCAACGTAGCAAGAAGAGTTTCGGCGTAGCAATTGGAATTTATGTTTAGAGGTAATTACAGAAGGCGTGCGATTGAAACGGCTGCTCGCTAGTGACAGCTGATTACGGTGAAAGTGCGAAAGGGCGATTCCAGCTTTGCTCAAAATCGTCGACAAGGGTTCATATAACGAAATCATCGGCGGTTCGTTGGACCTGAATTCCGGTTCGGGGAAGAAACGACATGCTTACCTGAAGGATATCGTGGCGCTGCGCGATGCGGGCATCATTGTGCAGCTTGAAAATCCGAACCACGGACGCAGGCCGCTTTACGCACTCGGACCAAACGTCATTGTCTGCAAAGAAGAAAAGTTCATCACCGCTGACCTCGGTTGCTACGTAATGCGGTTCGCGCGCTGAAAGGAAAAAGGGGTAAACGCGTGTCGACCGTAATTTGCGCACCGATTTACGGGGTTTTTGTGAAAGTTCTCTGTCTCACCGTCTGAATTGGCCGTCTTTTCCAAAAAACGGCCGATTTTGCCTCCGAAATTCCGGCCCGTTGTGCTTTGGGCCAAGTTTTCGCTTAAAAAAGTTCCCCCGAGGCATCTAGAACCAAGTTTATAGAATAAAAAGTTAACATCGCCCATCCGAAGCACTGTTTCACAGAATAAAAAGTTAACATCGGCGCGCCGAGGGTTGTTTTATAGAATGGAAAGTTAACATCGGAGCCCTCGACGTCCGTTTATAGAACAAAAAGTTAACATCAGCGATCCGATGGTCCCGTTCATAGAATAAAAAGTTAACATCGGAGCTCCGAGGGTGAGTTTATAGAATAGAAAGTTAACATCGGACTTCTCGGGGGAGTTTTATAGAATAAAAAGTTAACGAAATTTGGCAGAGACTGAATTTTCGGAGCGAAAACTGGGAGTTTCGGGAGTTTTAGGAACTTTTTGAGATCAAAATATGCGTTGTTGGCGGTTCTCTGCGATTTTCATCGCGTTTTTCAGAGGTTTGGTTGGAGACGGGAGAATTTCGGCGTGTTTTTTCTGCCTTGCGGGATCGGCGGCAGTTTTTAGAGTCGACGGAATGGCACTTCCAAACAATCCCGGCTCGGCGGGGACCGTTTTTCCGAAAATCGACGAGGAGTTGACTTATTCGGTGTTGAGTTCGGAGGCTCGGCGGAAGTTGCTGGTTGGATTGGCCGTCGGCGGTCCACAAACGGGAGCCGCACTCAAACACCTCGGGCGTGGCGGCGGGTATAAAGGTAAAACCCATCATCTCGATTCGACTCTCAAGAATTTGAAGCTGATGGTGGCGGCCGGTGTCGTAGTCGCCTACGACGATCCGAACGACGGTCGTCGCACTCTTTACGGCTTATCGCCAAACATCAAAGTGACGCGAAACGGCGAAGAAGTTCTCTGTGATTTGGGTTTCGGAGTAACACGATTATCGGTGGATGGGAATTGAGTTGGATTTCAAGGTTGCTACGTGACCGGCCTGAAGGCTTTCGGGTAAAGTCGCCTGTGTGAAAGAGAACTCAACGGAAGTCGTTCCGAAGCTAATTGCGAGGCTCGAAGCCGCCGAGGATTTTTCCTCCTTGAGGAGAGCAGAAGGGCAGGGAAGCGATCAGCTTTCCACTTTCCTGAAATGCAAAAGGCGGCGGAACGTGTTCCGCCGCCTTCTGTAAAAGAAGCCAACCTTATTTCTTAGGCTGCGTTGCGTTTGTCTTAGCTGCGTTTGTAATGTCTGACTGCTTGATCACTTCAATCTTTGCGCCTTTTTTCATTTCTTCAGCGGAAGGCACTTTGATGATCTCGCCGCTGACGACGGTTTCATTCGTCTTGGGCGTTGGTGGTGCTGGTGGCGGTTCCTGCGGTTTCACTTCGAGCAGTTCCATTTCGAAAATGAGCGCTTCGTTCGGTCCGATTTTCGGCGGAGAGCCGCGTTCGCCGTAAGCGAGTTGCGACGGAATATAAAGCTCCCACTTCGACCCGGCCTTCATCATTTGCAAGGCTTCGGTCCAACCTGGAATTAGACGATTAACAGGACTGGTCAAAGGTTGATTGCGAACGTATGAGCTGTCGAACTCGGTGCCATTGATCAGCTTGCCCCGATAATTCGCTACGATGATGTCATTCGCTTTCGGAGTCGCGCCGGTGCCTTCCTTGATGACTTTGTATTGGAGACCGTCAGGAAGAGTTTTGATTCCTTCCTTCTTCGCATTCGCGGCAAGGAAATCATCACCTTTTTTCTTGTTCTCAGCGCTTTCCTTCTCACGCTTGGCAGCGGCTTCCTGCTGAGAAGCATTCACGGCGGCGTGGATGATGTCGTTCATCTTTTTCTCGTCAAACTTTGTCGGTTTGCCTGCGAGAACTTCTTTGATCGCTGTTGCAATCAAATCAGGATCGACTTCGAAATTTGCACGTTTAATGGAGTTGCCGAACATCATGCCGGCGGCGTAGCTCAAATCTTCCTTCGACGGCTTTTCCATCGGTGGCTGAGCTGCCGGTGGTTGTCCCAATTTGATTTGCGGCCGTTGTCCGGGCGTCGGCCCGGGGGGATTTTGCGCGAAGCAAATGCCGCTCACCAACGAAAGCGCAATAACTCCAGTAATTTTTGAATTCATAGATTTCCAATTAAACCGCGGATGTGCCGGTTTTGTTTCCCGGCGGCGACGATGCTTAACATAGCATAGGCAGGGTGGCAAGGGTTCTGCAATCGCCTGCTTACGTTAAGGCCGAACGGGAAATTGCCAAACCCAGTCTCCTGTTTCTCCGCTGTTGCTGACTGAGGGCGATCCGCCATTGTCGACCTCATCCCAACCGATGGAATATAAAATATAATGGTCGTTAGTTCGTTTATACCTGAGCGGCTGGCCGTTGATCACGTCGTTCGGCACCTTTTGAAGATACTCATGCGTTAGCAGTTCCAATTTCTCAGGAAAAACCTTGTGGGCAAGGCGATATCGTTCCAAAGCGCAGGCGAGAACCGTTTGGTTTACGGATGTTTGATTTTTTGCTGTCGCTTCTATCGCTCGGAAATAACTCGGCATCTCGAGCACGGCGATGAAATTATCCGGACGTAACGACGCGAACTCCTGATCAATTGTTGCGCGTCGCGCATTCATCTTTTCAGGATGGATGACCGAATGCTTCGCATCCATTCCGTCTAAATAGCATTCCTGGAAGCAGCGATTTATAAGCGTGAGATTCTGGTAGATCCACCCTCGTGGAACACAAGGAATCGCCAGACGCTGTAATTTTCGTCCCCAATCTTCCGGTTGAAAAGTCGAGTAATCGAGCCGGGCGCATAGTTCAGCCGACGAAAGGGTCGTCATCATGTAATTGTCGAACGCCCGGGTGCCTTGGAGCGATATGACCGTGCTGGTGATCAGATCGAACTTGGAGAAAGTGCTTTGCAAATCGGCGAGTTGCGTTTCGTTCCAACGCTGTGCAGCCAATCCTTCCCAAGCCGGGCCGATGGCTGTGGAGACGAGACCGCCTCGCATCATGGCGCCGATCAAAATTGGAGAGTTCGTGAAAACATCCGCCAGCCGAAGACAGGTTTTGATATCGCGGAGCGCCGCGTCACTTTTGCCCAGCGCCAATTCCGCACTCGCCCGTAATGCAAGGGATTGTGCGGCCGTTCGTATGGGCATCATATTTGGCCACGAAGGCTTCGGATCTTTGTAATTAATATCAAAACTCGCTGCCGGTCTCTCGCACGCCGCATACAATTGCTCAATCTCGCCTTTGTAATCTTCAAAGTCCCTCAGAATCTCTGTGGCCGTTTTCGTGTGGAACGAAATTTTGTAAACAGTACCGTTGGTCGATAATGTTAACGAGTGGTCCCGTAAAACAATTTCCAATACCTCGCGTGCGGTCTGTTGGCGGTAGGCGGTATTGATCGTCGTCCTGTAGACGCCGTAGCTCTTTACGACCTGTTCGAAGTCCT
>CBHWET010000243.1:0-7922 GCA_966112985.1 uncultured bacterium | reverse complement strand
CTACCCGCATCAATTCTCGGGTGGCATGCGCCAGCGTGTGATGATCGCGATGGCGTTGATCACAAGGCCGGATCTCTTGATTGCGGATGAACCGACGACGGCGCTCGATGTTACGGTTCAGGCGCAGATTTTGGATGGGATCAAACGGATGCAGAAAGAACTCGGGATGGCTGTCATTCTGATCAGCCATGACCTGGGTGTGGTCTCCGGATTCTGCGATCGCGTGAACGTTATGTACGCGGGACGTGTTATTGAAAGCGGTGCGACACGCGATTTGTTTTCGAAGACGAAGCATCCTTATACACGCGCATTGCATAAATCGCGTCCGGCTTTACAGCCAAAGGGTTCAGAACTTTATACGATACCGGGTATGCCGCCGGATTTATCACGCCCGATTCAAGGATGTCCATTTGCGCCGCGCTGTGAATTTGCTGTTGATTACTGCACGCGTGAACCGGTGTTACTTAAGGAAGTAGAACCAAAACACACAACTGCCTGTTTGCGAGTGCAGAAAGGTGACCTGACGTTGTAAGTATGTCCGATTCGTTTCTTGAATTGCAAAACGTGAAGACCCACTTCCCTGTGGAGAAGGGAATCATTTTCAAGAAACAGGTTGGAACCATCAAAGCTGTCGATGGGGTAACACTGGCGTTGCAGAAGGGGGAGATTATCGGGCTGGTTGGGGAATCAGGCTGCGGAAAATCGACGCTTGGTCGAACGATTCTGCAACTCATTCCAGCAACCGAAGGATCGGTGATTCTCGAAGGTAAAAATTTGAATCGTCTTCAAGGAACGGAATTGCGGCGGGCCCGCGCGGAGTTTCAAATGATCTTCCAGGATCCATACGCGTCGTTGAATCCGCGCATGACGGTGTATGACACCTTGGCGGAAGCGATCCAATCGCACAAAAAGGTTTCCCAAAACGAGATGCCTAAACGGGTCAGCCAGCTGATGGAGAAGGTTGGGTTGTCGCCGCGGTTCATTAAGAAATACCCGCACGAATTTTCCGGTGGGCAACGACAACGTATCGCCATTGCCCGCGCACTGGCTGTCGAACCAAAGCTGATTGTCGCTGACGAACCTGTGTCGGCACTCGACGTTTCGATTCAGGCGCAGATTATTAATTTACTCGGCAAACTGTCGCGCGAGATGCAGTTGACCTTGATTTTTATCTCGCACGACCTGTCGGTTGTGAAACACATCTCTGACCGTATCGTGGTGATGTATCTGGGGCGAATCGTCGAGATAGGGCCGGCAGCGCAGGTTTTCGATCGTCCGTTGCATCCTTACACCAAAGCGCTCGTCAGTGCTGTGCCGATCCCTGATCCTGAGCGTGAAGCGAAGCGGCAGCGAATTATTTTGGCTGGTGATCCTCCCTCGCCGATCAACCCGCCGAAAGGGTGTCCATTTCATCCGCGATGTCCTTTTAATGACCCAACCCGCTGTCCATCGATTGTTCCAGGTTTCGAGATGTTAGATCGACCTGACCAAGTAGCAGCATGTATTCGCATCAAAGAAATTCACTAAACGATTTCTTTGGCGAATCTTTCATCAGTCCGTGGTTTTGATATTCTGATATTTGAATGAAAAAGGTTTTCGCGGTCGTTGTGATCTGTGTTCTGGCTTGGGTCGGCTATTTAATTTTTCGACCTGTTTCCTACAGGAATTTGCCTCCGACCGCCACTGGTCCATGGATTGCATATGGAGACAGCCTTACTTCTGGTTACGGTGCCAGTGAGGGCACGGATTATCCGAATCAACTTTCGAAAATATTGGGTGTGCCGATCCAAAACTTTGGAGTTGCTGGCGATACGACAGAAGCTGGCCTGGCCAGAATTGATAAGGCGCTGGAATTGCAGCCGCGGGTAGTGTTGCTTTGTCTAGGAGGCAACGATGGTTTAATGCGTTTGCCCGCGGAAGCGATGATTTCAAATCTTCGCCAAATGATTCGCGCCTTTCAGGCAAAAGGTTCATTCGTTGTTCTAATCGGGGTTCGCAGTGCTTCGCTCCTTGATAAGAACGATGGCCTTTTTAAACGGCTGGCGAAGGAGGAGCAGGTCTTCTACGTGCACAATATCCTTGCAGGCGTAATTGGCTCGCCTTCGCTCATGTCGGATCAGATTCACCCGAACGAAGCAGGGTACAAAGCCATCGCCGACCGATTGGCTGAATCGCTGAGCCCCTTGCTTTCGCAGCTGCGTTAATTTGATTTGTTACTTTACCGGTCGCGGCTTTTTCTTTAACGAAATCAGCGCCTTCAGTGCGAGTTCCATGATAAGAAACGGCTTGGCGATAAATTCGTTTCCCCCACTCGCCGTAGATTTTGTGCGTGTTTCGAAATCCGTCTGGCTGGTGACAAAAACGACAGGCGTCGTTTTATTGGCAGATAGTTCTCGAAGTTTTTGGCAAAGAGTAAAGCCGTCCATCTCGGGCATCTGCACATCCAGAATGATGAGATCAAAGGCGTTTTCTGCAAGGACTTGAAGGGCGACGGCCGGATTTGAAAGTGATACAGACTTTAATTGCGCCCGATCCATCGCAACTTTTGCCGCACGACGCGACAACGGTTCATCGTCGACAATGAGGACGAGGCCTGGTTCCTCGAACTCAGGTGAAGGTTTTGCGTCTTTCAGCAGAAGGCAGAGGAAATCCACCGCCTGGCAAATAGTGCGAGTGGCTGAAGGGTTGATTTCTTGTGGCTTGGATATGAGCTCATGGATGTAAGCCTCCAAGGCAGCAGTGGAACGAGCAGTCTCTCGCTGGCCGACTGCGCTGGAACTGCCCGCAATTAAATGAGTCGCTTGCAGTAATTCGTTTAGCGCTGCGACCTGCTGTGCGGGTTCTTTGCTGCGGATCACGCGAACGAGGGTTTCCCGGAGACGATTGATGGTTGCGGGAGTGTTGGCGAAGAACGTGGATTCAAGTTCATTCGTTTCACGCACCCCGGGTGGTAACGGAAGGGGGGAAGTTGGTTGGATTGTGGCAGCAGTCTTTTCTTCCGTAGCCGCTTTCTGGGCAGTGAAGAATACCCTCGACAAGGCTTTCAGCATGTCCTCTGGGCTCGATTTGTTTTTATCGAATACTTCAGTCGCTCCTGCTGCTTTCGCCTCACGAGTCATGTCACTGGCAAACTCATTCGTAAACACCAATACCGGCAGCGTTTCAAATTGTTTCTGCGCGCGGAACTTCTTCAAAATCTGCAGGCCGTCCATCTTTGGGAGCATTAGATCAAGAATGACAGCATCGGGCTTCTTTTCATAAACCTCGTAAAAGCCTTCCTGTCCATCGGCAGCAGTAATGATGTTGTATCCGTCACGTTCGAGTTTCGTTTGGTAAACGCGCGCGACCACCGGATCGTCCTCAATGATCACGATCTTCTTTAACGCCTTGGTGAGTTTGACGGGTTCGTTCATATGATATTATTGGCTAAAAAATTTCTTAATAGCGGTGAGCTCGGCTGAAACTACTCTGAAAATATCATCTATGCCATCCATGCTGCCGCCGCGCGCACTATGCTCTATCTGACGAAGCGGTGAAACGATACGTTTCATTCCACAGGTTGCACTTGCCCCGACCAGGCTATGTGAAATGGAGGCGGTTTGCTTCAGATCGCCGGCTTGAATTGCGGTATTAAGTTTTTGCATTTGCTCATCCGCTTGCGTCAGGTAAAGTGAAACCAGATCGTTCATTGCATTGGGATCGTGATCCGCAAGCTCTTGAAGACGGACGATATCGACAACCGATGATTCAAGAACGGCTTCGGTATGAGGTGTTGCAATTGCCGTTGCCGCAGAGTCTCTTTCGCTCTCCCATTTTTTAATTACAGCATCCAGTTCATTCAAATCAACCGGTTTGGACAGATAATCGTCCATTCCAACTGCGAGGCATTTTTCCCGGTCACCATGCATAGCGTGTGCTGTCATGGCTATAATTGTGGTTTTGGGACGGCCATCGCGCTCGAGTTCGCGAATCCGATGTGTTGCCTCATATCCATCCATCTCTGGCATTTGGCAGTCCATAAGTATCAGGTCGTACTGCTCCTTTTGTAAACTGGCGAGGACTTCAACGCCATTGTTAACAACATCGGCGGCGTATCCAATTTTTTTAAGCATCGCCAGCGCTACCTTGCAATTGATCGCATTGTCCTCGGCCAGAAGTATGCGCAATTTAGAAACCACAGCCGCATTTGTAGGGAGCGAGGAGGCTACTGGTTCTTCGGGGATATCGTATGTGCGGCTGGCCAGGCAAGCCAAGGCATCAAACAGCTGTGACTTTCGAATCGGTTTTACGAGAAATTGATGAATCCCTTTCTGGAGATCTCTGCTCGACTCAAATCCATCGCCAGGAGCCGTCAGCAGAATCGTCTTTGTTGCTGTCAGTGCGGCATCAGCCTTGATATGTTCGGCCAACAAAACGCCATCGACGCCTCCGACATTCTTATCAAGGATGGCCACGTGATATTCACACCTGCCAAGCGACGCCGCCTGCAACTTTGCCAAAGCCTCTTCACTATTATTTGCGGTGTCGTTCTCGATCTTCCAACTTTGCAAGTAACGACAAAGCGCGTCTCGATTGGTCGAAGGATCAGCAATGACAAGCGCTCGGTACTGGGAAAGATCCAATTCAATCTGAAGGTCGCCCGTAACAGGCTGCTTTTCAAAAATTGCAGTAAACCAGAAAGTTGAACCTTGGCCTACTGCGCTACGAACGCCAATCGCTCCATCCATGCGTTCCACTAACTGCTTCGAAATAGCAAGGCCAAGGCCAGTACCCCCGTATTTGCGTGTGGTCGATCCGTCCGCCTGATGGAACGGGCGAAATAAAGTTGCCTGCACATCATCGCGTATTCCGATACCGGTATCTCGAACCTCAAAGCGAATGGTGATGTGTTTCTCTGTCTCGTTGAGTTTTGACACCGCAAGTGCTACTTCGCCTTTATCGGTAAACTTCAATGCATTGCTGATCAGGTTTGTAAGCACCTGGCGTAGACGTCCAGCGTCACCCCGAAGCCGGGGAGGAACATCAGTAGCTACGAAGTTTGCCAATTCAATTCCCTTGCGCCGCGCTTGAACGGAAAAAAGCGCAGTTGTGTCTTCGACCGTTTGCAGGAGGTCGAAATCAATATTTTCGAACAATAGCTTGCCTGCTTCAATCTTCGAAAAATCCAGAATGTCGTTAATAATGGTTAGCAGATTGTCGGCGCTGTTGCGAATTGTCTGCGCAAAGTCTCGCTGTTGCGGATCAAGGTTTGTATCCAGCAACAGGCTTGTCATTCCAATAACGCCATTCATCGGTGTGCGGATTTCGTGACTCATGTTCGCCAGGAACTCCGATTTCAGGCGCGCCGAATCAAGCGCTGCATCGCGTGCCGTCGCTAACTCTGCCTCAAATTTTTTACGCTCGGTAATGTCGTGGAAGGTGCAACGCAATGCGGTTGAACCATCGGGATCATAGTGACAGCTGGCGTTGCCGCTGACGAACAGCACACGGCCATCTTTTGCAATTAACCGTGTTTCGATTGGAATCGTTTTCGAACTCGTCAAAAGACCGCGAAGCGCCTCTTCGCAGGCCGGGCGGTCCTCGGGATGGACAATATTCCAGAAATAAAGGGTGCGGCGTTCCTCCGTCGTGAATCCCAAAGCGTTTTGCCATGCAGGATTTACGAAAAGAAACTTGCCGCGGATATCGATGCTTTGGATCAGGTCACTGCTGTGGTCAAACAGATCGCGATACCGCTCTTCACTGGATCTGAGTTCGTGTTCAATGCGGATACGTTGTAACGATCCTCCGCAGCGATCAATCAGTACCTGGAGAAAATCCAAATCGTCGCGGTCATAAGCGTTTGGAGAGTAGCTTTGAACCGAGAAGATGCCGACGACGCTGCTGCGAAACCGGATGGGGACAAACATCAGCGAGGCAGAACGGCGTTCTTTATTGCCAACGGGAGTGAGAGGAACTTCGGTGCCGATTTCCCCATTTCGCAGAATCAATTGTGGTCCTTCGCCGACAACCTTGCGCATAATTGGGGAAGGCTCGTGATCGTTACTGATCCCTTGCACCTGGACTCTTTTTCCATCGATCGTGTCAATGTAAAGCACCTTCTCAAATGTGTCGCGGTCGACGGAATAAAGGTCGAGAAATGCGGCGTCGAGCGGGAACAATTCTTCAATAATTTCAACGATTCCATGAGCTGCCTCGGTCGTATTCGAAGCGCTGCTCATACGTTGACCGAGTTTACTGAAAGCAACGCGCTCTTTCTCGAGCCGTTTCTGTTCAGTAATGTCACAGGCGATTGCGAGATAACCTGTGATTTCGTTGCTGTCGTCGCATAGCGGAGTTAACGACAGCCTGACTGGGACATGTGATCCATCTTTTCGGACATATGTCCAGTCACGTTCATCGCCAGATCCAAACCTAATCTTTTCAACCAAGGCCTGGAAACCCGGCTCAATAGCGCAGCCCAGTTCCCAAGTTAGCTCACGCGCGCGCCGAGTAAGTTCGTTCCCGTCATGAAATAGGGCGAGAGATTTTTCTCCGAGAAGTTCGTTGGCCTTGTAGCCGAGCAAACGCTCGGCACCTTTGTTAAAGGACATGATAGCCCCTCGCGTGTCAGTCGATATGATCGCGTAATTGGCGCCGTTCAACACGGCGTCCTGGAGCGATGAGATTTGGGCTAGTTCGTTGATTGTGCGGCGAAGTTCGAGTTGTGAGATGACCTGGCGGCCAAGGACAGATAGTGCCGATTGCTGACTGGGTGTCAGGTTCCGTGGAACGCGATCCATGACACACAGGCTGCCGATG
The DNA here is from genome assembly GCA_966112985.1 of uncultured bacterium. Taxonomy (GTDB): domain Bacteria; phylum Verrucomicrobiota; class Verrucomicrobiia; order Limisphaerales; family JACDHS01; genus CBHWET01. The sequence continues at coordinate 1,121 of CBHWET010000243.1, read as the reverse complement.
GCATATCCGTCAGGAGTAACGAGTGGCATGCCAGCATAAAATCGAATCCCGGGGTCACCGATTACGAATGGATGATCACAGAATCGATCGTCGTCGGCTGCATTTTCGATAGCGAATAGTTGAGTGGGTTTGTTCAGACCATGTGCACAAAATGACAACTCGCGAGCGACCTCGCTCAGTTGAAGGCCGATTTTGGATTTAAACCATTGGCGTTGTTTATCAACGAAGCTCACAAGCGCAATGGGAGTCCCGCAAATATCCGCCGCAAGTCGTGTCAATTCCTCGAACGTATCTTCCGGAGGTGTATCCAGAATGCGATAGCTGCGCAAAGCGGCTAATCGCTCGCGTTCATTGGCTGGAATTTCAGGTATCTTCACGACTTGGCGAATTATCACTTCGGTGCGATTGAAAGGCAGCCTTTCGTCCCGCGTGAAGCGCCGAAACATATAGCATTTTCAGCAGAAGTTTCAAATTTTCTAATCGTCGAAATTTTGGGATGAAAAAATTGCAGTCGAGAGCGATGTTTAGACGATGACAGCACCCGATGCAGGTGGCTCCTCTGAAAACCGCCAGCGCTTGAAGGCGGTTCGCGACAACCTCGTCACGCTTCACAAAACCCTGATAGAATCCGAGCGGATCGTATATGAACAGACTTTTGGAAAGGTCGAATCGCAGAACCGATTTCTCCAACTCCTAATAAGTGACCCATGGTTCGCGTGGTTGCATCCACTATCTGAATTGGTTGTTGTTATGGATGAAGCGCTTGATGATGAGAAGTCGCCAACAACACAGCAATTGAATGTGCTAACAAAAAATGTTCGGACACTGCTGAAGGCTTCTGAGGAAGGGCAAGATTTTGGGCGAAGCTACTTTGAAGCATTACAGAGAGCTCCAGATGTAATTCTTGCGCACGCTGAAGTGATGAAAACTTTGGCGGCGAACTCCAAAAGATAGGGCGTAAAAATTAAAGAAAAGAAGTGGTGGGTTGGCAGGGACTCGAACCCTGGACCAATGCCTTAAAAGGGCACTGCTCTACCAACTGAGCTACCAACCCACTCACAGAGCGGCGAAACCTAACGATGAATTGAATGCGACGCAAGAGCTATTTGCAGCAAAATGAG
>CBHWET010000242.1:0-7930 GCA_966112985.1 uncultured bacterium | reverse complement strand
GCGGATTCTGAGTCTGTTCGCACACCTGTCTCCGACCAATACGGCCGCCACTTCGCCTTCGTATATCCAAACCGGTCGAAAGCATTCCACAACGGAGTCACGTAATGAAGGTTGCCGGGATACGGGCGCACTTCAATGCCATGTAACCATGCGAGTGCAATCGATTCCTCAAAAGTGAATGGCCGATTTTCATAACACAGGAATTCCATGTCCATGCCGTGCGCGTAACCCATGAATTCCGTGCGAAACCTGTGCAACGGAACCGAGAATTGCGCACCCGGCATCCCTTCGAATTGTTCGCCATTCCATAAACTGTCGCAGAAGTCGACGGTCGGCAGCGTCAAATTAGAGGACATGTGCGCATCAAGAATTGCGTTCGGATTGTATCGATGAACCGTATCCGCGATTCGCCGCATTAAATCCCGCGCTGCCAGCACTGGAAAAACCGTGTGAACGTTGCCCTGTGCGTCTTTCCACCCGCAACCATGCTCCTGATTTTCGCAGCGCCACGCCGCCGTCGTTCCGTCGAAATAAAGTCCGTCGAGTTTGTAGGTTGAGAAGAGCTTGTCTGTGCCATCGACGAGCCAATTCGCCCAGAGACTATTCGGGCATGTTGCATCAAATCCTCGCGTTTCGGGTTTGTAACCTGGATCCCAGGGAATCAGCGGAAGCACCGACCACTCAGCATGTTTCCCCTGGATTTCCGGAGCGTTGCGGGCAATGCCGTATCCGACGTAGACAAGCAACTTCAGTCCACGTTCATGACACGCATCAATCAACTGGCGAAATTTCGCATCGTCAGCCGGTATCATCTGGCCAAAGAATTTCGTCCACGAATCGTGAATGACGACAGTCTTCGCACCGCCGTCGCGCAATTTGTCGAGTTCGCACTTGCCATCCGCGCCTTTGACAGCTGACTCGTAGTGGATGTCGTGCAGAATCCGTGCGTTCGCACGCCATTCCGTGGAGATCGGCTTCACCGGGCTTGCCTGAAGACCGAAGCGCAGGCGGATTGGCTTTGAAATCGTTTCCTCATGATCCAACAGCGCTGCCTTGAAAAGAACCACGTCCCCTTTTGTTTCCACGCTGATGGGATTCGATTGTTTGACGCTCCATCCCTCATCCGATTCGGCGCACCACGCCAATCCGCGCTCTTCATCACCCAGCCAGACATAAGGTGTAAACTTATCCGCCCATTTTCCACCGTGTTCGGGAAGTCCTTCTGAAACATTCGACCAATCCCAACTTGCCGTGTGGAGATAACGCGCTGTCGCGGCTCGACGCGGAATTTCCAGTGCCAGCGATCTGAGTTTCACCGATCGTTTTGGTTTCAACTCAATGTCGTACCAACAAAAGCCGTCGTAGTCGGCCGTAGCTTTCGACGTGATGAGAAACGCCGCTGATTCACCCGTCCAATCCCACACTGCTCGAGCGCCAGTTCTTTCGATCAACTTCCCCGTTCCATGTACAACACTCAGGACGTCGGGTTCGGCAACAAGGCGGATGGGCGAAGCGAGCACCGGCTTTTCCGCGGCAAGGATTTGTTCCGGCAAAAGAAACGCTCCCAGTTTCATTTCCCGATTATAGAAGCGAACCTCTGCCGTCGTTGCCTTAACCGGAATGAAGGGTTGCGGCACATGGGTAGCACCAAAGATTGGAATGCAAATGAGCGGTCCGACAATTCCAGCAAAACGCAGCAATGTCATAAGGGTCAGAGTCGGACGCAAAGGCGGGTGCAGCTCTTCAACTTTGATTCTTGATGATCGTAGAAAAGAAAATGCCCGCCCTGGAAAAACCTACTTAAACCAGGACGGGCTCCTAAACCTCTAACACCCTGAGAAAAAAGTAGACCAGAAAAAATGTTTGTCAAATGACTGCAATCACGGCAGTTCACGAACGCGAAGCTCTTTGAATTCCACCGGCGCTCCTTCCGATTCCAGGCAGATATATCCGATCGCGGGTTTGATATTGTTGCCGCCCGAAACCTCCTCGCCATTGACCCACAGCCGAATCTCCCCATTGATGCAGCGCACGTAATAGTGATTCCACTCGCCCACTCCTTTGCTGAGATTCTTTCGAGGAAAACTGCGGCTGCCGTTCGGTGACAGCGGCGGGAACGGTGTCATCGTGGTTGAAGCGACTGGGAAAACATCGCCATTCGTCGTGAACCACGTCGCTTTTTTGCCCGATTGTTTCTCGTATTGATCTTTGTAGCCGTGATCGAGCACCTGCACTTCGATCCCAGATGGAAACGGACCGCCCTTCCCCTGCTCCAGCCCTTTGATTGATTCGGGCGTCGCCAGAACGAAAATCCCGGAATTGCCGCCGGACTGCAAATGGCGCCATTGCGCAACCAACTCGAAATTGGTGAAAACGTTGGGCGTGCGGATAACGCCGATCGGGTTGCCGTTACAATGCGCCACCCCGTTTGTCCACTTCCATGTATCGGCATTACAATTCACGTTTAAGAAATCTTTCTCGCCGAGCAAACGCCAGCCCGGACCGGTGCCATCGATTGTCGCCTTTGGAAGTGACTCCTCCGCCCCGCAATTGAGAGCGAAAGCAACAAGCAGAACCAAACCGGCAAAAACAGTGGGTTTCATTTCACGCACTGAAATATTCTGAACCGCCAGGTTGTTCAATCTCCTTTGCGGGAAATTCGTTTTCGCGACGTGGCGATTTGTACTGCAGCGTCCGCGGGATAAAAACCGGTCAAGCGGCGGGCCCACGGTATTGCATACCGCGAAATGCAAGGCAACCGCCTCCGAGTGCCAGTAACGCGCTGAGGAGCAAAACTGTGACGGAAACGTCCGATACCGCGTCATCTTGCCACCGGCACGACTGAGTGGCACGCGACATGACAACGAAGCTCAGCATTACCGTCCAAACACCAACGGCTGCGAGGACGAGTCGGATGTATCGTGTTCGATTTTGCATACAACCTTTCGACAGTTCTCCGAACAAGTCGTCACGGTCAATCCCATGTAGTGAACGAATCTCGGCGACGTCCGCTACCCCCACCAGAAGTCACGATCCTTGAGTGTAGATAACGAAGAACTAAGCCGTTACATGTGACACGGCTAGAATTGATCCGCAGCCCGGTTTGGATGCAAATCGCAAAGCGGAAGGAAAGACGTGATTGAGTGATCTGGTTATCCCTGTTTTGCAAAAACATCCTTTTCCCAAGCGAAGGATTCCATTTTTTACCGCACCCCGCCCCCCAAAAGCTCTGGTTTCCCGAAATTTCTTCATAAAAATAGGCTATCGGAGGGACGGGAAAATAATTTCTTCGCTCCGATAGGCTATTTTAGGGACGAGAAAATTTTCTCGTGACGTCTGGCGCCTATTTTTACGACGAGAAAATTTTCTGGTGGGTAAAATAGGCTATCGGACCCACGAGAAAATAATTTCTTCACAAAAATAGGCTATCGGAGCGGCGGGAAAATTATTTCTTCACTCCGATAGGCTATTTTCGCGACGAGAAAATTTCCTCGCCACGCCGATAGCCTATTTTGGCAACGATTTTTCCAGAAATCTCGGCTCCGATAGGCTATTTGCGGCACGATTTTGTCCGAAATCTTCGTTCCGATAGCCTATTTGAGACAAGATTTTACCAAAAATCTTCGCCTCGATAGCCTATTTTGACCGCATTTTTTTAAAAAACCTTCGCTTCGATAGGCTATTTAAATGACGGGAATGGGCAAATATGTGGCGTTCGGAGGTCCTCAAAAAACGAATTAGGCAGGTAACGAACGACAGAGGGTCGGGGGGTATTATCAAAGCTCCAGGTGAGGCGACGTCTCGTCGTCTGGCGTTAAGAGACGAGAATCCTTTCTGCCGCCCAATCGGATAGCTCCCCTTTTTCTTACTTTTCGCGATCTCGCCCCACCTTTTTTATACCTTTTTTCGATTTTTTGACCCGCATTTCAGCCAATGAAATCAATGGTTTCGTTGAGGGGGCGCGAGCTGTCGACAGCTGACGCCCTTACGGAGCACGGCGAATTGTGGGAAAACTGTCGGCGTTCAGTTTGGAACGAGTTTCCAGATGGGACACACGAAGACGGGTTGAACTTAGAAACCTCAACCAGTCGCGGGTTTGAAAAGCACACTTTTGATGCTTTTGACCGACAGCGATGTGCTTCGCGTTCGCTCCGCGAGCCAAGTTCAAAGTTGAATGTTCAACGTTCAAAGTTGTTTGGCCTGCGGCGCAGTTAGTGAAAGAGCATTGCGGATCGGATTGGTGAAGGTAGCGCGAATGTCATCGGAACCGGCGGGCATGTTGCTCGCGCGAAGTTGAAAAGTGGAACTGTTTTCCACGGTTCAACGAGCACCGCTAAGCAATGCGCGGCAGAAGTCAGGAGACAGAAATCGGAATTCAGAAGCGCGGAGTTATGAACCGCACGCTGAGAACTGAGGCTGCACTTAGAGGGAAGCCACAAGCAGAGAAAGGAAAGAAAGTTATGAAAAACATGATAGAAAAAAGCAAAAACGGCGTGTTGGCACAGGCCATCAAATCAGAGAATGGTCTGGCTGAACACGAATTACCCATCGGTATCAAACACATCACCGCAGCGATGCTGTCGGCGTTGCGTATGGCGGCGATCCTCGCGATCAATGCCTTTGAAACCGGTAAACAAACGTTGCGCACTCGTTACGCAGCGTTGCAGGAGGCAGTTGCGGAGGCACGTGCTTTCGCGATGTTGGCTCGTGATAACCTGAAGCCGACCTTCGGCAGCGTCTACACGGAGAGTTGGGACATTACCGGCTACGTCGGCAGTCTCTCAACGCCTTACAGTGTGGAGGAGCTGCTGATGTTGATGCTCGCGTTGAAGAATTTCTTCACCGCGAACCCGACACTCGAAGTCGCCTCACGCAATGTCACAGCGGCGCAAGCGCAGGCGGTGTATGACGCACTGTCGGCTGCCAGCGGAGCGGTGAACAACCAGGAAGCGACCTTGATCGGGTTAAAAACCGATCAGGATGCGAAGGTTGACGCTGTGGCCAAAGCGTTGCGCGACTTGATCAACGAGTTGGGCACGTTAATCGGCTCGATGGATCCGCGTTGGAAAGCGTTCGGCTTTAATTTGCCGGGTGCTGAAGAAACGCCGGACACTGTCACAGGTGTCATCGCGACGTTGATTGGACCGACGGCGATTGCCTTGAAGTGGGACGCAGCGGCACGCGCGCAATACTACCGCGTCTTCAAGAAGGTCGTGGGTGTGGATGAAGAGTTCATCGCGGTGGGTTCACCGGCGGATCTCGACTTCACACTCGAAGGTTTACCGACGAATGCCACGGTGGAAATTCAAATCTCCGCGGTGAACGATGGCGGTGAATCGCAACGCACCGCGAGTGTCACTGTCGTGACGCATGCGTAAGCGCTGAGTTCAAAGTGCGCGAGCGTTGGAGTTCATGCTTCGGCGTTTCGGGATCGCAGAAGACAGCGGCAGCGAACGGACATCGGATTAATGGGCGGCGCGCAACGCCGCCCTACCGATAAAAATGGGTAGGGCAAAGCTGCCGCTTTGCCGTGACTGAACGACAGGCGGAGGAGCGTTTTTTGACGGAGAATGGTTGCAGGTCAATGAGACGCTCATCTGCACGCAGAAATAATGGGACACGTCGGCGACGTGTCCCTACCAAAGCCGCCTCGGGAAACCGGGGCGGCTCTTTTCTTTTCTCAAAGACCCCGGACAAGCTGAGACGGCACCGTCGTCAATGCCCACGGTTCGATCAGGGTGAATCAGCTTGTAGATAACTCTACATTACAGCCAGCACATACGCAGGGCTACCGCTCTGTATAACCACAGATTAAGAAAGGAACTGTTATGGAAAAACGCACAAAAGAAACAAAGATCACGCGCCGTGGAACTGATAGCAATCCAGACCCAATTACGGGTGAACCAGGATCACATCCGGTAGGAACCGGCATTGGAGCCGCGGGCGCCGGTGCAGCGGGCGCTGCTATCGGTGGCGCCGTCGGCGGACCGGTAGGTGCCGGCGTCGGAGCGGTCGTTGGTGCAATCGCAGGCGGATATGCGGGACATGCGGCTGGCGAAGCCATTGACCCGACCGTGCAGGATACTTATTGGCGCGAGAATTATATGTCGCAGCCGTGGTACGAAAAAGATTACACGTACGAAGATTACGATCCTGCCTTTCGTACCGGCTACACCGGTTACGGTCGCTATGCGCGCGCTGGCAAACGGTTCGAGGACGTTGAATCGGACCTCTCGCGCGATTACGAACGTGCCCGCGGCAAGTCGCTCCTTGGCTGGGAAAAGGCGAAATACGCTGCCCGCTCAGCGTGGGACCGCGTTGAACGCGCTATTCCTGGCGATGCAGATCATGACGGAAGATAATCCGTTCTAAAGAAAAACAGCCCATAGTTCACACTGTGGGCTCTTTTTTTGTGGCAAGCCCCGCCGGGCGGTTGTCCTCGCCTCGTAGAATTTAAACAGCGTTTTCCCGCATAGGAAATGCGGTTGCAAGATCGTACATTGAGTGCAGCCGGATCAATTTCGATCTGGCGACAAGGAGAGTTGAATGAAAATACGAGGAGCCTTTGCCTGCATTATTGCCGCTGTACTTTTGGTCTGCGCCGGGTGTCAGACTTACCAATACGACAATTCGAACGCGAGTGTAACTGCGGTTGGATTGAATCCGGATACACCGGGTATCCAGGATGTGATGTTCGTTCGCGAAGCATTCGCCCTATCCGCCCGCGAAATGGAACTGTCTCGCTTGAGCCTGGCGCGAGCGCAAAGCCTCGATCTGAAACTTCTGGCCCAACGGATTCTTGATGACAATGCACGCGCCGACCAGGACTTGAGAATGATCGTGCGACAACAGGAAGTTCCCTCACGCGTCAGCATTATCGAAACACTGGAACCCTATCGCAATCTGGTCGGCGCCAACTTCGATCGCGCCTACGTCCAACATTTAGTGAAGGTACAACGCGAGGATATTCCGAAATTCCGGGCGGCGGCGCGCACGGCGCGAAACTCAGACGTTCGCGATTTTGCGAGTCGCAATCTCCCAGTTCTTGAGGAGCACTTGCGGATCGCGGAGAACATCGGGCGCATCGCGGGATTGAGCGCCGATATCAATGAGCCTGCCGGGGCGGAGCGTCCACATCGTGATCCATACTACGAGGGTGACCCGCAATTGCGTCATCAGTTCAACACGTTGATACTTCCGGGAGCACAGGCGCAATAACGGTATTGGTTGACCACGAAAGCGCGACAAGACTTTGGTCTCTGTCGTGCTTTTCGCATTTCCAAAATGGGTCCGATCCCGTTTTCTTTTTGAAAATGAATCCGAGTCATTGCATGCGCAGCTTGTTAGCAATCTTTGCGTTACTCGCAACGTTGACAGCACGAGCGCAACCGGAGAACTTCATGATTGCCAGTCATGTTTTTGCACGTCCCGCGGCCTGGACATGGGTTGACCTGCCGACAAATTCCACAGTCAGCGCCAAGATGATCATTAAGGATTCGCAGAACAACGGCATGGCGGATGTCGTGTTTGTGGAAACAAAAGTCAGCGGCGGCTGGGCTTCGGCTGATGAAACAATCAATCGCTGGCGGGCAAACTTTCTCGGCTCGACCAATCAGCAGAATCTGCGGCGCGATGAGCGCAAGCTGGATAACGTCAAACTGACATTTGTGTGGCAGGAAGGAACTTACCAACCTCCTTCAGCCTCCAGCACAGCGAAGCCGCATTTCGATTACGCGCAATACGGTGTGATTATCGAGGACGGAAAAAACAACGTCCTTGCGCGTGTCCTCGGAGACCGGGCTGTCGTGGAGCAAGCGAAGGACCCGTTCCGAAAGATGATCGAGCGAGCAGTAACGGGCCCCGAATAGTTCGCTCGCAAAGACTTGACTGAATGCGCCGTTCAGTTCATCCGTCTGCACAGCATGATTAA
>CBHWET010000241.1:0-7949 GCA_966112985.1 uncultured bacterium | reverse complement strand
TTGCATGGCATCAATAACCGCGAGTTGCTGCAGCATTCGTTGAAGAAAAATGGCTGTGTTGCGGCAGCGCGAAAGTTTCAAAAAGAAGGGCGGGCGCGGTTTATCGGTTTTTCCACCCACGCAACGACTGACGTTATCCTGGAAGCGGTAAATAGCGGAGAGTTCGATTACATCAATCTCCATTGGTATTTCGTTAATGACCTGAACTGGCCGGCGATCGAGGCGGCGCGAAAACGGGACATGGGAGTTTTCATCATTAGTCCCAATGACAAAGGCGGGAAGCTTTATGAACCGCCGAAGAAGCTGGTGGATCTGTGCTCGCCGTTGTCGCCGATGATTTTCAATGATCTTTACTGCCTCGCACGCCCCGAAGTGCACACCTTGAGCTGTGGCGCGGCGCGTCCGAGCGATTTTGACGAGCACATCAAAGCGTTGGAGTTTTACGATAAGATTCCTGAAACTATTGCGCCTATAGAGAAGCGGCTCCGCGCAGAGATGGATTCGGTGCTCGGCAAGGAATGGTGCGCCCGTTGGTTCCAGGGATTACCGGAATATGTCGATGTCCCGGGGGAAATAAACGTCTCGGAAATTCTGCGCCTCTGGACTTACGCGAAGTCTCTCGACCTCGTCACGTGGGGTAAGATGCGCTATAACCTGCTCGGCCAGGCTGACCATTGGTTCCCGGGCAACAACTCCGCGAACTTCGACGACAAAGCGATCCTTAATGCCGTGAAAAGCAGTCCATTTGCGGAAAAGATTCCGTCTATTTTACGGGACGCACATCAGATGATGTTTGAAGCGCCGAAGAAACGGTTAAGCGAGAGCTGATCCTTCGTTATTTCTTCATCAATTGCTTCGCTTTCCGAACCCAAACGCGATCGCGTTTCCGTTGGTATTTCGGTAAATGCGTGTGATCCACAAGTATCTCCTGCAATTCTTTGCGCGCGAGGTCCCGCTGACCTTTCTCCAGGTATAATTCTGCCAGTTGAACGCGCGCACGTGCGTAGGAATTGTTTTCCAGGACGCGCTGCCAGATACAAATTGCCGCGTCTTTTTCACCGAGCGCCATGTAGGTTTCAGCTAACGCCATCATGGAGTAGCCATAGTCGTGCTTTGGATTTTCTGCACAAACTTTTTCCAGGATAGGTTTTGCTTCCGCGGCACGGTTCTGGCGCAGCAGGCATTGACCGAAATGCGATCGGCAATCGATATCAGCCGCGTCCCTCTCCAATGACGCTCTGTAGCAAACTTCAGCTTTCTGAAAGTTGCCTTTTCGGAAGTATACATCGCCGAGTTGGAAATGATGATGCGCTTTATCCAGATGATGAATCTGAGCTTCCAATTCCTTAATGCGCGATCTTTGCGCAGCACCGGGAAGTTCAAATCCGCGATTGGCGGAGCGCGACGGTTGATAGACGTTGAAATAGTACCAAAACGCTCCGAGTCCAAACGCGAAGAGGAGCACTAATACCCAGAACCACTCGCGCTGCCGAATTGCATCGACCAACATCCAGAGCTGAATCAGTCCCACAACAAAAAACGCGGGGCTTGTCAGAAGAATAGCGGGATTCAGGAGTTGAAAGGAGAACGCGAACATTATTTATGGAACGGTTTAAATGACGATAGGAAATATGTCGAACCATGCCAAACATTCTTTGTGCACCTGCCAAAAACTTTGCGCCTTGCACTTTCGGTAAAACTCCGCTTTCTTCTCTGCGGCTAAAAGGCATGAACGAAGCTCTGGTTATCGTCCCGACTTACAATGAAAAAGACAACCTTCCGTTGTTGGCCGAGCGCCTTTTAAAGCTACCTGTTTCAGTCGATCTTCTCGTGGTCGACGATAACTCTCCTGATGGTACCGGCAAAATAGCTGACGAACTTGCCGCAAAGCATCCATCAATCAACGTCCTGCACCGTGCTACCAAAAACGGGTTAGGCCGCGCGTATTGTGATGGTTTTAAGTGGGCTCTCGATCGCGGATACGAGTTCATCATGGAGATGGACGGCGATTTTTCCCACAACCCCGACGATATCCCCCGTTTTCTAGAAGCCGTAAAGAAGGAAGATGCGGACCTGGCGATCGGGTCACGCTATTGCAATGGCATTCGAGTAATCAATTGGCCGCTCGGACGTTTGCTCCTGAGCATGGGTGCGGCAAGATACGTCCGAATGATAACGGGAATGCAAATCTCCGATCCGACCGGCGGTTTCAAATGTTTTCGGAAACGGGCTTTACAATCGATCGACCTGAATCAGGTCCGATCAAACGGCTATAGCTTTCAGATCGAGATGACGCATAAACTCTGGCGCCACGGTCGCAGGATTGTTGAGGTTCCGATCATTTTCACAGATCGTTTTCTCGGTAGCTCCAAAATGTCCCGGAAGATTGTTTACGAGGCGCTGGCGATGGTCTGGCGCTTACTTATCCAAAATGGCTTTCGCCGTTCTCCGCGGAAGAACTGACCGCACCCTTTCGGATTAGGGGTGTGATTGACTTACCCTGTCATTTTTTGATATAAAGACGCCATGCGTCGTATTCCGTCGTGGGGAATTGTTGTTGGAATCATCGTCATTGCAGCTGTCTTTGGATGCGGCATTGGCTGGTGGGTAAGTCGTAATGATGCGGTTGCGCAGAGCGGATCGACAGGCGAAGCACCGCAACAACCCGCGCAAACCACTCACATCCCGGCCGCAACGAAAGTCGGAGGCGAACAAGCCGCGACATCTGAATCAACACCAACTGCTGCTACGAATGCCTCTGCTGCAGCTCCGGTGCTCACGGCAGGAGAAGAGCAATGGCAGCAGGAGCTGGATCAGGTTCTTTTGTCGGACAGCGAATCGACGGATAAGGCAGATCGACTTATTCGCATGCTCCCCCACCTCAAAGAAGAAGCGCAGGTCGAAGTTTCTCAGCACCTCGTCAATTTTCTCACAGACGATCAATTCCCACGCGTAGCGCCCATGTTAACGAATGCCGCGACGCCTGAATCGGTCAGCACGGTTTTGATGACCGATTTGTTGAATCGTAACGATGCCCTCAAGCTTCCATTGATCCTCGAAATCGCGCGAAACGAGAATCACCCTAAACATACCGAGGCAGTAAATCTGCTGGAGCTTTATCTTCAGGAAAACTACGGCAACGATTGGGCAAAGTGGCAACAGGGTGTAACCAATTGGCTCGCCGAAAATGGTCCTCAGATTGCCGTTGAACCAGCCGCGGCTGAACCACTGACGGAATCCCGTCCATAGTTTTTTTGTTCCTGTTTTCAGTTCGATTTTGCACCATGCGTCCGCATGCAACGCATTTTGACGCTTGGACATTCTCCTGATCCCGACGATGCCTTTATGTTTTATGGGCTGGCGAAGGATTTGATCCCCACGCACGGCTTTCAATTTCAACACATCCTTCAAGACATTCAAACGTTGAACGAACGTGCAACACGGGGAGAGCTTGATATCTCAGCAGTAAGTATTCACGCGTATGCGTACGTGAGCGACAAGTACGCATTGCTTCCCAGTGGTGCGAGCATGGGGGACGGATATGGGCCAATGCTGGTGAGTAAGAAAAAGTTTTCGAAGGCGGAAGTTGCTCAAAAGAAAATCGCGGTTCCTGGAAAAATGACGAGCGCATTTCTCGCGCTTCAATTGTGGCTTGGAAAACCTGCGGCAGAAATCGATTTCGTTGTCGTACCTTTCGATCAAATCTTTGCCGCGGTCAAAGACGGAACCGCAGAAGTAGGGCTGATCATTCATGAGGGGCAGCTGACGTATCAGAACGAAGGCCTTGTCGTCTGCGAAGATCTCGGCGCCTGGTGGTCTCGTGAAAACGACGGCTTACCCCTTCCCCTCGGCGGAAACGTTATCCACAAGAAGTTTGCCGTCGATGTCCGTAAAACGATTTCCGATATCCTGACAAACAGTATCCAGTTCAGCCTGGATCACCGCGCCGAAGCGGTTCAACACGCACTTCAATACGCGCGCGACATGGGACGCGACCTTGCTGACAAATTTGTCGGAATGTACGTCAATCATTGGACGCTCGACTACGGTGACAAAGGTCGCGAATCCATTCGACGTTTCCTCGGGCGAGCATTCGAATCCGGCTTGATTCCGCATCGACAGGAATTGGAATTCGTCAGCTGATCTATACGGCTGCAGCCTGATCGAGCGACCACGCAGGTTCGATTTCTGCGTCCAGGGACGTTCCGGTTTGTCGGGCGAGCAATTTGCGTTCGGCAAGAATACCGATCATCGCAGCATTATCGGTGCAGAGAACTTTTTCGGCGACACGCAGCGTGAGGCGATTGTTCGCGCAGGCCGTCGCGAGCTCTTTCCGCAATGAGCCGTTGCACGTAACGCCACCCGACGCTGTCACACATTTCACTCCCAATCGTTTGGCCGGCCGAACAGTTTTCTTTACCAACACCTCAACGATTGCTCGTTGGACACTCGCACAAAGATCGCGGACGTTCTGTGCGTCGTCGAGCAACTGTGGGTTCTTCTGAAGAAAGTAACGCACCGACGTCTTCAAGCCGGCGAAACTGAAATCGTCATTTGGATCAGTGATCATGGGCCGCGGGAAATCAAAGGCCTTTGCGTTCCCCTCCTCTGCCAATCGATCGATCTCCGGTCCAGCTGGATAAGGCAGGCCCATCAGTTTGCCCACTTTGTCGAAGCACTCGCCTGCGGCATCGTCCAAAGTTGAGCCGAGGATACGATGTTTGAGTTCCGCTTCCACATGGACGAGCATGGTATGACCACCACTGACGATTAACGACACGTTGGGTTGGAAACTCTCAAAATCCGCGCGCGCTGGTTTACCGGTAATCCATGGCGAATACAAATGTGCTTCGTGATGATGAATGCCGATGAACGGTTTACCGAGGACAAACGCCATCGTCTGCGCGGCTTTTAAACCGATCAGAAGTGCCGCGGGAAGACCCGGGCCGCGTGTTGCAGCGAAGCCGTCGAATTGATTCGGAGACACTTGCGCCTGTTGCATCGCGGCATTGATAACCGGCATCAGATTTCGCAGGTGCTCACGGGATGCGAGTTCCGGAACGACGCCCCCGTATTCCGCGTGCAGCTTGATCTGTGAGGAAACAACGTTTGATACTACGAGGCCGTCACGAATGACAGCGGCGCTGGTTTCGTCACAAGAACTTTCTATCGCGAGAATCAACATCAAAGAAAAAGCGGTGGCGCATCCACCACCGCTGCTGATTTAAATTTGTAGAACCGTGCAGCGCTACTAGTTTTTTGAAGCAACTTTATCGGTTTTCTGAGTGTTGTTGCGCTGGCTGTAGAGCAGCACGCCTTTCAAAACATCTGTCGCGCGCTCGAGTTGAACGTCATGCAGGTTCTTGATGCGCTCACGTTCTTTTTCTTCAAGCGTATCGAGCCCGCCCGGGGACCGTTTCAACGCAATATCACGTTCATCTTCATCGCTCATTGGAACGATGATGTCAGGCGTAATGCCATGCTCATGAATCACTTTGTGGCTGGGCGTATAATATTTGGCTGTAGTCAGGCGTAACGCGGAGCCATCTGGAAGCGGCAGAATGCTTTGAACGGAGCCTTTGCCGAAAGTCTGTTCGCCAATAACAATTGCATGTGTCAGCGACTGCAAATCTTGCAGACAGCCCGCAACAATTTCGGAGGCACTAGCGCTCCCGCCGTTGACGAGGACAGCGATCGGATATTGCCGATGGCGATGGTCTCCGTGAGCCCGATACTCGGAACGCTGCATTGATCCACGGCCTTCAGTTGAAACAACCAGTTGTCCGCGTGGAACGAATTTTTCGCATACCTGGCCCGCCTGGTCGAGAAGACCGCCGGGGTTCCCACGCAAATCAAGCACCAGGGCCTGCATTCCCTGGCTTTCCAATTTCTTTAAAGCCTTCTCAAGGTCCGTTGCGGTTTGCTCACCGAATTGCGTCAGTCGCACGTAACCAACGTTATTTTCGCCCAGAGGAAACTCACGTTTACCGTTCACGTCTTTGACAGTGTCGACCTTAATGACCGCACGGGTGAGTTTAAACTCCTTCAATTGCCCTTCTTTCGTCTGACTCGAAGGACGGTAAACCTCCAGGGCGACGTCGGTGCCGGGTTCCCCACGCAGCCGTTTGACTGCTTCTTCGAGCGTCAATTTCTCCGTGCTCTTCCCATCAATCTTGGTAATTCGATCGCCGGAAAGGATGCCTGCTTTGAAACCGGGAGTATCCTCCATCGGAGCAACGACGGTAAGAAATTTGTCTTTGCTCATCGAAATCACAATACCGACTCCACCGAATTCACCCTGCGTATCATCCTTCAATTCCTTATACTTTTTCTGATCCATGAATTCGCTGTGAGGATCGAGAGTCCCGAGCATTCCTTTGAGAGCTCCATGGATGAGCTCTTGGTAAGTTACCTTGTCGCCATCGACATATTCCTGCCGTACCTTTTCGAGAACTTCCGACAACAAGCGGTAATTCGTATACGGATCATCTTTATCCGACGCTTTGGCGGAATAAAAATAGATTTGTGCCCCAACGAAGAGGTTCAGCCCAAGCACCAGGCCGACAAACCCGTAAACGAAGCGTCTATTCATATTTCTGATGACAAAAAATAGTTTGTCAGGGCGTCAACCGCAAGCGAGCGGATCACTTTTTTTCGCCCATCCCAACAACGCAGATCTGCCTCGCGTTGGCTAGGCATAAAGCTCACTTTTGAGCAGAGATTCGATGTAAGGCAGATCGCCCGGCAAAGTCACCTTGGGATTCGGTGTACGGCACGCGACTAAGCTCACCGGCTGTCCGATCAATTCGCAAGCTGCGGTATCGTCGGTAACAATCAGTTTCTTCTCTTTTACGAGGGCTAAGGCCCGCCGGATAACGTCAACCTGGAACGTTTGAGGTGTTTGGACGGCCCATAGCCGGCTTCGGTCAAGGTGACGCGAGATCGTCTGGCCGTCTGATGTCTCTTTAATTGTGTCCGTTACCGGTTGGGCGGCAACGGCCGCGCCGGTTTGTTCAGCGGTGGTAATCGTCGCCGAAATCAATTCGCGTGTGGTGCACGGCCGCGCACCGTCCTGTATAGCGACAATCTTCGCTCCGTCCGATAACGCCTGCAGGCCGTTCCAAACCGAGTCCTGCCTTTCCTTTCCACCGGTTACAAAGCGGTATGGTTTTCTAAACCGATATTGCTGCGCCAATTCCTGAAAAGCGGATTGCATTCCTTCCCTTACCACCATGATGACTTCATCAACGCAGTCGGCCGCCTCGAAGCGAGCCCAGGTGTGTGCAACCACGGGGCGCCCCGCTACAGGCAAAAAAAGTTTATCGATATCCGGCCCCATTCGCGTTCCTTTGCCGGCAGCGACGATAATCGCAGATGTCATTGCGGGGAGTGTAAACAGACAATCCCCGCGGCCAAGTGGAATTCATCGATGCACCCGGGTTGACTTGTGGAAACGAACGGAGAACTTTTGGTATGCCCAAAGCTGTGCGCTTCACCGACCTCGTCAAAGTTGCCGGAAAACCTTATGTGGAAATTTTGTGGAAAGAAGCGGACGCCAATCCAAAGTTCTCTCGTGCCATTGACGAAAATCGAGTCCTCACCGTAACGCACGCTCATGGACGACCTGACGTCGGGTCGATCGGCTTTCATCCCAATCAACAAGCAGCCTACCTCGTGTTTCCGAAACCGCTTCCGCACATTGGTGAAACCCGGGTCATCGGAATGAAATACGAGTTGCTCGATAACCCTGAAGTCAACGACCCGGTTGCGCCCCGTAAGGCATCGTTAAAAAAACCGAAACGGCAATCAGCAGACGCTGACGGCGCACCAGTTCTCAAACAGAAGAAGTTTACAGCGATTCTGTGTCGAACGGCGAAATGGGAAATTCCTCTCAATGTTATGGCTGCAAATAAAGAAGAGGCGGAGGAGAAACTGATGGAAATGGCGAA
>CBHWET010000240.1:0-7971 GCA_966112985.1 uncultured bacterium | reverse complement strand
CCGGATTCAACTTGCGGAGTTTATCGTGCGAAATAATTGGGATGCGGGCGCCGGGTGTGACCAGGCCGTCTTTCTCCGGATTACGGTCACCAATTGCCACAATGTCTTTGGGCCCGATGCCGCAGTAGTTCAGAACAATGTTGCCTTTCGTTGAAGCTCCATAGCCGTAAACTTTTTTGCCGCTCCCGCGCATGATGTCGAAGAAACCGCGAACATCGTCGCGATGGGTCATGATACGGTTGCGAAGGCGTTGATACGGTTCGTCGGTATCGAGAGCCAGTTCCTCCTGGAGCAATTTGTCGATCTTGTCCTGTTTCGCCTGGTACGGACCGTCCGCGCGACCGGCGATAATGTAGAAACTGCCGCCGTTTACGTCGTTGAATGTGACGTCGAGAACCTTCAGACCGGTCTTCTTCATCATCCAATCCATCTGACGCAAACCCAGATAGGTGACGTGTTCGTGACAGATCTGATCGTAGGTCAACTGCTTCAAAAGCAACGGCAGATAAGAAAGCTCGACTGCCCAAATGCCATCTTTTGCCAACAACGCACGGATGTCCGTCATGAATTTGATCGGATCATCGAGGTCATAGAACATTGCGATCGAGGTGATCACTTTAATGCTCTTGTCGCCAATCAACGTGCGCGCGCCCTTTTCGTTGAAGAAATCGTACACGACGCGGATGTCAGGCTGGTAGTTGTGTGCAAACTTCTTGGCCGAAGGGTCCATGCCAATACGCGTTAAACCGGCTTTCTGGCCATAGGTGTTCAACAGAGTTCCGTCATTGCAACCAATGTCCAAAACGATTTCCCCCGGCTGAGGCTTGGCCAGAGCGACGAGTTCGTGAACCTTCGCCTGCAAATGTGAAACCATCGTTGGGCTGATCGATGAGTAATAGCCGTACGTTGTCCCGTACATTTCACTCAATTCAGCGGTGTGACGCAGTTGGACGAGGCCGCAACTGCCGGGTTTGGCATCGATGTCACAACGGATTAGATCCAAAGGCGCCATCGAGGGATCTAGTGATTCAGGCCGCGGAAAAACGCCGCTTAAAGGTTGGGAGCCGAGATCAATAACCGGCTTGAGGTGTGGGTTTCCGCAAATGCGGCAGTTCGTCCAAGTTTTCAGGGCCATAAAAAATGTATATTCTCGAAATCGTCAGATTCGAAACCGATCAAGCTTCTTTGTTAGTTGCTAGAAACTCCTTATACCACTCAATCGTCTCGCCGAGCCCCTGTTCCAAAGTATAGCGGGGCTTCCATTTCAAAATGTCATGCGCCTTCGTGGTGTTCAAGTATTGCTCACGAAGTTCGCCCGAAGCGTTGTTCCGCACATCCGGCTGGATGTGTTCGCATTTCATTAACTTCTGCATAGCCTGGATCAGCTGCAACACAGTCAGCGGTTGTTCCAGACTGAAATTGAATGCTTCCCCCTGAACCTTCTTGTCATCGAGAGCTTCGGCGGCGCGCATGTAGCAACGGCTTACGTCCTTCACGTAAATGTAATCGCGGACAAATTGCCCATCGCTGCGAATCACCGGTCGTTCATTGTTCAGGAAACAACGAATCGTGTAGGGAACAATGCGGCTCCAATTCAAATCGCCGCCGCCATAAATATTACCGCACCGCAGAATCGCGACCGGCAGACCGTAGGTGTGATGATAGGCTTGCGTGATCAGATCCGCGCAGCTCTTGGAAACTTCATACGGATGACGGCCTTGAAGCGCCATCTCTTCCGTGTACGGAAGCGATTTGTGTTCACCGTAAGCTTTATCACTGGAGGCAATCACAACACGCCTCACCAGGCCGGGCAAAACACGGCAGGCTTCGAGCAGATTGTAAGTGCCGCGAATATTCGTTTCGAAGGTCGGCAATGGCGCACGATGGGCCACACTGACGATCGGTTGGGCGGCAAGATGAAAAACTGTATCAATTTCGTGGTCGTTGAGAGCGCGTTCGAGGCTGCCGTAGGTTTCCATATCGCCTTGAACGAGTGAAACGCGACGGTAATCGCCTGAACGGTAGAAGCCGGACTGTGGATCCGGATCACGCACCAGCGCCACAACGCGTGCGCCTTCTGAAAGGAGATCTTTAACCAGCCAGTAGCCGACCATGCCGGTCGCGCCAGTGACGAAGACGCGGCGACCGCGCCAGAAATTGTTTTGGGTAGAATTCATTTCCAAATTTTCCAGGGAGCTTTGCCACTCTTCCACATGGAGTTGAGGAGTTCAAATTCGTAAGGAGTATCCATGTGATGCCAGTAGCCGTCGTGCTTATGGATCATCAACTCGCCGTCTGCTGCCATCTTCTGCAACGGATCACGTTCGAGAATGAGACTTTCCTGGTCGTTGAGGTAGCGATCAAAGATCGACGTATTGAAGCAAAAGAAGCCGCTGTTCAGGTAATTGCCCGTGAATTCAGGCTTTTCATTGAACTTCATCACGCGATTGCCTTCGAGCGACAATTCGCCGAACCGTCCCGGTGGACGGGCACCCGTCAAGGTTCCAACTTTTCCGTGCGATTTGTGGAAATTCACTAACGACTGGATATCAATATTCGCCACGCCGTCCCCGTAGGTTGCCATGAACATATCGTCCGATTGCAAATGCTTGCGCGCACGCCAAAGCCGCGCACCCGTCATGGCATCTTCGCCAGTGTCAACACAAGTTACCTTCCATGGTTCTGGTGATTGACTGTGAAATGTAATGCGATCAGCCCCGTTTTTACTCAGGTCAACGGTAATATCGTTAGTCCACGTCGCGAAATTCAGGAAAAACTGACGGATATAGTCGCCTTTATAACCGAGCAGTAAAACGAAGTCGTTGAAGCCGTAGGTGCTGTAAATCTTCATGATGTGCCACAGGATTGGTCGACTGCCAATCGGGGCCATCGGCTTGGGAATGACATCGCTAACCTCGCGGAAGCGCGTGCCTTTACCGCCGCAGAATATGACGACTTTCATTTGAGGTCGAAAACGCTAATCAACAAGTCACAGTGATTCAACCTTTAAATCCCTCAGGGAGTATTGTGGACTCGACCAATCTTTTGCATTAATTTGCGCGGCGCCAAATGTATTTGGGCTTTTACAACTTCTACAAACACTGCAACAAAAACCGGCTCCTCACCGACCCAAGCAGTTTCATTGGCGATGACTTGATGTATGGGTTCGTTGTGGCCGGAAAGCGCCTGCGCGACGCAGGTCATCAGGTGGCAACACTCGACATGGATGACCTGGAGAAGTTTGACGTAGGCGTCTTCTTCGATCACCCGACGTTCCTGGATTCATATTTTCAGAAGTTCCGGAAAATTCCGGGCAAGAAACTCTATCTCTTCCTTTTCGAGAATGAAGCGAACCGCCCGGATCAGTATTGGAAACGCAACCATCGGGATTTCGAAAAGGTTTTCACATGGCATACCGACCTGATCGATCACAAGAAATACTTCCCGGCGATGTATCCGCTGAAGATTCCAGCGAGCTTTTCGATCAATCGTGACGAGAAGAAGAAGTTCTGTGTCACGATTGCGAGCCAGAAATACATGCCGCATAAGAAGGAGATCTATTCCGAACGCGTGCGGGCGATTCGCTGGTTCGAACAGAATCATCCTGAGGAATTCGATCTGTATGGACAGGGATGGGACCGCCGATACTTCACCGGCAACCTGTCTCGGTTAAATCTCTTCCTGCAGAAGATTTACCCGAAGTTTTTCCCGAATTCTTTGAAGTCAAACCGCTTCCCGTCCTGGCGCGGAGCCGTTCCAAATAAGAACGCGGTGATGCGGCAATACAAATTCGCGCTCTGTTACGAAAATGCGGTGTTTCCGGGTTACGTCACAGAAAAGATTTTCGACGGATTCTTCGCCGGTTGCATCCCGGTTTACCTCGGGGCACCGAATGTGACCGATTTCATCCCGGCGAATACGTTTATTGATATGCGGAATTTCAAATCGTACGAAGAATTGTACCGATTTATGAAATCGATGCCGTCGTCGCAGTACGAAAATTATTTAACGGCAATCGAAGACTTCATCCACGGCGATAAGATTTATCCCTTCAGCGCCGATGCCTTTGCTGACCTTTTCTTTAAAGAGATCGTTCAACCAAACGTCGCCTCGTGAACACCCCTTTGGTCTCCATCTGCACCCCGACCTATAATCGCGTCAAACTCCTCGAGCGTACGATTCGTTCGTGCCTCGCACAGACGTACACGAATTTCGAGATCGTTATCGCAGATAACAGCGACAACGATGCTTCGCGCGATCTCGTCGCGCGCCTCAACGATCCACGCATCCGCTACGTCAAAAACGAGAAGAATCTCGGGTTCATCGGCAACATCGACAAGGTCGTTTCGCTGGCCAAAGGCAAATACATCAAGGTGTTGATGGATGACGACTTAATCATGCCCCAATGCCTTGAGCTCAGCGTCGCAGCTTTCGAAAAACATCCGACGGTTGGCGTCGTCATGGCGCCCATGTCTTTGATCGATGAGAACGATACGCGCATCTACCCGTATTTCTATCTGGTGCGCAAAATGAAGTATCGTTATCGCTTCCAATCCGGCGACGGCCTCATTCCGCGACGCAAGATCCTGGAAGAGTTTTTAACACACGATTATCCGCACTGTGTGCCTAGCGGTCTGATGTATCGGACTGAATGTTTCCAAAAACTCGGCCCCTTCGACTTCGATGCCGGTTTCGCGCTGGATGTTGAAATCGCCATGCGCTTTGCCGCGCACTATGACTTTTATTACATCGACCAGGTCCTTTCGGCGTTCCGTTACAGCGACGTCAGTCTGACATCATCGATGCATGCGCAGGGAGCGAAGGTAGGAGTGTTCTATTACACGACGTGGAAAACGTTGAATGACAAAGACGCGATGGCGCTGTTCAGCCCGGAAGAACGGCCAAAACTGATTCGCGACAGCATTTACTTCTGTTCGTGCCGTGCCTTCTTCCTGAATCTGATCGCCAGCATGAAAGCGCGGAAATTTGGGATCATGTGGGACACAATTAAACTGATCTTTCGCGAAGATAAATTCTTCTTCAACAAGCTGCGCCTGCCCTTTTTCATGGTGAAAGAATTATGGGTGTCCTTCTTCCCGCCAAAATGGCCTCCTGCACGGGAGTAACCCGTCCTCACGTCCAAAACCCTCGGCTGCCGAGCACTTGACCGAAGAGACGAACTGGCGGATATTCACGCCGTTGCTTCTAGGGGGCGTACTGGTTTCGACCTGATGGATGCGCCAGAGGCGGCATGCCGAGGACGGTTCGTTGGCCTCGTTAATCACCGAACCAAAACATAACTGCTAACGAAGAATTAGCTCTCGCGGCCTAAGTTGCCACGACGTTTGCCCTTAGACGCCTGCTATGAGGGACAAACGCCACAGCAGGCTGAGCAAAGACTGGAGACAGCGCGGTCGATGCTGACAAATATACATGCTGACTAAGCAGTGGGACTCGCGTCCGATCGTCATCCCACAGCCGACAAATCTTTCGGACTAAGCATGTAGTCGCGGCTGGTAAGTTTGTTAGGGACGCGGGTTCAACTCCCGCCGCCTCCACCATTTTTCAAATGCCGATCACAAGCTCGGCTATCGACGTTTTCCGATGAACTATTTGCCAATATCTCGGGCTTAAGTTATCCGAGATGACCGTCATTTACCGCGGTTATGCGGGACGGTGACAAAGGCATTATTACGAAACGTGTTGCCGAACGCGTCCACGCATTCAACCGTGATGGTGTAGACACGACCATTCTTTTCCGTGCCCGACCGCTCTGCGCGCAAAAGCAGCGTCAGGTCTCCTGTGATAATCCAATCCGGCGCTCCGGCGTTCTTTTTTCGAGGCTCAGTGCTGGAAACGGACACAATACGACAGGACGAAAATGCATCGTGGTTCTCAACGTTAATCGTTACCGGAACCAGTCGATGATTCGGAGGGAACAAAAGGTTTGGACTGGCCGCTACAACCAGGTTTGTCGGTGCCGCAGTTGTCGTGAACAAATAGGCAGCGCCGACGGCACTAATGCGATGTGAAGGCGAATCACTGGACGAAGCCCCAACAATCGCGCTATTTCCATCAATCGCAACGGCATTTCCAAAACCGATCGGATCAATATCCGGTGTCGCAAATGGTGTGAGTTGCTGCGACAGGATCCAACTGCCAGCAACTCGATCAAAGACAACGGCGATTTGACCTCCGCCAATGATAGCACGCGTATTCTTGATATCGACGGACACACCAAATGGGCCGCCGATAAAATTTGTCGGAGCAAGTTGCTGTTGGAAGGTCCACGTTCCACCACTTCGCACAAACAAGTCTGCCGGCCCGGAGCCGGTACCAAGGAGAGCATTATCGCCATCCACCGAGACCGCTACTACGCCAGAAACCGGCAGTACCTGTTGCAAAGTCCAAACAGCTCCGTTGCGAACATAAACATTTGTTCCTGCTAAAATGGTATCGCCACTGATCGCAACAGGGCCGGCGGATGCGAGCTTCGCTTGTTGGATCCAGTTGGTTCCGCTCTGAACAAAAACGTAACTGGCCAGATCGCAATTGGTGCCGCCGGGTTGACAGTCTCGCGAAACAACAACCGTTGTTCCGTCGATCGCCACGCTTGTGCCGAAACCGTCGCCATCGCTCTTGTCATTGGCACTAACCTGCGCCTGGACGGTCCAGACGCCGCCTGTTTGCGCAAATATGGCGGCAAAACCTGACGCCGTGCGGTTTGGCACGCCAGCGATTGCAAGATTTCCATCGATCGCGACGGAGGTGCCGGGGTTCCCCGGTTGTTGTAGCACCGTCTGGCGGGGCTCATTCGCGCCGTTGATGGTATAAATGATCACGCTGCCCTCTGCCTGCGGCAGGAGAGGAAATGGCGCACCAATAATAAATGAATTTCCACTGATATCGACTGAAGACCCGAACTGCAGTAGCTCGTGAGTCAACGGTGGCACCACTAACGTTTCGGCATCGAACAGTTGAGCTTGCAGAACGGGTGCAACGCTTAAACCAAGGAAAACGGACGACACGATCACGCCAATAAACCAGACAAACTTCCTCATAATTTGATTTCCCTCCTATTAGTAAATTGCCCTGTGGCCCTGAGACCAACGGCAAGTATTCTGGCCAAACGACAATCCCACAATTCGGGAAATACCGTAATTGACTCACCGACGATGCTCGACACCGCGACTCCTCCAGCATTTTTCCAAAAACGCTTCCCGAGACTCTTTCCAGATGTTAAATCAACTGGAGTCTCGCTATGCAGCAATACCACGAACTCCTTCGCCTCGTTCTCGAAAAGGGAAAATTTAAGAAAGATCGTACTGGTACAGGCACTTATTCCGTTTTCGGCGCGCAGGCACGGTTTCCGTTGCAAAATAATTTTCCGCTGCTGACGACGAAAAAGCTGCACCTCAAGTCGATCATCTACGAACTGCTTTGGTTTTTGCGCGGGGACACAAACGTCAAGTATCTCAATGACAATGGCGTAACCATCTGGGACGAATGGGCCGATGCCGAGGGAAATCTCGGCCGCGTCTATGGCGCACAATGGTGCGATTGGCGCACAACTGACGGCCGTTCTATCAATCAGATTGATTCATTGATCGAACAGATCAAAATGAATCCCGACAGCCGCCGTTTGATCGTCAGTGCGTGGAACGTCGGCGAAATCAATAAGATGGCGTTGCCACCGTGCCACGCGTTGTTTCAATTTTTTGTGCAGGACGGGGAGTTGAGCTGCCAATTATACCAACGCAGTGCCGATCTCTTTCTCGGTGTGCCGTTCAACATTGCGAGCTACGCATTGCTGACGATGATGGTGGCGCAGGTTTGCGATCTGAAACCTGGGGACTTCGTCCACACCTTCGGAGACCTTCATCTTTATTCGAATCATTTGGAGCAGGCCAAACTGCAACTTTCGCGCGAACCAAAAGCTTTGCCACAGATGAAGCTGAATCCTGCCGTGAA
>CBHWET010000239.1:0-7975 GCA_966112985.1 uncultured bacterium | reverse complement strand
GCGCAGCGACAAGCGAACATGTTGATTTTAACTTTCAAATCCGGCCGATTCTTTCCGATCGCTGTTTTAAATGTCACGGGCCTGACCCGAAAAGCCGTAAGGGTGATTTGCGTTTAGACACAGCCGAAGGCGGCTTGGCCATTTGTGACAAGAAGACGGGCGCTCGCGCCATTGTGCCGCATCACCCCGAGAAGAGCGAAGTGATACGCCGTATTTTGTCACAGGATGCGGATGAGCGCATGCCGCCGCCCAACAGTCATCTGCAGTTGAACGCAGGGGAAATTTCACTGATTCGGGCATGGATCGAACAAGGCGCCCAGTATGAACAGCATTGGGCCTTCCTTCCGCTGCGAAAGCAACAGTTGCCGAAGGTGAACGAGGCTTGGGGTCGTAATGCTGTAGATCGGTTTGTCATGGCGAAGCTCGGGCGCGAGCATCTTCGACCGTCAGCCGAAGCAACAAAAGAAACTCTGATTCGTCGCTTGTCTTTCGATCTCACCGGACTGCCACCTTCAGTCGCCGAGATTGACGCATTCCTGCACGACACGTCGTCAACTGCTTACGAAAAAGTTGTAGATCGGCTGCTCGCATCGCCGGCGTATGGTGAACGGATGGCGAATGATTGGTTGGACCTCGCGCGCTACGCGGATACTTACGGTTACCAGTCTGATGTCGAACGCGATATGTCAGCGTGGCGTGATTGGGTGATTCGGGCGTTTAACAAGAACCTTTCTTACGATCAATTCGTCACATGGCAAATCGCAGGTGACATGCTGCCAAACGCGACAGACGAACAGGTCCTGGCGACGGCGTTTAATCGCCTGCATCGCCAAACAAACGAAGGCGGCAGCATCGAAGAAGAGTTCCGCACTGAATACTGCGCGGATCGCGTGCAGACGTTCGGCACAACCTTCCTGGGATTAACGCTCGAATGTGCACGTTGTCATGATCACAAATATGACCCGATCAAACAGCGCGATTACTACAGCCTGCTTGCGTTCTTTAACAACATCGATGAATCCGGGCTTTACTCGCACTTTACACGTGCGACGCCGTCACCCACTCTGTTGTTGTATCGCGATGGTGAGAAGCAAAAGCACGCCGCCGCACGGACTGATATCATCAAACAGGAGAATGCCCTCGCGGAAACTGCAAAATCGGCGGAAGCGGACTTCAAAGCATGGCTCAAGGCGGGGCCGACGAATTTCGTGCCAAAGGCGGTCGCGAGTTTTTCCTTCGAAAATGTCGCGGATGGCAAAACCCCCAGCTCCGATTCAAAGATCTTCGCTGCGTTGCATGATGGCCCGCGAGGTATCGAAGGTCGTGTGGGCAAAGCTCTGCAATTCGATGGTGAAAGTGCTGTCGAATGCCAAGGTGTCGGGGATTTTAAACGAACTGACGCGTTCAGTTTTGCCCTCTGGATAAAACCTGTTGAACCGGCCAAACGCGCTGTGGTGTTTCATCACTCGCGTGCGTGGACAGATTCTGGCAGCCGTGGCTATGAATTGTTACTCGAAGACGGCCGGCCCAGTTTCGCCCTGATTCATTTTTGGCCGGGGAACGCGATTCGCGTGGCGATGCGGGAGCCATTACCTCTGAACAAATGGTCTCATTTGACGATTACGTACGATGGTTCAAGCCGGGCGTCAGGTTTACAGATATTTTGCGAGGGATCACTGCCCAGGCAGGACGTTATTCGCGACAATTTGTTTAAGGACATTCAACATCGTGCTCAGTGGGGCGATGCGGATGTGGGTGGGATTAATCTTACGTTGGCGGCGCGGTTTCGAGACGCCGGATTTAAAAAAGGTTGTATTGATGAATTTCAAATCTTCGACCGAGCGTTAACTCCGTTGGAAATCCGCCATCTTGCTGCACAACCGGCCGTTGCAACGAGAAATGATTGGTTCGATTATTTCCTTAACAACCACTGCGACACTTACCGGGCAGCATTGGCCAAACTAAAAAAACTCCGTGAAGACGAAAACCAGTTCGTCAACGACATCCCTGAGATCATGGTGATGAAGGAAATGTCACCCCGACGACCGACGTTCCTCTTAAAGCGTGGTTCCTACGATGCGCCCGGCGATGCGGTAGAGCCGAATACTCCTGCAAGCATTTTTGCCATGTCGAAGAAACTTCCAAGAAACCGGCTAGGCCTCGCACGCTGGCTGGTGGATTCGCAAAACCCTTTGACCTCTCGGGTCTTTGTAAACCGCGTTTGGAAAATGCATTTCGGCCACGGGCTCGTTGAGACATCGGAAAATTTTGGCAGCCAAGGGCAACTGCCGTCGCACCCCGAACTGTTGGATTACTTGGCGAAAATGTTTATGGACAGCGGTTGGAACATCAAGGCGCTCCACAGATTGATCGTTATGTCTGCCACGTATCGTCAGACTTCGGTTGGTGCGGCCGAATTGATAGCGCGTGATCCGAATAATCGCCTTCTGGCACGCGGTCCGAAACGCCGGCTCGAGGCGGAGCAAATTCGCGATGCCGCTCTCGCTGTCAGTGGTTTACTCGCGCCGCAGATTGGTGGCCCGAGCGTCAAGCCTTACCAACCAACGGGATTGTGGGAGCAGTCGGGGTTGGCAAAGACCTACGTGCAGGATCATGGACCACAACTATATCGACGCAGTCTCTACACGTTTTGGCGACGTACCTCCCCGCCACCGTCGATGACCACGTTCGACGCGACGTCGCGTGAAGTCTGCACTGCGCGCCGGGAAACTACCGTCACCCCACTCCAATCACTCGTTCTGCTGAACGATCCCCAATTTGTGGAAGCATCTCGCGTTCTTGCGCAACGGACGTGCAAAGCGCAGACATCAGATGTGGATGCAAAGATTCTTGAAATCTTTCGGTCTATTCTGGGCCGTTCTCCAGAACCTCGTGAACAAAAAATTCTGCATCAGCTTTACCAGGAACAGTGGAATTTGTTCATGCAAGGCGGGGTCGCTGAAAAGTATATCGCAATCGGCGAGTCCGCCCGGGACAGTGAAGTAACTGTTCCTGAGTTGGCAGCACTGACCGTCGTTGCCAATACTCTGATGAATCACGACGAATTTGTAATGGAAAGATGAACCCGCTTTGCACAGGTCCCATGCCCCTGAATGGGCTTAATCGTCGACAGTTCTTGAGTCGCTTCGGATTGGGCTTGGGCGGTATAGCGTTGGGTAGTTTAATTAATCCGAAACCGACGCGCGCGAGCGATTCTCCTGCCCGCATTCGAGTACCCCATTTCCCTGCAAAGGCAAAAAGGGTGATTTTCCTTTTCATGGCCGGTGGACCTTCGCAGCTGGAGACGTACGACTATAAGCCGCTGCTGAACGAGCGTAACGGCGAGCAGCTTCCGGATTCTGTGCGGATGGGGCAACGCCTTACCGGTATGAGCGGCAATCAAGCGTCGCTGCCGCTCGCTGGTTCGATATTTCGGTTCCAGCAACACGGAAAATCCGGCGCTTGGGTTAGTGAATTGCTACCTCACATGGCCAAAACCGTGGACGATATATGCATAGTGCGCTCTATGTATACCGAGGCTATCAATCACGATCCCGCAGTAACATTTTTACAGACCGGATCGCAGCTCTCCGGGCGCCCGAGTATCGGTGCGTGGTTGAGTTATGGATTGGGCAGCGATAACCAAAATCTTCCGGAATTTGTCGTGCTTATCACACCAGGCAAGGTGGATCAGCCTCTTTATTCGAGATTATGGGGCAGCGGGTTTTTGCCGTCACGTTATCAAGGGGTGCAGTTCCGGTCCGGCAAAGATCCGGTGCTTTATTTGAACAATCCAGACGGCATTACGCAGCAAAACCGCAAGCTTGCGCTGGATCGCCTGCGCGAACTGCACGAGTTCGAGCAACAGAAACTCGACGATACTGAAATCAATACGCGGATTGCTCAGTACGAAATGGCGTTCCGGATGCAGACATCCGTGCCAGAGGTCGTCGATGTTTCTAATGAACCGGCGCATATCTTTGACTTGTACGGTTCCGACTCGCGCAGGCCTGGAACATTTGCGTCGAATTGTCTGCAAGCTCGCCGTCTGGCGGAGCGGGGCGTGAAATTTATTCAGCTCTATCACCAGGGGTGGGATCATCACGGAAACGTTCCGGGCGGAATGCGCGTGCAATGTCGCGAGACCGACCAGCCCGCCGCGGCACTGATTGCGGATCTAAAACAACGTGGGATGCTCGATGATACGCTCGTAGTGTGGGGCGGTGAATTCGGTCGCACCAACTATTCACAAGGCAAACTGACTGCAACTGACTACGGGCGCGATCATCATCCGCGCTGTTTTACGATTTGGATGGCGGGCGCTGGCGTAAGGCCCGGATGCATTTACGGCCAGACCGACGAATTTGGTTACAATGTGGTTAAAGATGCGGTGCATGTGCACGACCTTCACGCAACGATGCTTCATTTACTCGGGATTGATCACGAACGCCTTACGTACCGGTTTCAAGGTCGGGATTTTCGTCTTACTGACGTGAGTGGTGAAGTTGTACGCGGTGTTTTGGTCTGATGGTTTTCGCTCCATTACACTGTGCGCCGCTTCAGCCGTCGCATGATGTTGAGGGTAGGTGGCGGAATTGTGCAATGCACGCGAGGTTAAGAAGTCCTTCCGCGTTTGGTTCGACTGAATCGGCAAGGCAACAAGCCGAATGCACATTGTCCTTAAACATACGAGCAGTGACCGCTATGTCTCTCGAGACGGTTGGACGTTCTTATTAAAAGAGGCGCTCGATTTCGTCACCAGTTCGAACGCCATTATGTACTGTACTGGGCGGAATCTGGCTGACATGGAATGTCTCTACACCTTCGCCGACCCAAGGCACGACTTCACGATTCCTATAAGCGCCATGCATTAAATGCGGCTTGGTGACAAGCCGGTCAGTCACTGGCGGGTTTGCAGTTTATTGAAATTTCTATCGAGATGGCGTCGTCTATTTCTTCGATGAAGACGAAACTGGGCCAGGCTTTCACGCTGATCGAGTTGCTTGTGGTTATAGCGATTATCGCGATTCTCGCTGGGATGCTGTTGCCATCTCTCAGTAAAGCGAAAGAACGCGGTAACACAATGCGTTGCTTGAACAACGCGAAGCAGTTAGGTCTGGCTATGAACATGTACGCTGACGAAAACGACGATCTCCTGCCGATGGCGGGAGGCGATGTCGATTGGACCAGCACCAATCCAGCACCATGGACACGTCCTTTATTGCCGTATTTTCACACTACGAACGTTTTAAAGTGTCCTTCGATGTCCCAATTCTACCAAAAATCACCCTACAACTATTTTATGGGATCGCGCGGAGCTTACGTGGACGCAGGGATGCAGCGCGCGAGTGTGGATTTTAAGGCCATTCAACTCACATCTTCTTATGTCTTATCAGGGGACTGCAATTTTCCGTTCGAGGTGACGGATGCCGACCCGGATAATTATTCGAATGACACGCTTTTTGGTTTTGTGCCTCAAGTGCACGACAAACGTCTCAACATATTGTTCGGCGATCTGCATGTGAAAGGATACGCGCAGTTCAGCCCGGAGGAGATGACGTTCGCATATGACAAAGGCGGTGTGGACTGGGAGTTTACGAACTATCCATGACCTGCTGACTACGTCGACTCCAAGCACGTACGTGTTTTTAATGGGGTCTCTTCGTACTTTCCTGCCCGAAAACCATTCAGTAGTGTCGTGCGCGTATGATTATTGCGCCCTCCCTGCTTGCCGCGAATTTTGCTCGTTTGGAGAAGGAAACCAAACGCGTGAGCGCGTCGGGAGCCGAGTGGCTGCATCTGGATGTAATGGACGGCCACTTTGTCCAAAACATCTCGTTTGGGCCCGCTATCGTGAAAACGATTCGTCCTTTTTCGAAACTATTTTTTGATGTGCACCTGATGTGCTCGAAGCCGGAGATTCTACTTGAGCCGTTTGTAAAAGCCGGTGCGGACCAGATCATCATTCACGTCGAGCTGGGTGATCAAGTCACGCCTCTGATCTGGAAAATCCGGTCTCTCGGCAAGAAGGTTGGGCTCTCTATCAATCCCCCGACTGGTATGGCTTTGGTTGAGCCGTATCTCGCTCAAATCGATTCGCTCCTAATCATGACGGTCAACCCAGGCTTTGGTGGACAGCCCTTCATCACGGAGACGTTGCCGAAAATTCAACAGGCATTCGCATGGCGTCGTGATAAAAACCTCAATTATCATATCGCTGTGGATGGTGGAATTAACTTTGCCACCGCTGCTGAATGTGCCCGCGCCGGCGCCGATACTTTCATAGCGGGGACCGGCATTTTCGGTTTCCGGAGTTTAAAACGTGCTGTTGCCAAAATGCGAAAAGTGGTCGAAAAGAATGCACGACAGGATTTCGAGTTTGACGCGAACAAAGGTTTTTTACTGGCTTCGGAGTAAGAACAACCACGAATAGACAGAGAAGCTCTCTCACCTAAACTGTCGTTCCTTGCACTAAAATTTCTTAACTATGGCTCAAATTAAATTCGGGACAGATGGTTGGCGTGCCGTAATCGCGGAGGATTTTACGTTTGCCAACGTAGAGCGGGTGGCGCAGGCCACGGCCGATTACTGGAACGCAAACCCAATCAAAGGCACTGAGAAAAAAGCAATTGTCGGTTATGACAGGCGATTTCTTTCCAATGAATTCGCGAAGAAAACGGCCGAAGTGCTGGCTGGCAACGGGTTTCAAGTGGTTTTGACCTCGGATCCGACGCCAACGCCAAGCGTATCTTATGCGGTTAAGGCCAAGAAGGCTGTTGGCGGCGTCATGATCACAGCGAGCCACAATCCGCCTTCATTCAACGGTTTTAAGTTGAAGGCGTACTACGGCGGCTCGGCAGACCCTGAAATCTGCAAATCTGTCGAACAGATGCTGGACAAAACTTCGGTTAAGGGGGCCGCTTCCAATGCCGCGGGAATTTCTATCGAAAACATTCGTCCAGCGCATTACACGGCGATCAAACGCTTGGTCGATTTCCCCCTAATAGCGAAATCGAAACTTCGATTCGCACACGAGGCACTGTTTGGAGTTGGCGCGGGTTGTTTCGACGAGTTGCTGAAAGGCACGACTTGTCGGGTCACCACACTTAATGGCACGCACGATCCAAACTTTGGCGGCATCAATCCAGAACCGATTGCAAAGAACTACGTTAAGAGCGCTGCATACCTGAAGAAGAATCCTCACGACATCTGTCTCGTTACGGATGGTGATGCCGATCGTGTGGGTGGAATGGATGGCCGCGGCAATCCCTTGACCACGCATCAAATCATTTGCTCGTTGCTGCATCATTTTATCGTCAATCGCAAAGGCAAGGGGCGCGTGGTAAAGGCGCTTACGACGACATCAATGGTTGATAAAATGTGCCAGGCGTACGGGCTTCCACTCACGGAAACTGGCGTCGGTTTTAAATATATCTGCACGGAAATGTTGAAGAACGACGTTCTCCTCGGGTTTGAGGAAAGCGGCGGCATCGGTTTCCCCGGGCATATTCCAGAGCGCGACGGTATTGCCGCTGGAATGATGTTGCTGGAGTTGCTGGCGACTGAGCGCCTTTCAATCAACAAGATTTTAGCAAATCTCGAGAAGAAGTTCGGTCCGCATCGTTATGCTCGTATCGATACGCATTTCCCGCTTGAGAAGCGCGGCGCCCTAATGGAGTTTTGCAAAACAAATCCGCCGGCAAAACTTTTGAAATCGACCGTTGCAGAAGTAAAGAGCTACGACGGGGTGAAGTTTCTCGCCGAAAACGGCAGTTGGCTAATGCTTCGTGGTTCCGGCACGGAGCCTATCCTTCGGATCTATGCCGAAGGCCAGTCGGACGCCGACGCGCAAAAATTACTGCAACTCGGGGTGAAACTAACGAAACAGGTTTGATGCATCGATTTTATCTTCCACCCGAGCTTACGCGCGGAACGTCCATCGAATTGAATGAACGGGAGTCGCATCACGCCGCAC
>CBHWET010000238.1:0-7997 GCA_966112985.1 uncultured bacterium | reverse complement strand
TACCTTCTGCATCTTTGAAATTGCGCCCAGTTCCGACCAGCATTTCGCGATCGAGTAAAAGCGTTTTCACATTCGGCCAATTCGTCCAGGCCGGGTCGTTTGTGATGGAGTGTAGGCTGAGAACATGGCCGAGGTACTCACATGTTTCCGGAGCACTGGACTGTCGGCGGGCGACAGCAACCGGCGCAGGAACAAAATATTTCTCGAAGTCCAGCCAGGGCGGAAGGAGCGGCTGTTTCGTTCGAACATCGATGTACTCAAGCGGTTCTCCTGCATCAGGAACGTGCACTTGGTAGCGTTTAAACGTCAACGAACCATGTTTTTTCTCCAATGGATCCGTCGTCGTCATGGCGCGAACAATGCAAATCGGCGGCGTACTTTGATTCGCGTTCGTCCGCACCTCCATCTGCCACCAGTAATTTGTTTGGCGCTTCCCTGCCCTCTCTTGAGGACCGTAGACGAAATCAAGCGCGGCAAACGGCGTGTTCGCGTCTGTCTTCGCGCTGATGGCGACGTAGTGGAGGCGCGTTTCGGGGACCGGCGCGCTAACTCCGGTAACCGCAGCCAATGCGAAAAGATAAGAGAAGGTCCAACCCTTTGAGTCGAAAAACATGGATGCACGAATAGTAAGATTACCGGTCGGAATGTGAATTCCTTTTTGCCGGCCCACTTCGCTCCCATTATGCTGCTCGCACGACTACTGGTTATACGTCGAGGTGACGGTTCCGACCCAAAACGAATCTGTGACGTATCGCGACAGCATCACTTGAGTGACATGCCCAGCGTTATAGGTGTTCCCAAAGGTGCACTGGAAAGAAACAATGTTTTGTGAATTCGTGTAGATTTGCACGGCCCCCGCGGTACCGGGATTAGCCAACGAGGTATAAAAGTTCTTTGATGCGCCTGAACTGTCTATTCCCATGCACGCAATCGTTACGTTTCCGGGCGACGCTGGATATCGAACAACGAACCCGCCGGCAGTCCCGTCCCGCATAAGAGAAACATTCGCCGTATTCCCGTTATTCCGGGCGATCGCAACGACGGAGTTTGTTGTAAAACTTAGAGAATTAATCCGCCTGACGACAAGACCGGACTGATTCGGCGCTTCGGAAGTACCGGTTTCAGAACCCACACGCAAAAGACCAGTGACCCGCGCGGAATCCGTGAGCGTTACAGCCGTTGCGCTTACTGTTCCCGAAAACGAAGGGCTGCTATTCAACTGCGCATAATCGCTCGCGGATAAACCGCCCAGCTTCGCAGCATCAACATTCGAAAGATTAGCACCATCGCCTGAAAACGTTCCTTTGAATGTATTTGCTGAATTAGTTAAGTCGAGCGCCGCACTTATGGAACCATTGTTCAGACTTGATGGACTGATGTTGTACAATCCTGCCGCGTTCCCCGTAAACGTCGTCGCCGCGACATTTCCAGACTGATCGACACTCATCAACGTTTCGTAATCTCCATTCGTGCTGTATTTCGTCACACGAAACCAGCGAGGCGAAATATCATTAGAAGGAATTCCGATAACCAGATTGAACGGCTCCATGAACATTCCCCATCGTCCGATACCCGATTTATAACTCGGAGCATTGGTCGAAAACACATCCCAGTCGCGAACAATCATTGGGGTATCACTTGGACTGAGATGGATGCCCACGTCTGACAACAATCGCAAACCATTCTGTGCACGGATCGTTACTTCGTTCGTTGTGCTGGACGTCGCGTAAGCGAACTGGCCATCACTGATCACTACAGATCCCTGGTGATTCACGGTGGCCCCGACGCCTTGTGCAATTCCATACGACGCTGTAACAGCGCTGTTGAAGCCGCCTAAAATTGTGCCGTATTGCGCGTTTGTCCCAATCACGTTGTTATTACCGCCAAATACAAAACCATAAGTCGCATTCGTCTGAATCTTGTTCGCGAAGCCGCCGACGATGGAGCTGTAATTGGCACCTGTTTGAATTTGATTTAGACTCCCGCCTGAAATCGTACTGCTATAGCCGAAGTTCGTATTGTATGCACCACCACTGATTGCGGCGATCGTCTGACCTACATAGTTGGAATAACCACCTGCGACATCAGAATAACTGCCCGCAACAATATTGAATTGTCCGCCAGCAATTGCGCCGAAGCCATTCGACACAGAGTTGACCGAGCCGCCACCAATACTGCCGCCATAACCCGAGATTGTATTGCGATACCCCCCCGCAATAGTTCCGTAATCGCCACCGTTCGTGATGAGATTGGGCTGACTGCTAAGCACTGTTCCGCCGCCTCCAATCGTTCCGCCCGGAACGTTCGTAGAGATTGAGTTCCCAACAAAACCTCCAACGATATTTGGCGTATCGGTTGAATCTTCATAACGCACCGCCTGTTTGTTGTTAATTTTAACCACCACAGGGTGCGCATTCGTGCTGCCAATAAACTGCCCCACGCCCACATCGTTACCGTTGAGTTGCCAATAGCTTGACGACGCGAGACCGCCCAACAGCGCCGCATTGACGTTCGTTAGGCCACCACCGTTGCCGGTGAAACTGTTATTCTGATTCGTCAATGCAACCGCCGCGCCGTAGGTGCCCGATAAATTGACGGACGGGATACTTCCCATCAGTTGACTGGCCGGAACACTGCCACTCACTGCGCTCGCGCTTACCGCATAAGGCGTCGATGCCAGCGGTTGAAAAGGATTGAGGACAGTGTAGCTGCCGCCACCGTTGGTTCGCACGTCCACCTCAAGCCAATAGCTCGCGCCGGTGAAAATGCCTGGGCCGAAATCGATTGTCGTCGTGAACAGTCCGTTCGAAACAACAACGCCATTTGTCAGGACGGCGCTGCCTGTGTAGGCATTGCCTAGAGCGTCGTTCGCCAGACGGAAACGAAAATCATATAAGCCGTTGACCGGTACACCCACCGAGTTCAATCGGCCTTGGTACGTGAAACTTGTGCCTTGAGCCTGAAGTGTTCCGTGGAAACATGCCGTTAAAACAACAAAGACAACCAACTACGAACCGCGAATTGGAAATATGCCATAGAATATTACGGGAAAATCCCTGGCAATGATCCAAACAAAAGCCGACCTTCGTGTCGATGGGCCGCCGCCCGCCTTGCATCCTATTTTAAATTAATGCCAGCCCCTATTGTCGTACGGAGTTGTCCTATGCAGCACGCGGGAGACGGCCAAACGTCAACGCTCGAAGCATCCCGACGCCGTAGCCAATCACAGCGAGTTTCACGGCCCCATGAAATGTGTAGCGCCAGTATGTCTCAGTCGAATCCGTAAAAGAGATATACCCGCGGCTGGCCATCAAACGAAAATGTTCTAGTCGAACCTGATAAAAACTTTCAAATTCCCTCCCCTTTTGCAAACCGCGTGCGATCACCCTTTGACCGGCAAGCCATTCCCGATGTTTCTGCCAAAGCTGCGTGAAGTCGGCGCCCGGGACTAATTGGCTCTTCCATTTTCGCGAGATGTCGATCTCGATACAATTCTGATGATTCGCCGAATAGTAGGAACGTTCGTCAATCGCCGGGGTGTGAATCCATATGCCCTGTAAGGGAATTCCGAAAATCGTGCCTACGCCGACGATCATAAAACTGTCGTTTTGCGGTGACACCAGAATTGCGTAATCCACGCGGTACTTTGGGCCTTTTAAATCCGGTGCCCATCCATAGAACGTAAATCCGATTCGCGTCGCGGCGGCAATGACTGCGTGACCGTAACCCGAAGGATCACCAAACTGTGGATCTACCTCCGGCTTGCCATAAGGCCATACCATGCGCTTCTCCCACCGATTAACAATTGCTAGAAAAACCACAAAACCGACGAACAGGGCCGGGAGAATAAGTAATGCGGGATTCACAGGCGAAAAGGATTATCCCCACATCCATTTCTTGCAATAGAAACAGAACGCAGGGTTCACAC
The DNA here is from genome assembly GCA_966112985.1 of uncultured bacterium. GTDB lineage: Bacteria > Verrucomicrobiota > Verrucomicrobiia > Limisphaerales > JACDHS01 > CBHWET01. The sequence goes on along the minus strand of CBHWET010000238.1, from coordinate 4,069 downwards.
CGTTTTTGAATTTGTTCGCCTTCCATTCGTCGGAACTCACAACCAGACCATCACCGTGAATTACTCCGTCCTTCTACTCATTTGCTTCACGCTTCCCATTGCATCGATCGCAAAGCTGACTCTCGCGCAGAACGGTAAAGCGCAAGCAACCATTGTCACACAATTGAACGCCACAGCCACCGAAGTGAAAGCTGCTGAAGAGCTTTCTCGCACGCTGCAACAAATTACCGGCGCCGCCTTCGCCGTCGTAACAAACGAACAAAATTTATCAAAGGAGACCATCATCGTCGGTCAGGGCGACATCGCTAAAAAGTTTTTTCCCGAGGTGCCATTCGACAAGCTCGGCCGAGACGAAATAGTCATGCAGGTCAAAGGAGGCAAACTCTTGCTGGCCGGTGGTCGTCCGCGCGGAACGATCTATGCCGTGAACCGTTTTCTCCAGGAACAATGCGGCGTTCGCTGGTGGACCCCATGGGCGACAAATATTCCGCATCAGGCGAATTTAAAAGTACCCGCATTAAACGTGCGCTATGCACCACCATTCGAATATAGGGCTCCATTCTGGTTCGCTGCTTTCGAGCAAAAATGGAAGGTTCACAATCAATCGAATGATCAAAGCTGGCTGATTCCGGAAGACCTCGGCGGTTCGATCAAATACAAAGGATTTGCGCACACATTTAATAATCTGGTTCCACCCGATAAGCATTTTAAAGAACACCCGGAGTGGTTCAGCCTCGTGAAAGGCAAACGCATTCCCGATGGGCAACTCTGTCTCACCGATCCGCAGTTACGAGATTTTGTTGTGAACCGCGTTAAACACTTACTCAACGAGAGTCGCGACTCTCAGATCGTCTCGGTGACACAGAACGACTGGTTCAAGTTTTGTGAATGTCCAAAGTGCAAGGCGGTAGATGACGCGGAAGAGAGCCATGCGGGGACGATGATTTCATTCGTCAACTACATCGCTGAAAAGATTGAGCCGGAATTCCCCAATGTTTTAGTCGATACGTTCGCTTACCAGTACACGCGCAAACCGCCGAAAACGGTTAAGCCACGCCACAACGTTACGGTCCGTCTCTGTTCGATTGAATGTAATTTTCGCGAACCATTGGATCATCCCTCGAACGCCGCGTTCGCCGAGGACATCCGCAAGTGGTCGGCCATCTGTTCTCATCTCTACATTTGGGATTACGTCACTGAGTTCAAGAATTACGTGCACCCGCATCCAAACTGGTTCGTCCTCGGACCCAACATTCGCTTTTTCGAACGCAACGGCGTAAAGGGAATTTTTGAAGAAGGCGCGTATGCCGGTCACGGTGCCGAAATGGCTGAAATGCGGGCGTGGGTCCTGGCCCAACTGATGTGGAATCCGAAACAGGATGATCGTGCGCTCATCCGCGAGTTTCTGAATGGTTATTACGGAATGGATGCAGGCAAACTGATCTATCGTTACCTGGAACTCGTCCACAAATCTTCCGAAGGCTTGTTCCTCGGATGTTATCTTCGGAAGGAGCCACCCATCCATCTGCAGTTTTCTGTGTTGGGGGAAGCGGAACGACTGTGGCAACAAACAGAGACCGCGACGGCCTCCGATCCGGAAAAGCTAATGCGCGTGCGCATCGCTCACCTGCCAGTCCGCTATGCTTTCATCAAATATTGGAACTGGCTGCGTCACGACTGTTGGGAACGCAACATGGTTTGGCCTTTACCCGAATCGCGTAAAGCCGTCGCAGATGAATTCCGCACTGTCTGCAAAGGCATCGAAGGAAAAGATTGGACGCACGTCCGCGCCCTAAGCGAACACGGTCTGAACGTTGACGACTTCTTAAAGGAACACGGCGACGACAGCGCACATGTCGTGAATCCGCCTCCGCCAGTTCGAATAAAAAATCCACCGCCACCTTCAGACCTCAAGGGCATCAAGGCGAGCGAAGCGATTGATCTCCAGGACAACACCGCAAACCTCGCAGGATTCGGAAAATGGGCGAAGATACTGTCCGACGACGACGCCTCAGATAAACGTGCCGTTTGGATGCCAGGCAATCACAATGAATGGGCGTTCCGCATTAACGGCAGTTCACTTCCTAAGAAAGCATGGTCCGGCAAATGGGATGTTTATGCGATCATTCGCGTTGAAAAGAAGGAACGCTCGTCCGCCGAGGAAATCGCTTTCAGCACCGGGGTATATGACAACAAGTCCAAATCGTATCCAGCTTCGCTCAAGCAGCCATTTGCTGACGCCAACTCGAGCTACAAATCGTATTTCATAGGCCAGGTCGAGTTTAATGCAGATCGCGACATTTTTATTTCACCTGCAAATAATCCAGGCGTGAAGTCATTGTGGATTGATCGTGTTTATCTTGTGCGAAACCACTGACGCGAAAGTCTTGGACGTCTCTTTCGATCCGGAACCTATAGAAAAAAATGAAACCAGTTGTAAGGACTAGAAAACACTGGCCAGCTCACTACAAACTCAGAAACCGTTATAGCCGCCATAACTGTTGCCAAGGCCGACAATCGATACCCATCGGTCTTCATAAACGTCAGCAAGCGGTCAGCGGAAAACACAAACAACAGCGCGAACGGAACCAGCGCGCCACTTATTAAGCGACCAGATGTAAAATAAGGGTACTGCGGCGACGGATAATAACAGGCTCCGAAGTCAAACATGAGCGATACAATTGCAAGGAAAGCTATCCCGCCCGCAACACTCGCCAGCGCAAACCATAATGCTCGTCGTTGTGGATCAACAACGGAGTTCCTGTTACGCGAAGTATAATAGCCTCCCCCGATCATAACCACAGCCGAACTGCCCCAATAGAAAACGTCCGCCACGCTTGAAGCAAGGCGTTCCCCATGCCACACGAACTCGCCTCTCCAAAAACTTGCCATTAAATCGCGCCAGAATAACAAAGCTCCATGAACACTAAAGAGCGGATGATTCCACCACATTGCAAATGGCTTATGTGTCCAACCAAGAAATGCAGTTTTTTCAGAAGCGCCAGTGATGTCGCCGAACGCGTGCCGGCTCCACACCATCCAAAGGACAACAGGTAAACCCGCGGAAACAGCCAGAGCCGCGACCGCTGGCACTGCTATCCCAAGTTTGCCGGCCCTGCTAATCCGAATCAGTTTTAAAAAAATTGCGCCAAGGGCTACAATTATCAAAGGCAGGTTACTGGTCTTCGCGAGCCAACACGATGCAAGGGCTAGTCCGGTAGTCGCAGCCAATCGCACAGGTAGCACCTCACTTTGCGTCAGCCGAAGAACGCAAAAAAATGCAGCACCAAAACATAACGGCGACAATGCGTCATTTTGAATAGAGAAAAAGATGTCCTGCGGAAAACATGCCAGGACAAGTCCAACTCCTCTCCATATCCAGCTACGTTCGGGAAACACAAGCTTCGCCGTTGAGTAGCCAAGCCACACGAGGGCCACAATGATAATTACGTTAAGAAATCGCAGCCAATAGAGGAGTAGCCCTCCGTTCAAGCCAATGAGACGGCCGGCATCTATCCAAAGACCGGCCACTACATAATACAACGGCGGATTTCCCGACTCATAGTTAATTGCAGCAGTCAGTCTGGCAACGCTTCCAGGTAAAACCTGCTCGAACTGTTTCGAAGGTAACGTCCACAAAGGCGGCGGGTATTTGCCGCCGAATTGTTCTGGTTTCCATATATATTCAGATGTTCCGTACAAAGCGATGAACTGCGCAGATTCTACTGAATAAGGTTCGAGCCTGCGCGGAAAGTTTGCCCGCGAATACTTGATTGCCAGATCGAAATGAGCATCTTCATCAACGTTGTTAAAACAAGGAAATGCGGCTGAGAAAACAAAGACGCGAATAGCGGCCAGCAAACATAAAAGACTTAAGACCTTTCGCTCCGGGACCATGTGCCGAAACGTTAGCGAAAACGGGGCATGCCGTCATCAGTTAGTAATTGGTCCGTCTGGATTCTACAGGGTAGACTCGAGACATATCCCACATTTTCCGTTGGTGCAAATCCCAGATTCAGTTTAGCTTTCGCCGCTGAATTTTACATGAAAGTCACACTGAATTGGCTCA
>CBHWET010000237.1:0-8042 GCA_966112985.1 uncultured bacterium | reverse complement strand
CGCGCTTGTTTCGGGTACAAGAGGTCGTGAGTTCAAATCTCACCGCCCCGACCATCTTCAAACCGCTTGGGCATCACGAAGGTACGATTCGTATAGAGTCGGCTCCCCGGATGACACAATCACCGCAGCAGAACACACTGAGTGCCTCGTCTTGATCCACATCCATATCTGTCCGATGTAACTATTGTGAAGTGCTTTTACCGACGTTCGACATCTCAGAGCGTCTCTAGATTTTGTGGACAATAATCTTTTGAGTGTGTTGGAACGCTGTATTCGTAGGCAGCACGGTGGACTTTGGGCAACTCAACGAAATTTCCATGTGGTGGCGGGGTTGGCGTTTGCCATTCAAGTGTTGTCGCTTCCCAGGGATTGTCTGAAGGCGCTTTCAATCCTCGCCGCATGCTCCAGAAAAAATTAATGACAAAGGGAATTTGCGCCAGTGCCAGAAGCCATGTCGCCATTGCGATCGGCACGTTGAGATAAACATGAAACGCCGTCCATGAACCACCGAGTTTATTGGCTGCATAGGTTGCGCCACCGTCAGAAAGTCGGCGATTCATCCCGGACATTCCCTGGATAAACATCGGCTGAAAAATCAGGTTCATAAACAGGAGCGACAGCCAGAAGTGAGTTCGTCCTAATGCTTCGCTCATCATTCGGCCGGTAACTTTGGGGTACCAATGATAAATGCCGGCGAAGAGCGCGAAGATTGTTCCCGGTGCAACAATGTAATGAAAATGCGCGATGATGTAGTAGGTGTCATGCAGATGAACATTCGTGGCGTTAAATCCAAGCGGGAGCCCTGATAACCCGCCAATGCCGAACATCGGAAGAAAGGCCAGCGCGAAGAGCATTGGTGTATTGAATCGAATCGAACTTCCCCAAAGCGAAATCAGCAGGGTCGTTAACATGATTACGGAGGGAATCGAGACAGCCATGGTCGTGGTCTGAAAGACGGTGCTTACTTTTGTTCCCATTCCCGTCACAAACATATGATGTCCCCACACGACTAAGGAAAGAACGCCCAGCGCCGACGCCGACCACACCATGGCGCGATATCCCCAGATCGGTCTGCGTGTATTGCAGGCAATAATTTCGGTTACAATTCCGAGCGCGGGAAGGAGCAGCACGTAAACTTCCGGATGTGCGAGGAACCAGAAAAGATGCTGCCACAAGAGAGGACTTCCACCACCACTGAAATGTTGCGCACCTCCCGGCGCGACGAACCCAATAGGGATGAAAAAGCTGGTGTGAAGGAGTGCGTCGGACATCTGCAATAGTGCGGCAGCGACGAGCGGCGGAAACGCCAGCAAAAGAAGAAATGCAGTCACGAATTGTGCCCAGACGAAGAACGGCAAACGCGACCAGTTCATGCCTTGTGCGCGCAATTGAATGATCGTCGCGATAAAATTAACCGACCCGAGGACTGAAGAGTTGCCGAGAAAAACGAGCCCGAGCAACAGCATGGTTTGGCCTGCCACATTGCCTGTCGTCGCCAACGGTGAATAGGAGGTCCATCCGGACTGCGCGGTTCCGCCAGGGATGAAAAAGCTCACTAGCAGAATGACTCCGCCGACAACATAGAATTGATAGCTCACCATGTTGATCCTGGGAAACGCCATGTCAGGTGCGCCGATTTGCAGGGGCACGAAATAATTCCCAAAAGCAGCAAAGCCGAGCGGGACTATTCCGAGGAACACCATGATCGTCCCATGCATGGTGGTGAAGGCATTGTACAGATCCGGCGAAATCGCTCCCCCCGCCGCAAGCTGGCCAAATACTTTTTGCAGCAACACTCCGAGGACAGGGATCGGTTGTCCCGGATACGCCAGTTGCCAGCGCATCAACAGCATCAAAGAGAAACCGAGGAGCAAAAAGAGTAGCGCCGTCATCCCGTATTGCAGGCCAATAATTTTGTGGTCAGTCGAAAATACATAGGTTCGACAGAACACAAACGCGCGAAAGAAGTGTCTCGGCCGCTGATTCCATGTCGGGTTTGATTCCATAATTCCAGCGACCTGGCGCCGTCGTTCAGACGTGAACCGAAGGTGTGTGACAAAGGTCCAGAACCCCGGTGGCCCGTTATAATTCCTTTACTGCACCCAAGCGGACGGAGCCATTCTATTCAATCGGGAGAGTTCCTCTTTCCCTGGGAGGAAAGTCCTGAGGCTCTTCAGAAAGCTGCTTGTTTAATGCAAGATTCCTACACTAGGCCCTGATAAGCTGGCGGCACATTGTGACGGAACCAATAGGTCTCGAGCATGTTGAGCATTTCTTTTAGGTCGGCAACCCTGGCCGGTTTAATGAGGAATGAATTGGCCCCTAGTTGATACGCTCGGCGAATATCACGTAACTCTTCCGATACTGTTAGTACGACGACAGGCATATCAGGAAACGGAGATTCATTGCGGACCCATTGCAATACTTCGAAGCCGTTGACCCGCGGCATTTTCAAATCAAGGAGGGCCACCCCTGGTAACGGATAAAGGTCGCGATCGGAAAATCGGCCTTGGCCTTTGAGATACGCCAATGCCTGTTCGCCATCTTGAACATGGATGAGGCGATGATGGAATCCGCCTTGCCGGAGGTTGTAGTCGAACATTTCAGCAAAGCCGAGGTCATCTTCTGCATACAACAAAACGTCGCGACGAAACATAAATTGCTCTTTCTTAAAGCGGCGCTCCGCGATTCTTCGCCAAAGACGTCCGGTTGTTGACTGCTTTCACTCGCGTGCTCTCGGCAGTGCAACAATGCGCATAAAATAAATAAGCCGTGTTACTTTGCCACGGTGTGCCGCCGGAATATCGTTTCAGGCCACATCCTAGGTGCCATAAAGCAAATTACCGGCAGTAAGTAACATTCCTCGCAGGCAACGTCGACAGCATCACCACGTGATCGGCGATGAAATTGTGGCATGCAATGCGCGCTGCCGAACGCGCAAAGACGTCGAATTACTCGGCGACAGCGAATCGCCTTTATCGTTAAAGAAACTCAGTTGCCCGCGACAACCGATGTGCGAAAAATTCGAAAACTGATGGCAATCCCCAAAAATTACCTTGGCATTGATACGAGTGTCCATTAACGACGTTTGTATCCGTGTACCACAATCCGCTGCCGTCAGCTTCATAATTGAAACCGTCACACGGAAAAGCGCCGACCGGAACTCCACCGACTTCTCTTTTCAAGCCACCATTATTTTCCCATTAGTGCTGCTTTAAGTTTTTGATATTCTTCGGAGGTCAAATCCCGCACTTCCCATCCTTCGGGTGGTTTATCCGCAAGCGAATTCGCAATCCACTTTGGTTTACACCCCAACCGCTTGACGGCCTTAATGACACCATTGAGATCGGAGAATAAACCCCATCCATCCGGTCGGTAGGTCCCAAGATGGTCGTCAGCGACGGCATAGCCGGATTACCCCCATTGGTCATGAATAACATACCAACAACAAATCGCCTCCGGCGTTTTATACGTTTCCGTTTTGTACATTTGCACTTCGGCCTGGGCTGGCAACGTTTCGGTTCGCCCAGTATCTCGCCCAAACCACGGTGTACGAATATCTGCCGGCCGCCCTGCAATAAATTTCGAAGAGGGCGCATTCTTTTTGTCACATCCAAAGGATAAACACCCGAATACGAGTAAGAAAATTAACGAATATTTCAGCTTCATAAAGGGGGCGCTCCTTAGTATTTACGATAAATTTAGAGCCAAGCTATACGTTGAGCGAGATATATCAGAATTCGCAACGCCTGCCACCCGGGAAATGGACAACCATGAAATATAAATACTATGGACTGCCCCCTTTACCCACAGCCGAATTACCGAGCAAAGCTAGATTGGGTAGGCGCCAAATAATTTGTGCTTTTTTGGATCTCCCCCGCCGCTGCTTTAACCGAAAGTATTCTGCAACTCCCATCCAGATATCCTAATATTCGCAGCTGCCGGTTCATTTCTGGTGGCGATGCAAGGACCACCAGGTCGATTGGATCAGCATAGTTGTAACCGGGGAAATAAACGAAATCGCGTACTTTCCCGTCATCACAAATGCATTGCGGGATTTCTTTTAGCAATCGATTGTTAACTAAATCGTCCAGTTTCTTTGGGAAATCACCTGCTGCACTCCGGGAAAAAAGAACGGCAGCCAGTGTGATTTCTCGCGCCGCAGGCAAATTTCGTTTTCCCATGATTGCCGGCTTCAACAAAGCGACATAAACAGCGCACCCAACCGCGAGCACAAGGGTAGCCCAAACAATAAGTTTACGGGTCTTCATGTTCCACTCACCGATTCGAACTTAAAGACGTCAGTCCTCAGAATTTGCAGTAAATTTAGGCCAAGCTTATACGTTGAGCGAGATATATCAGAATACCGTCTCGTCGGAATCCACCCTTCGCTCGATGTTTTCCAACAGGATTATATCAGCGGCCGCTACATCCAATTACGCGATACCAGCGCCATTCTTTCCATCCGGGGCTGCGTTGACTTTGTCGGCGGGGGCGTCGCCGCCGCCGTAGCCAATGTCTTTCACCTCAATACGAGTTCCAACATTCAGGACGGAACGAACGCTGGCTGCCATTCACCTTTGCTTGCCTGAGACTTAATTATTTCTTAAGCTGCGATTGCTTAACCTGATCTCACGCTTATGAAACCTGATAATAAGACGCCTGAAAAAATTAAACTTTCCCAGACCTTCTACCGGATTGAAAAGGGCGAAGAAACTTTGAAGCAAGCTGCCGCGCGTAAAAAAGCTGAGAAGGAAGCAAAACGCGCCGAAGCCATTCGCAAAGGCGGCGTCCCTGACAAGACGGATCCGTTCGGCGCGAATTACGATAAATAAGAATTTCATCGGATGCGCAGCCTTCCGGGTTGCGCATCCGCTTATTCCTTTCAGACCGCCCTTCCTGATCTCTTCTTTTCTTTCACGCCCGGCAGGCTCGACACTCACTCGCGGATTTGTTACGTAGATTTGTTCTATGTCTCGTGAGTCGTTGAAGGATGCAAAACGAATCGTTGTGAAGCTCGGCACCGGTGTGCTCACCGACAGCCGTAAGCAACCCGATATGGACCAGATGAAACAACTGGTCTCGCAGATGGCTGCCCTTCGCAAAGCAGGGAAACAAGTTGTCGTCGTAACGTCCGGGGCGGTTGGCGCAGGTATGGGCGTTCTCGGACATCAGAAGCGTCCGACTGAGCTGGCGGAATTGCAGGCGTGCGCGGCGGTGGGGCAGTCGCGTTTGATGGCCACTTACGAAAAGTTTTTTGGCGAATTTGGTCTCGCTGTTGCACAGGTCCTTCTCACCCACGACGATCTGCAGCATCACGATCGCCATCTCAACGCGCGCAACACACTTGTCACGCTCCTGAATCGCGGCGTTATCCCCATTATTAACGAAAACGATGCGATCTCGTTCACCGAACTGAAATTCGGCGATAACGATAAGCTTTCGGCACTGCTGTCCTGCCTGTTGCCGGCAGACCTGTTAGTCATTTTGACGACGGTCGACGGTGTGATTGAAAATTTCGGCAAAGAAAACGCGCGCGTCATAAATGTTATCGAAAAGATCGATACGGCGTTGGAGAAACAAGCCGGTGGAACGACGAGCGAAACGGCGGTAGGCGGCATGTCGTCGAAGATTGAAGCGGCCAAGATCGTCGTGCGTTCGGGTATCCCGCTGGTGATTGCCCCCGGACGTAATAAGTCCGTGCTCGGCGAAATCCTCGAAGCCAAGAATACCGGGACGCTTTTTGTTCCGCGCGCCACGAAGCTTAAAGGACGCAAGCGCTGGATCGCCTTTTTCCATTCGCCTCATGGAACGATCTACGTGGACGAAGGTTGCAAGCAGGCATTGCGGGAAAAAGGCACGAGCCTTTTGCCGCCGGGCGTGATGAAGTGCGAGGGACATTTTGCCGCGGGAGAAGTCGTGCGCGTGTGCGATCCGAACGGGACAGAATTTGCGCGAGGGATAACATTCTTTCATTCGGACGCCCTGAAAACACATGACTTGCCGAGGACGGAAGTGATTCATCGCGATAACCTCGTCATTTTGTGAGACCAGGAAAAAAAGCCAATCGGTCGAAGAAGACCACCGCCATCGTAGACCTTCTTAACGTGATGGCGAAACTCCGTTCGCCCCAGGGCTGCCCATGGGATCGCGAACAGGATCACATGACTCTTCGGTTTCATGCTGTTGAAGAGGTTTATGAGCTGATCGATGCGATTGAAGCGTCAGACGACCATGAGATGCTGGAAGAACTTGGCGACCTTTTGTTGCAGGTTGTCTTTCATTGCCAGCTCGGGAGTGAACGGGGTGTTTTTGATTTCGATAAGGTGGCGCGCAACATCACTGACAAACTGATCCGCCGGCACCCGCACGTTTTTGGCGAAACGAAGGTAAAGAATGTCGATGAGGTCTGGGCGAACTGGGAGAAGATCAAGCGCGCCGAGAAGCATGGCACCCGGCACGAGCGTGCATCAGTTCTCGATGGTATTCCGAAACACCTGCCCGCGTTGCTTCGTGCCGAAAAACTGGTCAAGAAAGCTCGCAAGGCCAAGTTACTGACAGACAATGCGGCCAAACCTGCGGCGCGGACAAAGAACGCTGTCGCCGATCAATTGTTCTCTTTGGCGCAATTTGCCCAGCAGCAAGGATGGTCGGCGGAAGATTTGTTACGACGCGAGATTGCCAAACGCGAACGGCAGCTCCGGCAGTTGGAACGTCGGAACGAAAAGAAGTCCTGACCGTTGAGGCACACGGGTTTTCAGTGCTGGGGTTTTCCTCTAATGACACGCATGTCCTCGCGTGCTAAAGCAGTTTGAATGTCGCCCGGTTCGCGCCGAACCGTGCTGTCCGAGCCAAATTTAACTGGAGGAAACTATGCCGAATTCGGAACACGAGGAACTCATCAAAATTCTCAACGAAGCCGTTTCTTTGGAATACACCGCCGCCGTACAATACAATCAGCACAGCATGCTGGTGACCGGGCGCGATAAACTGCTCTTTGAAGATTTGTTCAAGGACAGTTCCAAGGAATCGATCGGACACGCGAAGATGTGGGGCGATCGAATCGTTTATCTAGGCGGCATTCCGAAAGCCGAAGTCGGCGCGATTCGCCAGTCAACGGACGTAAACGAAATGCTTGCGATGGATCTGGAGATTGAAAAGAAGGCGGTGGAGATCTATACCCGCGCACACCAGGCCTGTAAGCATGAGCCGACGAAATACATGCTGGAGAATCATATTCTCGACGAAGATAAAGATGTCGAAGAACTGCAGAAGCTTCTCGGCAAAGTAAAGATCAACGAGGGGCGCGCGGCAGAAAAACAAGCGGCCTCGGGCGGCCGTTGATTAACCCATTGTTTGCTGTGTTCGGCCGAGTGAGAACGTCGATCGGCGGAAGTTTGTCGGTGACCTCACCCCGGCCCTCTCCTTCCCAGGAGAGGGGGAATTGAAGCCTGCCTTTTGGAAAAAATCGACTGACGGTATTTGTCGGATGACCGTTGAAATCATCAAAGCATCGATTGCTTTTCCCTCTCCTGGGAAGGAGAGGGTTAGGGTGAGGTTCCGCAGCGACGGCAGTTTAACTAATAACCTGTCGAACCTCGAGGAACGTTATCCGCGGTGTTGGCTTTGGCTTCCTGCAGTTGACCGCCCGCCATTAACATTGGAAAACAGATGATCTTGGACGGGCAGTTCTTGCCATCACATTCTTCGTGGCAATCCGTCACGTTGAACTCGCTCAGTGCCTGTTGCATCAGAGGCAACTGGTGCAATGGAACGCTGAGCGCGCCAGCCTGGTACCAGCCGAGAGTTTCGTCGTAGCGTTCCAGCACGATCTTAATGACCTTTTCGGTTCCTTGCGTTTCACGAACAACATTAACGCGCTGGCACTGCTCAAACTGTTTACTCGGGCACGACGACATATTGCGCGCCCAATGTATCACGGTTCGACAAACTGCCTAATCCAAAATTGCAGATCGTAATGCAGAAATTGCCTGATGCGGGTTATGGAAACCCCGCTCGACAAAAAAACATTCCTGATTACG
>CBHWET010000236.1:0-8051 GCA_966112985.1 uncultured bacterium | reverse complement strand
ACGTCTTCACGGTAATCAACACCAACAGACCATTCATCGAGCACCTTCGATAGATCAGTGGCAGCATCGCGCATCTCGATATTTTCGCTCGTCTCTTTAATCAGGCCGAGACGGTTTCCCATGAGCGCGACCTGATAACCGAGGTCGTCCAGCGCAACGACGGTATTTTCAAACGTCACTTTGTTCGTATCCAGATTCCCGATGCGATCGAGAGCAAGATTTGCCTGCGCAATCGTATTGCTAACGGCCTGTTTCAGTTGAGCAGGAGATGTTTCGAACGTCGGTAACTCCAGAATGGAATCAAACTTCGTGGCCCGCTTTTGAAAATATTCCAACGTGCGTGGCTCACTGGTCTTCCTGGCTTCAGCAACGAAGGAAGCCATCAGAATGGAAATGAACAGTGAAATCTGAAAAGAAACCGCCAAAAGAGAAATTCGTTTCATGAGAATATCCAAAGCCTTGAACTGAAGTTACCAAACCACGTCAAAAGAAAGTCCGCAACAGACAATTTCTGTCGCCTGTTGCGGAACCGCTATGGCACCAACACCGAAATACCGAAATCTATTCCGATTCAGCGTCCTCGTCTTCTTCCTCGGCTGTCGGCGTGGCGATGCTGGCGAGTTTGCCCAGCTTAGGACCTCCGACGATACCTTGCGCTTCGAGTTGACGTTGCGCCTCCGCAGAAAACCGCGTCCACGGAATGGCCTCGAGGCGTTCGGATTCGATCGGCACACCACTCATTTCGCACACACCATAGGTACCGCTGCGGATGCGGTTTAATGCCTGGTCGATTTCATACAGCGCGTTTTGGTCTGAAGACATCATCCCGAGCGCAAAATCGAGATCGTATTGGTCACTGGCGGCATCAGCCATATGCATGCTAAAGGCGCCGGCGTGTTGGTCGGTTTTTGCCGCTTGTTGAAGATCTGCTTTGGCATGGAGCAAGGCGTCGCGCAATTCCAGCAACTTATCGTAGGCTTCACGCCATTTCGGATTGATTCGTTGGCCGGTAGAAATGCCAAGGATTTGACTGGTACTCGCCTTAGGGCGGCTCTTAGAGAGGGTAGGTTCGGTTTTCATATCGGACGTGCAAACGCATCCTAAATTTTAATGAGTTTTCAACAACCGGAGCGACGCCGATTGAAGCGCGAGGAAAAAACGCATTCCTCGCTTCAGGCAATCGCCCCAATAACGTAACGGAGAACAATGGCAAAAATTGTCCTGACATTCCTCTTGCCTCCGCAAAATGGTCGCTCAATATTCGCGCACAAATTTAATATGAGCGCAAATCCAATTCGTGTAGCAGTTACCGGCGCTGCCGGAGCCATCGGTTATTCCATCCTCTTTCGTATCGCGGCCGGAGATTTGTTCGGCCCCAATCAACCTGTCATCCTGCATCTGATCGATGTCGATGCAGCGATGCCGATTGTCGAAGGCGTTGTTATGGAACTCGACGACTGCGCCTCCCCATTGCTCAAGGGCATTGTTGCGACGTCGAACCTCGAGCAAGGTTTCCGCGGTGTCAACTGGGCGTTACTCATCGGCAGCGTTTCGCGAAAGCCGGGAATGGAGCGCAAAGACTTGCTGAAGATCAATGGCAACATTTTTGTCGGACAAGCCCGCGCAATTCAGGAAAATGCAGCCAACGACATCCGCATCGCAGTCGTTGGTAATCCATGTAACACCAACTGCCTGATCGGCATGAATAATTCGCCGGAAATTCCTCGTGAACGTTGGACGGCGATGACTCGCTTGGATGAAAACCGCGGCAAGACTCAGTTGGCAAAAAAGGCTGGCGTCGATGTCACTGCGATCTCGAACCTCGCGATCTGGGGAAATCACAGCCCAACGATGTTCCCGGATTTCTATAACGCCAAGATCAATGGCAAACCGGTGTTGGACACGATCAAGGATGAAAACTGGTTGAAGGAAGAATTTGTTAAGACTGTTGCGCAACGCGGAACGGCTGTTCTTAACGCACGCAAAGCGGGAAGCGCCGCGAGCGCCGCAAATGCTGCACTCGATACGGTTAAATCGATTGTGAATCCGACCAAGCCGGGCGACTGGCACAGCATTTGTGTCGAATCAGATGGCAGCTACGGAATCGAAAAAGGAATCATCTGCTCATTCCCGATGCGTAGCGACGGCAAGAAATTGGAGATCGTCCAGGGCCTGCCGATCAACGAGTTCAGCAAATCGAAGATTCAAGCAACGGTCGACGAATTGAAGGGCGAAAAAGCGATCGCGACTGAGCTCGGTTTGCTTAAGTAATTTTCGTAATTGGCTTAAATCCATGCTCCCGCAGAAATCGTTCTGTGGGAGCTTTTATTTGTACGCGACGCTTTTGAAATGGGTCTATATAAGCCAGCTCAACCGCTCGCAGGCCAATCGGAAATTCCGCACGGCCGACTCTTGCAACCTGAAGGTCTTTTCCGCCGTACATGAAGTCACCGACGATAGGCAGCTGACTTTCAGCAAGGTGTACCCGAATCTGATGAGTGCGGCCGGTCACGGGACGCGCTTCAATCAAAGAAATCTTTTCCGAACCATGATCGCGCGTCTCGAGCAAACGAAAGTGCGTCTCCGATTCTTTGCCTTGACGAACGTCGACCTTGATTCTGCCGATATGACCGGGATCCTGGGCAAGCTTTAGCCGGCATGTCCACTCGGGCTCCTTCGGAACACCACTCGCGACGGCCAGATACGTCTTCTCCATTTTTCGCGATTCAAACATATCGCCGTAGGTATCTAGTGCACCCTGACTTTTTGCGAACAGCAGAATCCCGCTCGTGTCCGCATCAAGACGGTGAACGAATCGAAGAAATTTTACATTTCGAGATCGCGCCCAATAATCTCCCGCAGCGATGCTGGACGTAATTGCTGCCTGCAAATTACGACTGGTTTTCTGCCACGAAAACGGAACCAGCATCCAGCTGGGCGGTTTATCGATCGCAAGAACAGAACGATCCTCGTAAAGAATCGGGATTTGCTCGGCTTTCTTGCCGAAACCGAGCTCAATGTAATTCGGCTTGGCCACTACTTTAGAAAATTGCTGAGGCTGCGGCGTTCTTTCTTAGTCGGTCGCCCCGCACCACGTGGACGAACTCCGGAACTGGCAAGGCTGCGTTCACGTGCTTTTTCGTATTCAGAAGCAGGTGTTAAATCTTCGCAGAAATCTGCAACGAGCTTTGCCCCGACACGTTTCTCGAGCAACGCGCGGACCTTGACGGTTCGGGTTATTTCGCCAGCGACGGCTGTAATACATTCGCCAATATGGACATTTCGACCAGCTTTGACGAAATGACCGTCGATGCGAACTTTTCCAGCACTGCACGCCTGTGTCGCCATTGATCGGGTTTTATAAAGCCGGACAGCCCAAAGCCACTTATCGATACGAACTGACTCAGGCGAATGCATCACTCACCGGTAGGATGCTCCTCAGAGCGCTGGTCCTGAAGCGGCTCATCGCGCTCCGGCCGGGCCTCATGACGGTTCTCGTCTGCCCGATCATGTCGCGGCTCGTGGCGGTGCTCCTGTGAACGTTCCTGCCGTTGATCGTGAGGACGCTCAGGACGTTGACGGTGCTGTTGCTGTGAGTGTTGGTGGGAATGAGAATGCGTGTGTTGTTGATGGTGCGGATGTGAAGGTCGTCGTTCCTGCGGCTGCTGCTGCTGACGTTGGCGTTGAATCTGGTTCAATGCACGTCGCAGCGAATCGATCTCTTGTTGATCACCTTTTTGCTGGCGCTCAACGTCTTCAAGAACCTCAAGCACCTCCTCCATCTCATCCAGCGTTTTACGCAAATCGATAATGATTTCGTTCACCTGCTCGATCGCCTGGCTGACAGATTCAGGTTTGGCGCGTTCACGAACGGGAGGAAAATTCCGTGGAGGCTGCTGGCGATGAGGTTCCCGAAAGTCACGACGCTGTTCAGGTTGCCGCACCGGTTCACGATACTGTTCGCGTGCCGGCTCGTCTTGTTGCCGAGGTTCTTCCGTTAGTTCCGCAGGAGAATCAAAAACTTCCGGAGACTGCGGTTCTTCCTGACGAGTTGCTTCCTGTATTTCCTCGCGGATATCTTGTTGCGCTTCAGACGATATCGGTTCCTGTCGCTCAGTTACGTCCGATTGCCCTGATTGGGTGGACGGTTCATCAGACGGACGACGCGGTTGTCGGCCACGACCGCGTCCACCACGTTGCGGACGGCGGGAACGCCCTCCCCGACGGGGCCTCGATGAGGAGCGTTGTGATGGATTTGCGGATTCGCTTGAGCGCGATTCGTTTTGGTCTTCAGGAATCATTTACCGGTGTGTCAAATTGCACGCTTGCGCAACAAAAGCAACGCGAATTATTAGTCTGTAAAACGATAACTATAAACAATCGCACCTCGAATCTCGACGTGAAGGGTGATCAGTTTACCGCGTAATTCTGCAAGGCTTTTTCCTTTCCAACGCACTTGGGTATAAAGTTTTGTCGGATTTATTTCGACAATGCAGTCGCCGTATCCAAAGCCAGCGATAGGCTGATCCGTTTCATCTCCAATGGCAACCCGCACCCGAGCGCGATCAAGCATTTCAACATTCAACTCTAATTCCGGTTTGGAAAGTTTGATTGGGTTGGTAACGAACTCTCCAGGATCGATGCCGCGTGAATGGGCCAAACCGGCAAATCGATCCACTGGCAGTTTTGCCAGACCGATTGCCATGGGCATGCCGCGATCATTCTCAAAATTAGCACCACCGCCCGTGTAATAGATAAAAAGACTGTCACCAATTCTGATCGGCGGGTTGTGAGTTGGATAAATAATCAGATGATCGAAGCTCCCCTCCGGGCTTATGTCCAGGAACGGCCTCTCGGGCACAACGCGAAACCAGTCACTACTTCCAGGGCGATTTGCAACCAATTCGCAAATATTTCCAAATCCACCGTTGCACCATTTCTCGAGAAATCCGAGGTTGATCGGCCCGTAATTAAAAGGCGTCATGCCGCCATGCCACTCGAAGAAACGTTCTTCCCCTTCACTCTGCGGATCTGTTGCAAATACGATTTTCGCATCGCTCCAGTGCAGCAAATCTTTGCTCGTCCGCAACGCAGCATTCCGTGGTGTCTTTCCTTTTGCCCTTTCGTTCAACCACCATTGTTGATTACGCTCGTCACGCATCACCATCATATAATCACCCACAACCGGGGCAGAAATCCTGCGAGGCTTTCTCGTCCAATGAATTCCATCCGGACTCGTATCCATGTAGTGGCCCCATACCGCTTGCGCTTGTCGAATTTGTTCCGCAGTTACATCTGGATATTTTCCCGGGAACGAACGAGACCACATGCGATGGTCTTGCATGTTTGCGATCAACTTGTAGCGCTTTTGCGGGTCAGTCTCGCCGTCATCTCTGAGGACAGTAATACCATCCGCAGTATTTAAAATTCCGAGGGACTCACCACTTTCACCAATTGCAGGCAGACCAATTCCTTTTCGAGCCAGCTCTTCGTCGAGCTGGTTTTTTCCATCGGGAGAGAACGTGTAGAAGAGGTTGTTACTAGTGCTCCCTCGAAATTCCACGACGCCGATATTTGGTTTTATCCAATGAACACCATCTTTACTTTCGGCATAACAGTAGCCACCTCGATCAAGTTCGTTGGTTTTTGCTGCTGCGGTATTGGGAGAGAAATACCATAACCGAAGCAGACCGTTAGTTTCCTGGATGACACTCCCCCACGCCTGCACGCGATCCCCCTCCCACGGCTTATCTGCGACAAGGACCGGTTCCGGCATCTTCTTAACCCGATTCAGAACGCGCTGTAGATTGGTGATCCGGTGCAGCTCAAGATCGTCGACCAACAGGTGCACATCTGCCCTATCAACTTTCTGCAATGCCGCATTCGCCCCAATACTAAGGAGCGCAACGGCCACGACCAGCCCGGCGAACGACTTTGCTCCCATATTGTTGGTTAAGCGAGCTTCCAGCCCTTGCGATATTCCCGTCGAATAAGATGCGCAGCTTCCGGTGCGTTCTTCACCTTCAAGTGCTTTGCATCCCATTCGATTTTTTTCCCAACACGATGAGCGATGTTACCGAGATGGTTCGCCTCTGTTAGCGCACCCGAGTAGTCAAAGTGACATGTTGTTGGAGTGCCAGTCTTACACGCCTGAATCCATTCCGCATGATGTCCAATGGATTCTGGAATGAACTGGTTGGGCCTTTGAAAATCTTTAAAATCATTTTCAGGCAGCAATACATGCTTGCCGTAATCCGAAAGCAGCATGCCTTTGTCCCCGATAAAGAGATGACCGCTGTCCCATTTCGGAATTTTCCCTTCCGTCCAGATCTGTGGTTTATCCTCGCCCTGATACCACGTGAGTTTCACCGGCGGCATATCACCACGTGCTTCATATTCGTAAGTCACGTGCATAGAAGCAGGAGCCGTTTCGGGGCTGGGTGGTGGTCCGAATGCTTCAATGGTGAGAGGGTGACGAAGCTTCAAAGCCCAGAATGCAAGATCGTTATAGTGAGCACCTAAATCGGACATCGTGCCGCCACCAAAGTCCCAGTACTGATACCACTTCGGGTGACCGGTAATGTAATCGGGATGATACGGACGCTGCGGTGCTGGGCCCAGCCACAAATCCCAGTGCAGCATCGCTGGAACAGGCGGTGTTTCGGTTGGACGTTTTCCGCTTCCCCATGCACGCGAAACCCAAATATGCACTTCGCGCACCGAACCGATCGCGCCACTTTGCACCAATTCAACAACACGCCGGTAATTATTTGTGGCATGAATCTGTGTGCCCATTTGCGTGGCAACGCCGGCTTTAATCGCCGCTTCAGCAATCATGCGTGCCTCCCAAACGGAATGTGTCAGCGGCTTTTCGCAATAGACGTGTTTACCGAGCTTTAACGCCGTCATCGTGGCGAAGGCATGCGTATGTTCAGTTGTGCTGACGACAACGGCATCGATCCCCTTCTCCATCCGGTCGAACAGCTGGCGGAAATCTATGAATGTTTTTGCGTTCGGAAACTTTTGGGCGGCTTCAGTGAGATTCGCCTCATTGACGTCGCACAACGCAACGATGTTCTCTCCACTTACTTCCTTAAGGTTAGCGGCACCACGACCTCCCGAACCGATGATCGCAATATTGAGCTTTTCATTGGGCGATTTGCGAGCCGGCTTCGCAAGCAGACGTGGTGCGAGCAGCAGCGCCGATGAAGCAGCTGAAAGAAAGAAAAATTTACGACGCGGGATATAACCGCAGGAAGAATGCTTGGACATGCATTCTTCCTACGTCTCCAGAAGCTCTACGACAAGGATTTTATGGAGTCGTTTGCGTGCTTCCCGTCCCGGTGCTCTGGATGGTTCCAGTTCCACTGCCCTGAATTGTTCCAGTGCCCGCACCTGCGGCCTCATTAATCGTTTGCCCCTGCCCCGCCACCTGGAGTTGGTCTACAACGTTGAATCCCGGCAAACCAATGAATCGGTTCAAGATTGTCTGTCGGTCTAGTTGGCTTTGCACGGTTCCTTGCAACGTTATCGTCACCTGAGTGAATCCTGGCGCCGTTGTTACCGACTGAGCCGACTGAATTCCGCCAGGTCCTCCCGTCGCTGCACCGGCGCCGGTAATACCTGTCGCGGCCCCCCCTGGCTGAACCGCCGCAGGGCCGGTATTTGGAACAATCGAAGTGGCTGGGCCCACCAACTCCCCAAAAACGTTAACTCGATTCTCTTGCGGAATGTTTGCCGTGGCCGGGTCCGTACCAGTTGCCGTCGTCCCCGCAGCGGGACTTGCTGCAGTTGTGCCAGTGGTCGTTGTACCCGTAGCGTTGATATCGGTTGCCGTTGTGCCTGCACCCGAAGCCGACCTTGTCGTGGCGCCCCCTCCAAAAGTACCTGCGGAGCCAACGGTCCCGCTTCGCTGGGTCGTAATCGCCCCCTGCGGTGACCCTGCCGTGGACGACGTCTGCGCATGAACGACGAGCGTTGCCGCTCCGTAAAGAACAAGGAAACTGAATAATTTCATAGTAAAACTCCTCTGAATAAACCTCTGCCGTAAG
>CBHWET010000235.1:0-8126 GCA_966112985.1 uncultured bacterium | reverse complement strand
CTCACACCGAAAAGGAATTCGCTGGCATGACGGTGAAGTGGTTCTTTCGCAACACCGGTATTCCTGTCTCGTTCGCTACGACCATTGTGCTCGGATTCATTGTTGGATTCGCCATCGCTGGGCAGACGTTTTACTCATTCATTCTCGAGAACATGCGGCACATCGGTGCATTGAAAGCGATGGGGGCTGGCAATGGTTTATTGACGCGCATGGTTATTTTGCAGGCTGTGACCGTAGGAATCATTGGCTACGGAATCGGCATCGGACTAACCGTTGCTGTCGGCCTCGGATTTTTGAAAAAAGGAATGCCACCGTTTTCGCTCCCTTACCAGGTACCGCTTTACACGTTTTTCGCGGTGTTATTTATCTGCGCCTTCGCTGCCGTGCTCGGCCTGCGGAAGATTTATAAATTGGAACCCGCCGTCGTTTTCCGAGGTTGATGAAACCTGCAATCACTCATGCCCGACGCAAATAACATCTCAACGAACACAAACGGCAATGGCAACGGTCATTACGCCGTGCACGTTCGTGGTGTGACGAAATCATTCGGCAGCGGCGATGCACGAATTCACGCGTTGCGCGAAGTGCAGTTCGACGCCCGGGAAGGCGAGTTGTTGATGATTGTCGGCCCGTCGGGCTGTGGCAAAACGACGTTGCTTAGTGTGATTGCCGGTACACTCGGATTCGATTCTGGAGAAGTCGACGTGTTTGGCGCACCGCTGCACAAATTGAGTGACGGTGAAGTCACTGATTTTCGCGCGAAGAATATTGGATTCATTTTTCAGCAGTTTCATTTGATCCCGACCTTGAGCAATGCGGAGAACGTCGCTATTCCGCTGTTAATCAATGGAGTGAAGCGTGCCGACGCGGAAAAGAAAGCGAATGAACTTCTGGATCAGGTCGGATTGAAGGGGCGCGGCAAGGATTCACCACGTCAATTGTCGGGTGGCCAACAGCAACGCGTCGCGATTGCGCGCGCTTTGGTTCATGACCCCAAGCTCGTCATTTGCGACGAGCCCACCTCTGCACTCGATAAAGAAACAGGCGCAAAAATCATGGAACTGTTGAGTTCCGTGGCGAAAGCGCCAGGTCGTTGTGTGCTGGTGGTGACGCACGATCCTCGTATTTACCATTTTGCTGATCGCATGACTGAGATGGAGGACGGTCGTGTGTCCCGGGTGCACGCAGCTCCAGACTAATTTTTATGATCCTGTTCAAACGATTGAGTTTTTATCTCGCGGTGATCGGAATCATCGGCGGAGCGTTGTTAGTGAAGCAAATGCGCTATCAGCCGCCCCCGCCGACCCCATACCAGGAACCCGCGCGTTCACCGTTTCCTTATTCTGTCGCCGCCACGGGTATTCTCGAAGCGACGCGTGAAAATGTCCGCATTGGCGCAACGAAGTCCGGGTTGGTGCAAAAAGTCGTCGTGCAGGTGGGATCGAAAGTAAAAACCGGCGATCCTTTGATGCAACTTGACGATCGGGAGGTGCGCGCAAAGCTCGAAGCTGCAAAGGCACAGCTCGAAGTGCTTGAAGCTTCCATGCACACCGAAGAAGTGCTGCTCGCGGATGCAAATGATCAACTCGCGCGCATCTTGAAGTTGGAAAAAGGGAACGTGGCGACGGAAGAAGAACGAACCCGAAAACAATTTCAAGTGGACGCAAGCAAAGCGCGGTTGGCCAAGGTCAAAGCCGACATCAAAGCCGTGCAAACCCAGATTCATCAGGTCGAGACCGATCTCGATATCCTGACGGTGCGTGCTCCTCGTGATGGCACGGTTCTACAAGTCAACATTCGCCCAGGCGAATACGCAAATGTCACGTCATCTGAAGCATGGATCATCCTGGGTGATGTCGACACGCTGCAGATTCGTGCGGACGTCGATGAGCAAGACGCGCCTTTGGTTCAGCCGAGCCAGCCAGCATTTGCCTACCTGAAAGGTGATACAAAAAATAAAATTCCGCTGCGCTTCGTTCGTATCGAGCCTTTTGTCGTGCCGAAGCGGTCGTTGACCGGGGATAGCGCGGAGCGAGTTGACACGCGCGTGTTACAGATCATTTTCGAAATGGACCGGCCGCAAACGCCCATTTATGTCGGACAACAGGTCGACGTGTATATCCAACGGCCGGAGCCGATAAAGACAGCTTTGAAATAATTATATGAGACTACAAATAACGACAGTTGCACTGATCGCACTGATCACAGCGCCAGCATATGCGGATTCAACGAATGCCGTGCCGCAAACGAAAATGGTCGCGCCGGATTTCTCAAAACCCGTTTCTTTGGCAGATGCGTTGAACGTCGCGTTGCAGAACAACGCTGCCATTCTCAAAGCAAAAAGCGAACTGGAAGCTACGCAAGGCATCATCATGCAGACACGTGCGGTTGCTTTGCCGCGTCTCGGTGTGAACGGAAACTACACGGCCAAAGATCCAAACAGTCTGGAAATTTTCCCTACCCCAAAGCCCATTAACCTGCCCGATCAAAGCTGGTCGGCGAATATTCAGTTAACGCAATCGATTTACGAAGGCGGACGCGTCAAAGCGGCGTTGCGCGCGGCGAAGCTGACGAAGGAACAATCGATCGCTAACTACGACACGGTTGTCGCTGACACATTGCTCGCGGTTCGTATTGCGTATGATGACACGTTACTCGCGACGGAACAGATTGCGGTGCAGGAAGCGTCGATCAAACTGCTGACACAAGAATTGACCGATACCAGGAATCGCTTCGAGGCGGGAACGGTTCCAAAGTTCAATGTGTTGCGCGCAGAGGTGGAATTGGCGAACGCGCGGCCGCGGCTGATCCGCGCACGCAATGCGTATCGTATCGCAAAGAACAATCTCGCGAATCTGCTCGGCTACAATTTGCCTCGTGAGACACTCGAAGACATTCCTTTGCAACTCAGTGGCAAGCTTGCGGCCGATCCATACGAGGTTGAATTGCCGGTTGCGATCAGCAAAGCGCTCGAACGGCGCACGGAACTGATTGCCTTGCGCAAAACGGAAGGTTTGCAGCGGGAAAACATAATCAATCAAAAAGGCGGGTATAAACCTAGCGTGCAATTGTTTGCGGGTTACGGATCGCGGAACTCGAGTTTCAGCGACGATCTCACGCGCGATGTTTCAGGTTGGTTTACGGGAGCGCAGGCGACTTGGAACATTTTTGACGGTGGCCTGACGCGTGGGCGCGTCATTGAAGCCGAAGCACGCTATCAGCGGGCGAAAGTCGACACAGAAGATGTCACTCGTCGCATCGAACTCGAGGTTCGAACCTCATATTCCAACTTCATCGAGTCGAAAGAAGTTTTGGAGTCGCAAAAGAAAGTGGTCGAACAGGCTGAGGAAGCGTTGCGTCTAGCGGAGGCGCGTTTCGGTGCTGGCACCACTACGCAGACGGATGTGCTCAGTGCGCAGACGGCTTTAACAGATGCACGCAATACCCAGGTCCAGGCGCTACGGGACTACTCCGTCGCCCGCGCGCGACTAGAACGTTCCATCGGGCAAATCATTGAGGTGGCGCACGGGTCGCACTAACAAGGAAACCACTTTAAATTTATCCGTTCGATGAACCCGGAAACTTCACCGGAAGCAAAACCGTCGTCCTCAACTGAGGTAAAGGCGCGGCCCAGCCGCTTTCGACGACTGCCTGTTTTCATTGTCGGAACGATTATTCTCGCCGGAATTCTTTTTTGGTTGGGCGGTTGGATGATCAGTTCTCTGACGCACGAGGACACCGATGACGCGTTTCTCGATGCACACGTTGTGACGGTCGCGCCGAAGGTTGCCGGGATCGTCAGCACAGTTGCCATCAAACAAAATCAATTCGTAAAGAAAGGCGACCTGCTGGTTGAGATCGATCCACGTGACTTCGAAATGCGTCTAACACAAAAGAAAGCTGCCGCCGCTGCTGCGGAGGCAAACGCAAAAACCGTCCGTGCAAGTTTCGAGCTCGTCAAAGCACGGGTCGTCACCGCGCAGGCTGCAGCGAAACAGGCTGCCGCTGACGTAGCGGCCAGTGAGGCGACAGAAGCAAAAGCGAAATCTGATCTAAAGCGGAATGAAGATCTCCAACAACGCAACGTGATCTCCGCACAAGAATTCGAAACGGCAAAGACCATCGCTGCATCGACTGAAGCCAGTTTGCGGGCTGCCCGCGAGAAACTCGCCGGCGAAGAATCGAAGGTTCACGAAGCGGAAGCCCAGTTGGAAGCAGCTAAATCTGTTATCGATGTTTCCGGCGCGCAACTGAATCAAGCGAGGGCAGAAGTTGCCGTCGCTGAACTTGATGTCTCGTATGCACGACTCGTCGCGCCAAACGATGGACGCGTCACGCATAAGCGGGTGGAACCTGGCGATTATGTTCAGGCGGGGCAGGCATTGCTTGCGCTCGTGCCGAATGAGCTGTGGGTTACGGCAAATTTCAAAGAAACGCAGTTGAAACAAATTCGCGTCAATCAACCGGTGGAAATTGAAATTGATTCCGTCGCTGATAAAACATTCCGCGGGCATGTCGAGAGCGTGCAATCCGGAAGCGGTGCGCGGTTCAGTCTGTTACCGCCGGAAAATGCGGTCGGCAACTTCGTCAAAGTGGTCCAACGCGTGCCGGTGAAAATCGTTTTCGATGAACCATTGAACCTTTCGCAAGTGGTCGGTCCCGGAATGTCCGTTCAGCCTTCTGTGCGCGTTAAAGAATTCAAAATGCCAGGGATACTGCTGTCGAGTGTTGCTTTGCTGTTAGCAGCAGTTGTTTGGTGGTTGATCTGGGTCGCCACGGATCCGAAGCGCGGGGGATAACATGGCATCGGCTGAACATCAGGAATGGCGGCCGCGACATAACCCTTTCCTCATCGCTATCGCAGTGATGGCAGCGACCTTCATGGAGGTGCTGGACACATCCGTGGCAAATGTCGCTCTGCCGCACATTGCGGGAAATCTTTCCGTCACACCGGAGGAATCGACGTGGGTTCTGACAAGTTACCTCGTTTCTAATGCTATTGTTCTTCCTATTACCGGATGGCTCGGAAATCGATTTGGGCGCAAACACATCCTTATCTGGTGCATTATCCTGTTCACTGCCGCATCGATGCTGTGCGGAATGGCACCAACTCTGCCCGTTCTGATCTTTGCACGCATTTTGCAGGGGATCGGTGGTGGAGCGATGCTGCCGATCTCACAGGCGATTTTACTCGAGAGTTTTCCGCCGCATAAGCGTGGACAGGCGATGGCGGTTTTCGCAATGGGTGTGGTCGTCGCACCGATTCTCGGCCCAACACTCGGCGGATGGATTACGGATAATTATTCGTGGCGCTGGATTTTTTACATCAACCTGCCGGTGGGAATTTTTGCGGCGTTAATGGCTGAGGCGCTTGTCGAAGATCCACCCTATTTAAAACGAAGCCGCAGTGAAAAAATCGACTTTATTGGATTCGCCTTGCTGGCGGTTGGTCTTGGGTTGCTTCAATTGATTCTCGACAAAGGGCAGGAGGAGGATTGGCTCAGTTCAAAATGGATTACATGGTCGGCGGTGATCTCGATCGTTTGCACGATCGTATTCATCATTCGCGAGTTGCTCGTCGAACATCCGATTGTTGATCTGCGAATCCTCGGCAATCGCAATTTCTCCATTGGCCTTCTTTTAATGACGTTAATGGGGGGCGTGCTTTACGGAACGACGGCGGCGTTGCCGATCTTCTTGCAGACTATGATGGGCTATCCGGCATTGGAAACTGGATTCGCCCTGAGCCCCCGCGGCATTGGTGCGTTTGTCACGACAACAATCGTCGGTCGAATTGTTGGTAAGGTGCAGAACCGTTACCTGATAATTATCGGGTTTGTGCTGCTGACCACGTCTTCGTTCTGGCTCGCCAATATCAACCTCCAGATCAGCATCTCGAGTGTCATTTGGCCAAGCGTGCTGAACGGTATCGCGATCAGTTTCATTTTTGTCCCACTGACTACGGCGACGATGGGGCATTTGCGTCAGGATCAAATCGGCAATGGAACCGGCCTTTTCAATTTGATGCGCAACATCGGGGGTAGTGTTGGCATTGCTTTCGTTGCGACGTTATTGGCGCGTGATGCGCAGGTTCACCAGGCGCTTATGGTATCACACCTCACGCCGTTCGATCCCGCTTATCGCGAGACGCTTGGTGCAATTAAGGCCGGATTGTCTCATCAAAACGGAACAGTGGCAGCCTCCGCTCAATCGTTGCAGATCATTTATAATCAGTTGCTGCAGCAGGCGCGGCTTTGGGCGTTTGTTGACAATTTTCGAATATTCGGAATCGCCTGTGCCTGTTGTATTCCGCTCGTTTTCTTTTTCAAAAAGACAAAACGTGGTGTCAAAGTTGCCGCGCATTGATCGGGCTATAGGTTCTACGAACACCGAAATGCTTGGCACAACTTTCAACTCGGTATAAAAGCACTTCGCTAATTCATGAGAAAACCATCTCTGCTGATCATTTTCCTGACGGTGTTTATCGACCTGGTCGGGTTTGGCATCGTCCTGCCGCTGCTTCCGATTTTCGCAAAGAATCTGAATGCCCCCGGATACATGATCGGCGCCCTCATGGCGTCGTACTCGTTGATGCAATTCATCTTTGCTCCGATTTGGGGAAGATTATCTGATCGAATCGGGCGGCGTCCTGTGTTGCTCGTGAGTACCGCCGGCGCGTCGATTTCATATGTAATCTTTGCAATCGCTTCAGGAATGACGGGCACAACGGGAATCCTTTTGCTATTTGCCTCTCGAATTTTCGCGGGGATCTGCGGCGCGAATATTACAGTCGCTCAGGCCTACATCGCTGACATCACGCCACCAGAAGAACGGTCGAAGAAAATGGGGCTGGTTGGGATGGCGTTTGGTCTCGGTTTCATTTTTGGTCCGTGGTTGAGCGGTTATGCAATGAAGTGGTTTGGACTCAGTGGACCGGGTTGGTTCGCTGCGTCGTTCTGTGCTGCCAATTTTATTTTCGCAACGGTTCGATTGCCTGAAAGCCTGAAGCCAGAATCGGTGCACGCCGGTAAACGCCCACACCTCGATCAGTTTCTTCACACGTTACGCGAGCCAAAGATCGGTCTGCTGATTACGGTCTTTTTCCTCGCGACATTTTGCTTTGCCTGTTTTGAAACAACGCTCGGCCTGTTGGTCAGTAAAAACTTCCATATCGATCCAAAGAACCCCCATGACGCCGGGATTGTGGCCAATTTGTTCGCCTACTGCGGAATCATCGGCGCTCTGGTGCAAGGAGGTGGTATCGGCCGCGCCGTGAAGAAAATGGGCGAACCCAAACTGATTGTTTTCAGTACATTCCTTGTTGGGTTAAGTCTTCTCCCGATGCCATTTCTCCATGCTGATGTGCCTTTTGCCTGGGGCACGTTGTTTAAAAGTCCAGGCCTGCCATGGCTGGGATTGTTGATCGCGCTGGGAGTTTTGGCGATTGGATCGAGCCTTACTCGCCCGCCTATCTTTGGGTTGATTTCAATCCTGACGTCGGCGTCAGAACAGGGGACGAACATCGGAGTGGCTCAAAGCGCTGGCAGTCTGGCGCGCATTGCAGCGCCGCTTTTTGCAGCATCATTGTTCGATCATCATCCCGTTATTCCGTATGCATCTTGCGCGGTGATCTCGCTTGTCACAGCAATTCTCGCGTGGAAAAACCTCGTTCGTAATCGATTACCAAACGCAACCGCCTGAACATAGTTATTTAGCCGTTGGCTTCCAACCCGGACCACGAATGAACCTCCCGGGTTTGGCCCCTGTGTGTTCACCATTTTTCAGAACCTGCGTTCCGTTGACAAACACGTGCACCACGCCTGTCGAATACTGGTGCGGATTTTCAAACGTTGCGTGGTCGCGGATTTTCTTTGGATCGAAAACGACAACGTCGGCAAAGTAACCCGGCTTCAATGTGCCCCGGTGCTGCAGATGCAATGTTTCAGCGGGTTGTGACGTGAGTCGTCGGACGGCGTCCTCAAGAGAAATGATCTTTTCTTCACGAACGTATTTACCAAGCAGTCTGGCGAAATTCCCATAAGCCCGCGGATGCGTGCTTGATTTGAGAAATACACCTTCCGGGGCATAGGAGCCCGCATCAGAACAGAACGATACCCACGGAAGCT
>CBHWET010000234.1:0-8132 GCA_966112985.1 uncultured bacterium | reverse complement strand
TTCCCGCAACTGTGAAAAAATAAGATCCGCCCGAAATCTCACAAAGAATTTTGCCTATAAAAACCGTAAAGGCTTTCGTCCGATGGCCAACGAGTCGCCAAAAAGAACAGAAACTATCTTGTGAACGACTTTTATCAGACAAAAAAGATAAGACAAAACGTCCAGAACTTTAAGAGGAAATAAAATAGGTAATTCCAAGCGTCCCGACGATTTTAAGAAGATAAAAGAAATAAGAACGAACATTCGGAATACTGGAAACTTGATAAAAATACGAAGAAGATCATTCTAGGATTTTTGGCTTAAGTTTTCAGATTTTTAGCCCATTTTCCCCCTCATTTTTCGCTAAAACCCCAAAAACCGATGAATCCGCGGTTCTGTGCGACCCTGATAAAGGCGCCCGCCGGGAAAGGGGGATTGAAATCAAAAAGTCGGTGGAGCGAAGCTCCGCTGAGCCCTGACTTCTTCCGTGCCAAACGCCAAATAATCCGATGGGCTGTTCCGATTGAACCATTGCCTCTCGACTCCCGAAGGATTTTTACTTTCCCAATTCGAGATTACATCCCGAAACGTCCTCCAACGACCGGATCGACAGCCCGACCATCGCTGTGTAACGTTCAACACTACGTCTGTGATAACCAACAGATTTGTTGCTTAATGCAACTGTTAGGCTGTAGGGCAGTCATGACACTCGATGCCATAAACAATGAGGGAAGTGCGATTCCATTGCTCGCACCATACTTTGCGGCGCTTCTGCCGGCGTTTGAGGAAGGAGCCGAGGAGATTCTCATCGAGCCAGACAAGACAGGTTTGCGGCTGACTTATGGAGGCAAGAGTTTTTCAGCGCCGTTGCCCGATTCGCCACGCAACTATGCGATGGTTGTTTTTCCTCGCATTCTTATTTTAGCCGGCATGAGCATCGCGTTGGAGGGAGCGGAGCAGACAGGTGCATTTAGCGCGAGATACGATAAGCAGGTGATACAGATCCATGTCACGAGCTATCGAGATAGCAGTGGGCGGTGGTATTTTATATTTCGGGCCTAACAAGGCGCTGGAGCCAACGCCGGTTACGCCGGTCCGTTTTCGCTGCGGGTTTCAGGTTGGCGCAAGTCACCGGCGGCGTGGCTCAGTTCTTGGTCTAGGCGTCGCTATGCGATGATTACCATTGGTTCGATTTGTCGTGAGACCGCCGCAGACAGATTTCCGTTTCTTGCCTCCGCTATTCGGGCTGGCGCAACGCTATCCGCGACCTCACACACCGCGATCCCGAGTTCGTATTTTGGATATTCCCGGATGGTACCGTTGATCACGATTGTCGCCCGCAGCACGAGTCGCTTCACGACTGCCGAACCATTGTGACTGCGATCAACCTTTCAGTTTCTGAAATAATTTCTGCGGCAGCACAGTTCGGCGCTGGCTGCTCCCGCGCTGGTTTATACCGAAATGATTTTTGGAATGCCTCCTCCAACAATGATTGGTCGGACGGTAACTATTGCCAGGCCTGCCAGTTGACGCGCAGCGATTGACCTGAGGAGGTCCCGGTGGTATCCACGCGCTGGAGATTCACCGAAAAACCCGTGGTGGTAACGGAGCGAACAAACAAGACCCACGTTTCGTTCAGAGCCGCAAAGTTAGGATCGTTGGCCACCGTAGCGATGACCTTGGGGACACTGCTATAGGTCACTCCAAAGGAGACAGTAAAATTCGTTGCCGTTGATAGTCCCATTGAGAAAGGTGCACTAGCTTGTCCCATCACCAAATTCGTAATCGTCGTGCCAAGACTGCCCACTGCAATCGCTCCTTTGTTAGTCAACACAGCGCTGGGCAATTGAGCGATCGGAACCGTACCGCTGCTCAACTGCGACGCATTCAAGCTGGTCAACGCACTGCCGCTGCCGGAAAAACCGGTGGCATAAATCGTTCCGTCATTCGTGATTGCGGCCACCCAGGCTCCGGAGTTTCCAAACCTGGCAATCAGGCTATTGGCCGCTGTGCCCGAAACGTTGGCTGAAACCGACAATGCACCATCGGGTGTAGAGCCGCTTCCACCTTCCGTCACCACGCGCAAGGCCGGACCTGCTCCGGAGCTGGTGCTCGTATTTTGAAGAACGACTACGGGATTGTTGAAACCACTGGCGCGATTGCCAGTCACCGTAAAAGTCGTGTTGGAAGATATTGTTCCATTGACGCTGGCCAACGCGATGTTCGTGAGGCCGGCACCGTTGCCACTGAATGTTCCGCTGCTGATTGAAGAAGCATTCAGATTGGTCAATCCACCGCCGTTTCCACTGAACGTTCCACTCAACGTCACGCCCGTTGCGGTATTCGTGACGACCGAAGCCGGCAACTGTGCCTGAGACAAAGTGCCGCTGGTGATCGAGGATGCGTTCAGGTTGGTCAGGCCACTACCGTTACCGCTCAAGGCGCCTACGAGCGCGGAAGCATTCAGGTTGGTTAATCCGCCACCATTGCCGGTAAACGTCGTCGTGATCGTTGGTGTATCCAGCAATACCGTCATCGTATTGTCGAGATCGTTTGCGCTGACCAAATCCGGTTTGCCGTCTCCATTGACATCCGCCCAGGCAACATACTTAGGGTAGGCACCAACGACAGGCGACGAAGCAATCGCGAATCCGCCGCTGCCATTGTTCGTCACCACCGTCAAGGTATTGGTGCCAGTGTTCGCACTGATTAAATCTACTTTGCCGTCTCCATTGACATCCGCCGCTGTGACATGTATCGGCTGGAGTCCCACTCCCACTGAAGAGCTGACCGTAAACGTGCCATTGCCGCTATTGGTCACTATTACCAATGTGTTGTTATTGTTTTTTGCAACGGCTAAATCCACTTTGCCGTCGCCATTGACATCCGCTGCCACCGCCGAAACGATGGCGCCGCCCAGGCCTGGAACAGTCAAGCTGGTGGTGAATGCACCAAAGCCGTTATTGGTGTATATGGTTACCAAACTGTTGAACTGGTCTGTGGTGATTAAATCGATTTTTCCATCGCCATTAACATCCGCGGCTGTGACTCTGTGGGGTTGAGCGTATGAGGCTATCGGAACATAATAGGGATTATTAAACGAGCCACCTCCATTGTTTTTGAATATCCCCACCACGTTATAGGAAGAATGCACGGCAATTACATCCACTGCGTGATCGCCATCAACATCGGCTAATACCATGTCTTCAATCGAACTGCTGGCAGCATTGGTTAATTTAATCGAAGAGGACAAACCGAATACGTAGTTACCGGCGTTCGTGTAGATCTCCAAATTGCCGCCGTTACCTGCACTGAGGAGATCATATTTGCCGTCGAAGTTCATATCCATCACCGCAACGGAATAAGACGTGTCTCCCGCCGCCGCACTCCCAGCAAGAGCGAATCCGCCGCTGCCGTTGTTGGTAAAGATTCTCAGCGCGGTAGTGCCGAAATAACTCGAGGAAATCAAATCCATTTTACCGTCGCCGTTCATATCCGCAGATACCACAAAATGCGCGTCCTGATCTGGCAGCGAAGCCGAGGTCACGAAATTGCCCGGATAATTCGTCGCCCAGTTAATGGCGCTATTCGAGCCGACACTCGCCAGATTGATGCCAGTGATATTGGAACCGTTGCCGCTGAAAGTACCGTTCAACGTCACGCCGCTCGCGTTGTTCGTCACGACTACCGCGGGCAATTGCGCCTGGGACAACGTGCCGCTGGCGAGAGCGGAGGCATTCAGGTTCGTGAGACCGCTGCCGTCGCCGCTGAAAGTGCCGTTCAACGTCACGCCGGTCGCGTTGTTCGTCACGACCGAGGCCGGCAAGCGTGCCTGGGACAGAGTGCCACTGGCGATGGAGGAAGCGTTCAGATTGGTCAGGCCGCTGGCGTTGCCACTGAAAATGCCGCTGCTAATGGAAGAAGCATTTAACCCGCTCAATCCGCTGCCATTGCCACTGAAGTAGGCTGTATAGGCTATCGAATTAAATAACACCGTCAGCGTGCCATCGGAAGAGTCCGCGCTGATCAAGTCTGGTCTGCCATCGCCGCTGACATCCGCCGCTGCGACACCAGCAGGCCCGTGCCCAACCCCCGTCGTAGAAGCAACCGTGAAAACACCGCTGCCATTATTCGTCCACGCCACCACGGTATTGCCGCTGCTACTTGCGCTGATCAAATCTGCTTTGCCATCCCCATTAACATCCGCCGTCGTAACGGAAGAAGAAGAACCGCCCACGCTTAACGTCGAGGAAAGGGTAAATCTTCCACTGCCACTCCCGTTATTGGTCAATATCGTCACCCCGCCGCTACTTCCGACGCTAACCAAATCCACGTTGCTGTCGCCATTGACATCCGCCGCTGTCAACGAATTACCCGTGCCCACGTTATAACTGGCGTCGAAGAAGAACACCCCACTGCCATTGTTGATCAATACCGTCAGCGAGTAGCCGCTGACGCTACTCACGCTGATCAGATCCGGGACGTTGTCGCCATTGACATCCGTTGCTATGACGCATTGACCAGAAGTAACCACTTGCGGTGAAGAGCTGAGGGTAAATACGCCGTTGCCATCGTTCGTCAGCACCGTCAGCTTGTTCGTGCTAAAGCCCGCACAGATCAAATCAATTTTTCCATCGACATTGATATCCGCCGCCGCCACGGAACGAGGCCCACCACCCACGCTTATCGTGGAAAAGAGGGAAAAGCCGCCGCTGCCATTGTTCGTCAATAGCGTCAATGTATTGCCGAAGGCGTTTACACTAATCAAATCCACTTTATTATCGCCATTGACATCCGCCGCCGTCACAGAAATAGGTCCACTGCCCGCGCTGAGCGTAGCAGACAAGGAAAAGCCGCCGCTGCCATTATTCGTAAACACCGTCAAGGAATTGGCGCCAAGGTTCGCGCTGATTAAATCCAGCTTGTTATCGCCATTGACATCCACGGAGACGACATATCTAGGTGAGCTCAGTGTGTTCCCCACAGTCAGCGTAGACGCCTTCACGAAAAAGCCAGGATAGTTCGACGTCCAATTAATGGCGCCCATCGAATTGGCCGTGATCAGATTAACGTTAGTGATACCAGAACCGTTCCCGCTGAACGTGCCGCTGATGTTCACCCCATTCGCGCCATTCGTGACCACACTCACGGGCAATTGCGCCGTCGAGAGCGTCCCGCTTAATTGACTCGCAGGAATATTTCCCGTCACCTGCGCGGCGGAAACCGTTCCGGTCACACCATTCGCCGTCACCGCATTGACTGATTGAATGGCGTAGGGCGTCGAGGTGATCGGCTGGCGCGGATTCAAAACTGTGTAAGCGCTTACGCTGCCGTTGGTCCGCACGCCGATTTCGATCGAGCGCGCATTGCCGTTGAAAATGTTCGCACCAAAATCCAGCGAGACAGTGAACAATCCATTGCTCACAGTCGTTGGAGCGTTGGTGACGGTGCCGAGAGATGTTCCGTTGATCAGCGCGTCGTAAATCGTGAATTGTAAATCGTAATTTCCAGTCGCGGGCGCGCCGTTGTCACTGAGCCTGCCCTGGTAATTGAACGCCGTCCCCTGGGCATGGGCCGTAATTACGGCAATCGAACAAAAGCAAAGACAGCAAAGTTGTTTGAGGGTTTTGTACATAAATCAGCGAGGAGACAGCGTATCCGTCTTCTTGTCCGAGTCGATGACAATTTCCGCCAAGTCGTTGCCGACACTGCCGAAGCCGAAGTGTCTTTAACGGAAAGGTAATGATTCGATTCTCTTCATCTGCTCCAACATCAGGTCATTTCCCGGTCTTCAGATGCTGGCCTGTGGATTCACGTTGCGCGGCGGCAAGAACGGACATCGTCGAACAGTTCCAATACATTCTTCACGACGAAACCATCATCTCAATTTCGGAATCGATCTCATCAATGGCATCAAAGCAGAAAACCCGGAAATCTGGACTCCCGACTTTCAGTCACAACTGCATGATATGATCGAACACGCGGTCGAACTGGAAATCGCCTACGCGGAAGATTGTTTGCCGAGAGGTATTTTGGGCCTGAATGCCGGATTATTTTTCGTGAATACGTCCAGCACATCGCCGACCGTCGTTTTGAACGAATCGGGCTGGCCACCAGGTATGACTCCAAAAATCCGTTTCCATGGATGAGCGAGACTATCGACCTCGGGAAAGAGAAAAACTTCTTTGAAACACGAGTGACCGAATATCAGACCGGTGGTTCATTGGCTTGGTAGGTGGGATTCGGAATGCGCGATCTTACTTTGGAACGGTTTCCGAAGGCCGCCACGAGTGGAGAAAAGGCGAGTTTTTTGGTTAGTTCCTGTGCAAATCCCAACACTAGACTCTAGCGTTAGCTTTCAGATTCTCCGGAAGGTTTGCGAGCGGCAGGATCGTCACCAGAATCGCCCATTCGGCTGTCGATGGTGGACGTCGGTCCTATTCCCAAGCTTTGACTCGCCGTTCGGTCACGCCCGCTTTTTGAGCCAATTCTGGCTGAGAAAGGTCAAGTTCGATCCGTTTTAGGAGAAGATAATCACCAAGGGTTTTGGGATTGCTTGGAATGAGCTTTCGGGGGCTAAATCTTTCCTTGGAATAGTCGAAAACTGCGTGAATAGTTCGCTACGTAATTCCCGACAGTGCTACCAACAGCCGTCGGCCGTTCATTTTGATGACTAATGACAATGTCAAATCACCGACTTCGGCCACCCCGCCTAGCGCGGCCGTGGTAAGCTTGGCCATTAGGCGGCAGCGTTCT
Organism: uncultured bacterium; assembly: GCA_966112985.1. Lineage (GTDB taxonomy): Bacteria > Verrucomicrobiota > Verrucomicrobiia > Limisphaerales > JACDHS01 > CBHWET01. The sequence goes on along the minus strand of CBHWET010000234.1, from coordinate 1,397 downwards.
TTATTATGAAGTTATCAGGTTCAATAGCTGCTTTCTGGATTGTATTTCTAATGATTGTTTCCGTCGGGTTCCTATCGGCTCTTTCGGCACGGCATCGGCATCACCAAGCCGGTCGCACGGCGGATAGGCTTCGATTAATCCTTGGGTCTGATGTTCGATTTCAACGAGTCATCGTTTCATCTTCAACTAAGGCGCGAGTTTACCTGTACGGCCGCGTAGCGTCTGACGAAGACCTTCACGCGTTGCGTATGCTTGTTGAGCACGAGGATTTTCCGACTCAGCCAGGAATTTCAGTTGAGGTAGATTCACATCTGTCGCCTAACAAGGGCGCTGCAGCCAAGCCCCATCGATCGCTTTTCGTTCCGCTACGCGGTTTGCGTTTGTTGACACGGGCTGGCTGACCTTTTTACGTTAGACCACTACGCACTTATGCCAGACCTCCCATTACCAGAGCGTTTGAGGCGGCTTATTTCCCGCGGGGTTTGGCCATCCGAAGCCGGTCCGTCCATGACCGCGCAGCAGTTGCGGCCTTTGGTTGCACCAAAGAGAGTTCAGAGGTTCGCAGATGACGAGTCTTTGATTTGTCTTCAGCCGCCACCCTTTCACACCGTGGCAGATTACAGAGATGCAGGTGGTTCGGGCGATTTTTGGGAGAAGTTTGGAGCGCTTGACCAGATAGTCCCTGACCTTGCTTTGGTGATTGGTGACTTTGGACTTGGTTCTGATTCAGTAGTGGTTTTGGATTACGCTCGTCACTCTACAAATCCGCCCGTGTTGCGTTTGCGATGGGGACAGGAAGGTCGCAATCAGTGGGTGCAGGGTGCTAGGGATTTCGATGAGTTTGCAGAGATGCTGGGACTTGATGATGACGTCGCCTAACCAGAGCGCTGCAGCGAACCGCCGCCCCGCCTAGGCAGTCGAGCGGTTTAGGTGATTTGTCAGCGATTGTTGCAGCCGGCCGGGCGTTTCCTGCGGCGGTCGCCTGAGCTTGGTCGGCACTTCAAACCAGTAAGGAAACAGCCGCTCGTCATCTTACCGCAATGGAGAAACGCAAGAAGTGGAAGCGGTTCGGCATCGGTTTGGCCGTTCGATTGTGTGGAGTGCTTTTGATTTGGCTGGGTGATGGCCACGACAGCGTGTTTCGAAAAGCGGCGGTCATTTTGGGTGTTGTGCTTTCGATTGGCGGCATTGCAGTTTGCGCTACTTACTGATTTCGAGTTTCCGAAAGAAAAAATGATCGAGTCAGTCACCGTTCCGGTCTCTCCGTTGGTGGTCTGCGCGTTGGCAGTTATAGTTGCGTGCCTTTGCGTTGCGATATGGAGATGCTCGCGGGCGCTCGCGCCTGCGGCAGAGTGATAGAAAATTTGTGAACGCGTTACCCCGGCTTCCGCGTTGCT
>CBHWET010000233.1:0-8150 GCA_966112985.1 uncultured bacterium | reverse complement strand
TTGGCTTCCGCGATCTTCTTCAACAAATCATCGCGTTGGGAAGTGTCGCCTGTGCCGCAGCTTCCGCCGTTTTCGTGCGAATGATTTTCTTCCCGACGGAAGAATACCGACTGCGCACCATTCGCGGCTGCACGCGGAGAATTGATCGCCGCCTTCGCTTCCGCGAGATGGCCTTTGCCGATGGAAACGCCGTTAAAAGCATTTACTTTCGCACCATCGAGATAACGCTTCGGACGGGAACCGAAGTTATAGGCAAAGTTCTTCCAATTATCGCCGGCCTTATAATTCGTTCCCAGCGCACCGCTCGGATCGTAGCCGCAATGAACCATGCAGTTTTCGCAGCGCGGATCGCGGGCTTTGCCATCGACAACGCCGTATTTATCCCACTGCACTTTGTCCAAAAGCTCCTGGTAGGTCGGATAATGACCGTCCGTCATCAAATAGCACGGACCTTTCCAGCCACGGATGTTATACGTCGGAATTGCCCACGCCGTGCAGGTCAATTCGCGTTTGCCGGCGAGGAATTCCTGATAAACGGGCGTGCCGAAAATCGTGAAATGCTTGCCCCATTCCTGAATCTTCGCAAATTTCTGCCGCGTCATGTCGCGCGTGAGGAAGAATTCCTTCGGATCACGGCCCAAACGGGAAACCATGTCTTTCTTCGCCGCATCGTAATCATATCCCGGCGAGATCGTGTGACCGTCGACTTCCAGCCAGGAGAAGAACTTGAACATCTCTTCGATTTCCTGGACGTCCGTTTCTTTATAGACCGTCGTATTCGTCGCGACTTGATAACCCAGAATCTTCGCCATCTTGATCGCGTCGACGCATTCCTTGAACACGCCTTCACGCTCAACGATCAAGTCGTGGGTGTATTCCAGGCCGTCGACGTGAACGTTCCAATACATCCACTTGGTCGGGCGGATCACCACCTTCGCCTTCGCCGCCGCCGCATCCTTCGGATTGCGGATCGCTTCGGCGTCTTTGTCGGAAAGTAACTTTTCTTCGATCAGCTTCAAGAGCTTCGGTTCGACTTCAGGCGAGTAAATGGCCGCCAGATAATCGCGCATCTTTTTCCGCATGAACACGCCGTTCGTGCACACGTAAACAACGCGGCCCTGTTCGAGAATGCCATTAATCAGCTCCTCGATCTTTGGATAAATCAGTGGTTCACCACCGCAAATGGATACCATCGGGGCGTCGCATTCTTTCGCAACGTCCAGGCATTTTTCCAACGGCACCATGTCTTTGAGGGAAGTGGAATATTCGCGGATACGACCGCAGCCGGTACAGGTGAGGTTGCACGTGTGCAACGGTTCAAGCTGCAATACCATCGCAAACTTTGGAGTCTTGCGTAGTTTGTGCTTAACGATGTGACCGGCGATTTTCGCCGTCAGCGCCAAAGGAAATCGCATATTGCTTACAGAGTATTAACCGCTGAACCGGAATCCGTCTGGGGGATAGAAGCCGTTGTCGCCGCTTTTGCCGGCTCTTGAGGTTGAGTTTTTCCGAAGCCCGGCAAAAGGAACATCATCGGCGAAATACTATGTGTCGATTGGATACCGCTGCAACCCGCTCCAAGTAACAGAATCGGCAGGAGTGCCAGGATTGGAAAAACTTTCTTCACGTTCGGCAAACTATAAGAGGAGCAAAACCAATAGCAATGCTATTTCTACTCAGGGAAAAAAGGATGTCCAGATGGCAGAGAGGCTGAACAAGCAGTTGAAAGTGACACCCTTACTCCTCTAAATCCTCCGTCAGTCGACGAGCAATTTTGCCACTGACAATCAGCAGAACAAACCCAAAGACGACTGAACCGATCTTGACCAGAAGAGCCCATTTGGGCGGCGGCGCGTGGTTGGTCTTCGTCGCCATATAGTCCAGACCGAAAAAAATGAGCGGCAACAGGATAAAAGCCAGGGCGATGAGCCGGATGACAAACGCCACAGCTTTGCGATACGGATTCATGGCGGCGTGATGATTTCAGACCAAACCAACTTTGCCAACGCGAGATTTGTTCCTGAAATGGGTTCATGACCTCCATTTTGATGTTTAATGGGCTAAACATCGTTTGTCCTTGAATATCAAACGGTTAAAAATGGTAACCGCGTGGATATCTGGATTTCCATGCCATGGAAATCGGGGTAGAAGCTTTCTGGACCGATTTCCATGACATGGAAAGTGGGGTAGAAGCTTTCTGGACTGTTTTCCATGCCATGGAAAGTGAGGTAGAAGCCTTCTGGACCGATTTCCATGCCATGGAAAGTGAGGTAGAAGCCTTCTGGACTGATTTCCATGCCTTGGAAAGTGAGGTAAAAGCCTTCTGGACTGTTTTCCACGCCCTGGAAAGTGGGGTAGCAGCTTTCTGGACCGATTTCCACGCCATAGAAAGTGGAGTAGAAGCGTTCTGGTCCGGTTTCCGTGGCGTGAAAAGTAGAAAAAAAACCCTCTCCTCCACTTCCTTACGGTGAAAAGTGTCTAAGACGCAGTGTCCCCACGAAACCGGATTCTTATGCGGGCGCGGACACCGGTTTCGCGCTCTTCGACGAAAGTAACGTTCGTAATATAAGTCTGATGCAAAGTAATGCCGGACTGACGCCCTTTTGACTTTTCCCGTCCCGAAATGAATTTTTAACCAATGCTTCTGCAGAACACAGACCGGGGATTGTACTGTTCGGCGGGAGATTTTTACATCGATCCCTGGAAGCCGGTGGATTTTGCGGTCGTAACCCACGCCCACTCGGATCATGCACGATGGGGATCCCGCAATTATTTGATCAGCAAGGCCGGAGAAGAAGTATTTCGGGCGCGCCTTGGACCGCAGGCCAATCTCCAAACGATCGCGTTCGGCGAGAAGGTGGTGCGGAACGGAGTAACGATTTCGCTTCATCCCGCCGGTCATATCCTCGGCTCGGCGCAGATCCGCGTCGAATACCAGGGCGAAATCTGGGTCGTCAGCGGCGATTACAAAACCGAAAACGACAACACCTGCGATCCATTCGAACCGATCCCCTGCCACACGTTCGTTACGGAATCCACTTTCGGCCTGCCGATTTATCAATGGTCGCCACAGCGCGAAATATTCGACGAGATCAACCAATGGTGGCGCGACAACCAGGCGAATGACCGTACGTCCGTCTTGTTCGGGTATTCGTTAGGAAAAACCCAACGGCTTCTCGCCGGCGTTTCCGGCGATATCGGGCCCATTTTTCTCCACGGCTCCGTCGCAAAGTTTATTCCCGCCTACGAACGGGCCGGTGTTCGTTTTCCGAAGATATCGACGATGGAGCGCGATGAAATCCGCAAGGCGCGCGGCAAAGCTTTAGTCATTGCGCCTCCGTCGGCGGACAATACTCCATGGCTGCGAAAGTTTGGCGAATGTTCCAAAGCGTTTGCCTCCGGATGGATGCAAATCCGCGGAACGCGACGCCGACGCGCGTTGGATCGTGGATTTGCCCTCTCCGATCATGTCGACTGGCGCAGCCTGATCAATTCAATCAAGGCCACCGGCGCTGAGCGAATCTGGGTGACGCACGGTTACACCGGTCCGGTGGTTCGCTGGCTGCGCGAAAACGGTTGGGAAGCCGAAGCGATCAAGACTCAGTTTGAAGGTGAATCAGAAACCGAAGGTGAGGAAGCGTCGCCGCCCAACACTGCGACAAACACTGCGTCGCCCCAAACGGAAGCAAACGCGGAGGTGGAATAACTTTGAAACGGTTCACGAAATTATTTTGCGAACTTGATCAGACCACGCGCACGAACGAAAAAGTCGCGGCGTTGGAAAGGTATTTCCGCGAAGCGCCCGCCGCCGATGCCGCGTGGGCGCTGGCGTTTCTCTCGGGCCGAACACCCGCGCGCGTTATCTCAACGCGAAACCTTTGGGATTGGGCCTCGGTTGAAACGGGTTTACCGACGTGGTTGATGGAAGAGTGTTATCAATCGGTGGGCGATCTCGGCGAGATGCTTGCCCTCATCTTTCCCGAAGGGGGCGAAGGCTCGTCGCTCACTTTATCTCAGATCGTGAACGAGCGTTTATTGCCGATGCGGCAACTCGCCGAAATTTCAAAACGCCAATTGCTCGTGCAGACATGGCGCGAATTGAACCGGCCCGAACGGCTCGTCTGGAACAAACTGATCACCGGCGAATTCCGCATCGGCGTTTCTAAAACGCTCGTGGTTCGCGCACTGGCGAACGTTGCAGGGATCGAACCCTCCGTCATGGCGCATCGAGTGCTCGGGAATTGGCAACCCACCGCGGATGACTTTCAAAGTCTCTTGAATGCATCGCGTGATGACGACTTCACCGCACGTCCCTACCCTTTCTTTCTCGCATCGCCGATCGAGATAAAGCTAAAACCGGGAGAAACGCTCGAGGCGGAATTTGGTGACATAAGCGAATGGCAGGCCGAATGGAAGTGGGATGGCATTCGGGCGCAGTTGATTCATCGTGGTGGAGAAACGTGCGTCTGGTCACGCGGCGAAGACATGGTCACGGAAAGTTTTCCGGAGCTGGTCAATGCAGGGAAACTATTGCCGGAAGGGACTGTTCTTGATGGAGAAATCCTTGCCTGGCGTAACAATCGGCCGCTCGTCTTCGGCGAATTGCAACGACGACTCGGACGGAAGAAAGTCAGCGACCGCACTCAAACGGAATTCCCCGTGGCATTTCTCGCCTATGATCTGCTGGAGAAAGACGGCGTCGATATCCGAAGCGAACCGTTGTCATCGCGACGCGAGCTTCTCGAGAAAGTTCTAGCCGAATCCCGCGCGCGCGCCTCTGTTGAAGCGACTACCGCAAAGCCGCGCCCAAGACAACAGACGCTTGATTTATTTCAGTCAGAGACCGCAGTCGAAGCAGACACTTTCCCTCTTCGTCTCTCTCCAATTTTACAGGCGATATCGTGGTCAGAGTTGGAAACAATTCGATCGCGAGCGCGCGAGGAAGCCGTCGAAGGTATTATGCTGAAACGCCGCTTGTCGGCTTACGGAGTCGGCAGGCCACGCGGCGATTGGTGGAAATGGAAAATCAATCCGTTCGTGATCGATGCGGTCCTGATCTATGCGCAACGTGGACATGGCCGACGCGCAAATCTTTACACCGATTATACCTTCGGCCTTTGGGACAACGGCGAACTCGTCCCGGTCGCAAAGGCCTATTCGGGATTAACCGACGAGGAGATACGAAAGGTCGACAACTTTGTTCGCCGCAATTCGTTGGAGAAGCACGGGCCTGTGCGGATTGTGAAACCAGAGTTGGTGTTTGAGCTAGCGTTCGAGGCGATCCAGGAATCCACGCGCCACAAATCTGGCATCGCCGTTCGCTTTCCGCGCATGAATCGCTGGCGCCACGATAAAACTCCGGACCAGGCCGACACGCTGGAAAGTCTTCGCGCTCTCGCTCTGCAACAGGCGCGATAAGTTTTGTTTCGAGTCCGACAGACTTCCCGTAATCTGTTCGGCGTTACATGTCCGACTCCTACAACGTTCGTGTCAGCACAAGAGCCAGATACGTTTATCTGCGGTTCTCCAGGCAGCGCGGCCTGGAAGTCGTCGTTCCGCGCGGCTACGACGTTGCAAACATTCCGCCGTTGCTCGAACGCAAACGGAAATGGATCGAACGCATTCGCCTGAAGTTCGAAAAGCAGGAGCCCTTTCTTCCGCCGCCAGTCGAAAAATTTCCAACGACATTGTCGCTCGCAGCGGTAAACGAAACATTGTCGATCACATACATCCCGACGCCGTCCCGATCGGTGCAGTTAAAAGAAGAAGGACAAACTCTCACGCTTTCCGGCTGCACCGAAAGCGAAATCGCCTGCAAGAGAGTCTTGCGACGATGGCTCTGTCGACGCGGCGCGGACACACTCGTGCCGTGGCTCCGGGAAGTCAGCGCTGAAACTAATCTGCCGTTTGAACGCGCATCCGTTCGGCTGCAGAAATCCCGCTGGGGCAGCTGCTCGCGAAAGAAAACCATCAGCATCAACGCGAAACTTTTGTTCCTCCGTCCTGAACTTGTTCGTTACCTGTTCATCCACGAACTCTGCCATCTCGTGCATATGAATCATTCGCCCCGGTATTGGAATTTTGTTTCGATAAAGGAACCCAATTACAAAGCCCTTGACCGCGAAATGCGCAACGCAATGCGAACGATCCCACAGTGGGTTTAGAGCAGCTTTCGCAGCATTTACTTTTTTGACCAGGGAGGTTTAATTCGCCTAGTCGCCATGAAATCTTTCCTATCCACTCTCAAAAAACATTGGCGCAAAGTAGCGCTCGTTTTAATCCTTTGTAGTTTTAGCGCTGCCGCAACGAGTTGGTGGATGGTTCGCTCGACTGATGCTGCGGTCTTTCATGAAGCGAAAGCGCTTCCATCGAACACCGTCGGTCTCGTCCTCGGTACAAGTCCTCGTTTGAAGAGCGGCGCCGTCAATTGGCATTTCAAAGTTCGCGTCGAAGCTGCGGCAAGACTCTATCACGACGGCAAGGTTCAGCACCTGCTCGTCAGCGGCGACAATCACATTAAGGGCTACGATGAGCCGACGGAAATGCATGACGCTCTGGTGAAGTTAGGCGTACCCGAATCGGCGATCACTCTCGACTACGCCGGTTTCCGGACGTTGGATTCAATTGTTCGCGCCAAGAAGATTTTCGGTCAGGACAAGGTCACCATCATTACGGAAGATTTTCATGCCCACCGTTCGGCCTTCCTTGCGAAACATTTTGATCTGGATGCGGTCGTCTTCTGCGCTCAGCCACTCGGCGCCCGCTGGACCATTCGGATGCAAATCCGGGAAGTCGGTGCACGCTGCAAAGCGGCGCTGGATGCTTACGTGCTTCACACGAAACCGAAGTTCCTGGGAGAGAAGGTCGAAATAAAGATTGGCCAGAAGCCCGGAGCCGATCTGCTCTCAGGCATAAAAATCGTTTAAGACTTCGCCGGACCGTTATCGGAATCTTTTTTGTCTGTATTCTCCGCCGAGCCAACCTGCGGCTTTTTCTTCCACGGCATGTCCGGAAACTTCTCCGGCAATTTAACCGGCGGCGCTTTCGGCTGCGCCATTTGTAATTCCGGATCACCCTGCGGTTGACCGCTCGGGGCTGCCATGTTGCCGCGCCATGACGCGATTCGTGCCTGAAGACCGTGATGCTCAGCTGTCTTCTTGTCACCAGACTTCATGTAGAACAGAGACAGGTTCGTGTGCACCAACTGTTCGTTCGGTTTTAGTTTCTCGGCCTTGTGTCCCTCGGCAATCGCGGTCGCGTAATCTCCTTTTCGATAGTGGCACATCGCGATCGATAGCTGCGCGTCGAAATGATCGGGCTCGGCCGCGAGAATCTGTTGCAGCTTGGCAATCGCAGCATCGTACTCGCCGGTGCTGTAGTCGAACATCGCGTCGTCGTATTGCTCCTGGTGAGTCATAAAGTTTTGACAAAGCACGGTATCGCACGAATGTTTTCGCGCAACCGAATGAGTGCAAAGTCTAAAGTCCCGTCCGCAAAGTCAACTCCCTCGATTCAATTAATCTCAACGGATTTCGACGGCACTCTGTTCGCGGAATTTGAGAATCCCCCTGTTCCACATCGTTTGCAGGAGTTGATCGCGCAACTGCAGGGACAAGGCACCAAATGGGTCATCAACACCGGACGCGATCTTTCGGGTCTGATGGAAGCGATTGGCCGATCGCATCTGACGGTAAAACCAGATTTCCTCGTGCTGGTGGAGCGCGAAATTTATCTGCACGAAGATTCGAAATACGTTGGTCTCTCACCCTGGAACGACGATTGTCACCGTGCTCACGCAGAGCTGTTTTCGAGAGTGCGCCTCGACGTGCCGATGCTGACCAAATGGGTGAGCGAACGATTTGCCGCGACGATCTACGAAGACATCTATTCACCGTTCTGCTTCATCGCTGAAAAAACCGCCGACGCTGAAGCCATTCACGAATATCTCGATGGTTATTGTGCAAAGGTTCCCGATTTGACGGTTGTCAGAAATGACGTTTACGCCCGATTCAGTCATGTGGCGTACAACAAAGGCACAGCGCTGAATGAACTCGCGCGTCGGTTGAAGATCAAACCGCAGAATATTTTTGCCGCCGGCGATCACCTGAACGATTTACCGATGATGTCCACGAAAGTAGCGCATCACCTCG
>CBHWET010000232.1:0-8178 GCA_966112985.1 uncultured bacterium | reverse complement strand
GAGAGCGTTCGCACGTAGCAGCTACGATTGAATCTTCCCAAAAGAAAATGTTCGGCCAATGGCAGGTCAAAAGAATTGATTTAATGCGGAGCGTGTTGTCCCAGGCAGGCGCGCGCTATTCGGTTCTAAAATCTTTTCCCCTCAAGTGAATCACTTTTGAAGACCGCATTTGGCAACGCACACCTTTTCCTTTACGATGGGCAGCTCTTGAGATGAAAAAACTGATCATCATCGTTGTGGTTCTCGCTGCTCTGGGTTACGGCGGCTTCGCGGCCTGGCAAAAATGGCAGGTCCAACAACATACCGCAAAAGCGCCGAAGCGGGCCACGACCGCGACGCTCGAGGAGCGCGACATTGAGTTTTCCGTCCAGGCCGCAGGCGATATCGGCCCCGCGGATCAGGTCTCCGTTCGTCCGGAAATTAACGGGCGTATTGCGGAACTCCCGGTGGACATCGGTGACAAAGTCAAAAAGGACGATGTCCTATTCACGTTGAACGATTCTGATCTGCAGCGTGAACGCGCGCAGCGACTCACGGAAATTGAAGGCGCGAAATTACAGGTGGAAAAGGCGCAGCGGAATTTCGAACGGGCGAAACAACTCGCCAGCAGCAAATTAATTTCGCAGGAAGTGTTTGAAGACGCGAAAACCGAGCACGATCTCGCGCGCAATAATCTCGAGAAGGCAGAAAAAGTGCTCGGCATCATTGAGGAACAGCTCACCAAGACGAAGATTCTCGCGCCATTTGACTGCACAGTCCTGACGCGGCCGGTTTCGATCGGACAAGCAGTGTCGGGCTCAGGCGGTTTCAACAGCGGTACCGAAGTCATGACGATTGCCAACCTGAACGACATGATTATCTCTGCCCACATTAACCAGGCTGATGTCACGCGCTTGAAAGTAAAACAGAAGGTGGACATTGAAATCGATTCCGTGCCGGGATTGAAAATGACGGGCGTGATCGAGCGCATTGCCCCCCAGGCGACAGTAAAAAGTAATCTCAAAGGTTTCGATGCACGCATTAAGATCAGCAACATCGATCCACGGGTGCGGCCTGGAATGACGGCAAATCTTTCGATTCCCGTGACTTCTGAAAAAAATGTTTTAGCGATGCCGATTGCCGCTGTGTTTACCGAAAATGGCGGACGTTTCGCCTACGTCAAAAAAGATGACACGTTCGAACGACGCTCGATTCAAATTGGCGCAAGCGATCTGAACTTTGTCGAAGTGACCGATGGTTTGAGCGCCGGCGAAGTTGTTTCGCTCGAGCCGCCCGATGAATTCGAAGACAAAGCGAAACCCGTGGGCGACAAGAAGCCGGGCAAAGGTTCTCGCAAAGGCAAGACGGTGAAAGCAGCCTCAGCCAAATAACATGCCGCTCGTCGAACTGCGCAACGTCAGCAAGATCTATCATCTCGGCGGCGAGGAGATTCGCGCGTTGGATAATATTTCGCTCGATATTGAACGCGGTGAATTTATTTCCATCATTGGGCCGTCGGGCAGCGGCAAATCGACCTTGATGCACATCCTCGGCTGTCTCGACAAGCCGACACACGGCACAATTAAACTCGACGATGTAATGATTCACGACGCATCGCGTTTTGAATTGGCGCAGATCCGAAATCAAAAGATTGGCTTCGTTTTCCAATTCTTCAATTTATTGCCGAAGCTCGACGTGCTTCAAAATGTGGAATTGCCGATGATTTACTCCGGCATTGGCGCGAAGGAGAGGCGCGACCGCGCCATGGCGGCGTTGACACTGGTCGACATGGCGAATCGGAGCCGCCACCGGCCGATGCAGCTTTCCGGCGGGCAACAACAACGTGCGGCGATCGCCCGTGCCTTGGTGAACAATCCGCGAATTGTTTTCGCCGATGAGCCGACCGGCAATTTGGATTCGCGCACCGGCGAAGCGATCCTCGAGCTCTTTCGTAAACTGAGCAGCGAAGGTCGAACGATTGCTCTCGTGACGCACGACCCGGAAATCGCCGCGGTGACGCCGAGGCGCATTGAAATCCGCGATGGCAAAATCGCGAAAAATATCGATCCGAAACTTGCGGGGTTGGAGAAATGAAAGGTGCAACTTCCACGGAGATGACACGGCAGGCAGTGCTGCGGTCGGGGGATGAACGCAGGAATTTGTGTGCCTACCGTCGTATCTATGCTTTTAGACCTCACCCCGGCCCTCTCCTTCCCAGGAGAGGGAGAATTGGAGTCTGTGTTTTGGAAATTTCGCGCATGCGGGATTTGCCAAATGATTGTTCGCGAAGAATAAAGTGGCCGCATGTTGTTCCCTCTCCTGGGAAGGAGAGGGTTAGGGTGAGGTTCAGCCGAGGTGGTTCTACATGCTTCAAATTTTTGACGTCGCCCCTTCGGCATTCCGCGTTCCGAGTTCCCTGGTCCGCGTTTAAAAGATGAATATCTTTAATGCCATCACTGTAGGGTTCAAAGAAATCTGGGCGCATAAGTTTCGCTCTTTGCTGACGATGCTCGGGATTATCCTCGGCGTCTCCAGCCTCATCGCCATGTCTGCTCTCATCAACGGCATGGAAAACGGAATGCGCGAGGCGCTCGTTGCCATCGGCGGCATCGAACGTATTCGCATCGAAGAACAGGATATTCCGGCAAACCAATCACATCTTGCAGATCAGGCCGTTGGTTGCACGATTGCGGATGTTTACGCCCTTCAACGTGGTGCCCCGATGTTCCGGAAAGTCACACCAGAAATGCGCGGTCGCGACATGGTCATGACGCGTGGTAGTAAATCATTCTCACCGTGGAATTTTTCCGGCACATGGCCAAGCGTGATCGAAATGTACGATCACGAACTGCAATACGGACGCATGTTCAATGAGATCGACGATGAAGAAGCGCGCAATGTTTGCGTTATTGGTTCGGCGACGCGGGATGCATTGTTCGGTTCACCGGATGAAGTGGGACGCGAAATTAATCCGGTGGGCGAACAGGTGAACATCAAGGGACAGCTTTTCACGATCATTGGGATGTTTAAACACTACGAAAGCGAATCTGATGCTCGTCGTCGCGAACTCGCCAAGCAACAGGCGCAGACGACTAAGGCAAGCGGCCCCGATCGCAGTCGTGGTTACACGGGAAAGCGGAGTGGCAACTTCGTCTGGGGATTCAAAAACGCCACCGTTTATATCCCGCTCAATACGATGTGGATCAAATTCCGCTCGGCCACCGGGACAAACAATTTGCCCGATCCACGCCTTTCGCAGATCAACATGAAGATCCGTAACATCGACGATTTTGAAGAAGCGTTGCAGCAGGCGAAAAACGTTTTGATGATTACTCACCGGGGCATCGAAGACTTTTCTTTTCAGACCCAGGAGAACTGGTCCGATCAAATTAACCAAGCGATTCGCAACGCGCGGATGAGTGGAGGGTTCATCGCGGCGATCAGTCTTCTCGTCGGCGGCATTGGAATCATGAACATCATGCTCGCCAGTATCACGGAACGGATTCGTGAGATTGGCATTCGTAAAGCGGTCGGCGCCACTTACAGCGACATTTTCATCCAGATTCTGGTTGAGAGCGTTGTCATCGCTTTGATTGGCGGCATCGCGGGGTTGGTGGCCTCGTACGGAATCGTGCAGATTCTTGTCATGATCTCACCGACGGAAAATTCGCCGGTGATCACGGTGGATTCGATGTTGATTGCGTTCGCTTTCAGCGCAGGCGTGGGCGTTCTCGCGGGGCTATGGCCAGCTTTGAAAGCCGCCAAGCTCGATCCGATTCAGGCACTCCGTTACGAGTAAAAATTATTCCGCCTCGATTTTGATCGTGTGCGTGACTGGGACGAAGGCCTTGCGAATTGCGGCTACCAACGGCTTGCGGGTTTTTTCGGTGAGCGCTGCCGTCATTTCTTTATCTGCCGCACCTTCACGGCCGTGAAACAGATCTTTGATTTGCCGCGTTTCATAAGCCTGCTTCTCTGCCACAGCGGCATCGACCTTGTCGAAGTTCTGTGAAAATGGATTTACCGGAAATTCGTCGGCGAGATTCACACCGCGGCCGAGTTGTTCGGACGTATAGGATTTCGATTCCGATCCCCAGGTAATTTTGTACTTGTTGCTTTGTCCATTCTTCACGATCAACACCATCCGGTTCAGGTCCTTGTTGATTTTAGAAAACCGCATGCCGGACCGGACTGTATCGTCCTTCGATCGATCGCCGGTTCCGCAAAAAGGATAGCGGGAACTCTTGATTTTCATTTCGCCATCCTTGAAGGAAACGAGGTCGTGGCCTTTTGAAACGCTGGCGTCATTCGATTTTAGATCGACTACAAACTCACCAAGTTCTCCTTTAAGTCCCATGGAACGAAGGAAAGCTGCTGCCATCACCATATGACCGGCCCAACCTGGATGAACGCCATCTTTTCCGGCGAGGTGATAATTGGTGCCGTATTGCTTCTGGCTATTAAAATCCGCTACCAGCATGGGCCAGAACACATCAGCGAAGCGTACCTGTTCTTGCTCGGCAATGCCGATATCAATGTTGCGCAGTTCACAGAGATTGAGGTTCAGGGCATCTTTTGTGTCCGCAGGATTCTTCGACCACCACGGGCGCTGACCGACGCAACCCGCTGAACCGAGGACGACGCGTGCGCCGGCGGCTTTGAATGACTTCACGATTTGCGTTTGGTTCGAGCGATACCAATTGCCGTTTGCTTCATCATACGGACGATACTTGTGATCGTTCATGCCGTAGCACGTTGTGGCTACTGTCGGTTTAAACCGCAGAACATCATTGGTCATACGACGCAGGAAACCTTCGGCGGTTTCACCACCCCAACCGTATTGCCGCACAGAAATATTCAGCTCCGGTTGGCAAACCGTGAGGTACGTTTCGATTGCTCGTGAGTACATCTTCTGTTCGGTGATGGAATCGCCGCAGATCGCGAGCCGGTCGCCTTCTTTGAGAAACGAACCCTCGGCTTTTGGCGCGGGCAGCGGATGAAATTGTTCGAAGTAGGGATCGTTCGGCGTTTCCTGGGCAAAGATGGAGAAGCCAACGAATGCGCTTAAAAGAAGTAATTTCGTCCTCATGGATGCGAGACCTTTTCACACCGCTAAACGGGAGACAATCGAAATTACGCGGCGTTTCCAATTTACCTTTTATGAACATTTCTCTAAGTTGCGCGTCCTAAACCTATCCGCGTCCTGTGCCGCGGTAACTATTATGTGCGCTGCTCAACACGATCCTCAGAGCCCGGAACGTCGCGGGTTTTTCAAAGAAGCGCTGTCCGTCATCATCGGCGGCATTATTACGGTTGTGCCGGTCGCGGCCGGCCTGACGGTGTTTTTCGATCCGCTTCGACGCAATAAAGCCAAAGGCGGCGGTGCCATTCGTGTCGCCTCGCTCACTTCGCTGCAAAGCATCGGTGTACCGCAAAAATTTCCGATTATCGCCAGCCGTGTGGATGCCTGGAATAAGTATCCACAGACCCCAATTGGCGCCGTCTACTTAATGAAGACCGACGCGAAGACAGTCAAAGCTTTCAACGTCGTCTGCCCGCATGCTGGTTGTTTCGTCGATTACAACGCCGATCGGAATGCCTATCTTTGCCCCTGTCACAATAGCAGTTTCGCCCTGGACGGAAGTATCCGTGATCCGAAAAGTCCGAGTCCACGCGGTATGGACGAGCTGAAAGTTGAAGTTCGCAACGACGAAATATTTGTTCATTTCCAAAATTTCCGTGCGGGCACGGCGGAACGAATTCCTGAAGCATGATCCAAAGATTTTTTGATTGGCTGGAACATCGCACCGGGCATAAATCGCTTCTTAAGGAAGCGCTTTACGAAAACATTCCGGGTGGCGCGCGCTGGCGCTATGTCTGGGGCAGCACGCTGACCTTTGCGTTGGTGGTGCAGTTTATTACGGGAGTTTTCCTCTGGATGCATTATGTGCCCGGCGCGAACAATGCCTGGGAAAGCGTTTACTACATCCAACATGAAATGACGGGCGGCTGGATGCTGCGCGGGCTCCACCATTTCACTGCGCAGGCGATGACAGTCCTGCTGGTGCTTCATTTGATGCAGGTCGTGATCGACGGCGCATATAAGGCGCCACGGGAAGTGAACTTTTGGTTCGGTGTTGTTCTATTGATGCTGACGCTTGGTCTTTCACTGACGGGATACTTGTTGCCGTGGGATCAAAAAGGTTTCTGGGCAACGAAAGTGGCGACAAACATTTCGGCGATCACGCCGATCATCGGGCCCGCCCTACAGAAGCTCGTCATCGGCGGTTCCGATTATGGGCATCATACATTGACGCGATTCTTTGCGTTACACGCGGGTGTTTTACCGGGAGCAATTATTGTCCTGCTTGCCGGCCATATTTATCTGTTCCGCAAACATGGCATCACCGCGAAGCTGCCGTTGCGAAAGCCCGATGCTGCTTTTTGGCCGGACCAGGTGTTGAAAGACGCCGTTGCTTGTCTCGCCGTGCTCGTCGTGGTTCTCTTTTTCATCATTCGCTATCATGGCCCTGAACTGGGTGCGCCGGCTGATCCGTCTGAACCGTATTCCGCCGCACGTCCGGAGTGGTACTTCCTATTTCTTTTCCAATTTCTCAAATACTTCCCGGGCGGGACAGAGATTTGGGGAGCGATCGTTATCCCAACGATCTTGATCGTCATTATTTTTGCGATGCCGGTGATTGGTCGTTGGAAGCTCGGACACCGTTTCAACGTCGGGTTTCTGTTTTGCTTAATTGCGGGTGCTGGCCTTCTGACTTATCTGGCTAAAGAAGAAGACCGAAAAAATGCGGACTACACAGTCGCTGTTCATCAGGCGGAAGAAGATGCGCGTCGCGTGAAAGAATTGGCGCAATCACCGATTGGAATTCCGCCAGCCGGTGCTGTCACTTTATTGCGGAATGATGCGTTCACGCAGGGACCCAAATTGTTCGCTAAGAATTGCTCCAACTGTCACCGCTACGGCGGCGGTGATGGAATGGGAGGCAAAGTTAAAGGAGATCCGAGTGGGTCTGACCTGAAGGATTACGGTTCTCGTGATTGGCTCATGCAATTCCTAACGCCAGACAAGATCGACAGTATGCAATTCTTTGGTGGCACCAAATTCAAAGAAGGCAAAATGGTGAAGTTCGTGAAGAAATCGGTAGCGAACTTTTCGGCAGAAGAGAAAGAGCAGTTAAAGAAAGTCGTCATGGCTATTTCGGCGGAAGCGCATCTTAAGGTGCAGGAAGGCGCTGACTACCGTGATGCCGCGATGATCGAAGAAGGTCGCAAACTTATCGCCAGCGAGTCAATGCGTTGCACAGAGTGCCATCAATTCCAGAAGAAAGACGAAGAAGCTACCGCACCGCAACTGACGGGCTACGGTTCGCGCGATTGGATCATTGGAATCATCACTAATCCGAAGCACGAGAAATATTACGGCGAACGCAACGACCGTATGCCGGCATTCGGTGAGGACAAGATGCTGGACGAAAAGCAGATTGGCTTAATTGCCGATTGGTTGCGGCACGACTGGTACGAACCGGCTGAAACCGCTGCGAAATAGGTTCGCGGAGTCGTTTTGACCAAAAAAGGGGGACGAAAACTCCTCTAAATCTCTAAATTCTTGTGGAACCGGAAGTTGCAGCTTCGTTTTAGAGCCATTTTCGATTTCGGCGCCGTTTTATGGAACGGAAATTCCGGGAAAAACAGAAAATGGGTGTTCTGCAGGTTCGTCGAGAGGCCATTATCGATTTTGGAAGCGTTTTCCGGAACGACGAGGCGGGTAATATCGATAATGGGTGGTCTGCAGCTTCGTTTTGGAGCCATTTTCTGTTTTGGACCAGTTTTCCGAAACGGAAATTGGGGAAAAAATCGAAAATGGGTATGCCGCAGCTTCAGAAATTTGCTCCGAAACCGAAAATGGGTGCTCTGCAGCTTCGAGAATCCCGTCCAAAATAGAAAATGGGCTCGCTACAGCTTCAGCAACCGCACCCAAAATCGAACAGGGTGGTCTGTTGGAACCCCCGGCTCGTTCAAAATCCGAAAAGGCGACGGACTCGCTTCGCAATTGTGGACCGAACCGTTGGGAACTTAGACGCAGGCCTGAACTGCGGCGCAGATTCAATTTTGCCGGTTTAAACGGAATGTCTTCTAACCTTTAAGAAGTTGCCGCTTCGCCAGCCAATTGTTCAATTG
>CBHWET010000231.1:0-8179 GCA_966112985.1 uncultured bacterium | reverse complement strand
GTGCCATGAATGGTCGCGGTCAGTTGGCCCGGGAGTGCCTGGGCGATTTTCACAAATTCGTTGGCTGAGGTGCAGCCGACCACAAGCGTCGATGGACCAAAGAGTTCTTCGTGCAACACGTCATTCGCGAGAAACGTTTCGGCGGTGGTTGTGAAGACGATGGCGGGCGCGCGGTCGGACGCCGACGCAGTCGATTTGCCGGCGACACGGACACCATTGAGTTTTTGAAACCTTTCGATGCCGGCGCCAAAGTTCGAGCAGAGATTTTGATAGAGCATCGTCCCGCTGGGAGCGCTGGCGGCGAGTTGACCGGCTTTTTCCAGGAATGATTTCAGTTCATCGCTGTTGAGACCGAACGCCAGTCCTGGATTCGTGCAGAATTGTCCAACGCCCATTGTGACCGATTGGACAAAACCTTCAGCGATCGTAAGGCCGTTCTTTTTGAGCGCGCCCGGCAAAAGGAACACAGGATTGGTGCTGCCCATTTCTGCGTATACCGGAATCGGTTCGGGACGCGCGGCGGCGGCATCGAACAACGCGCGTCCTGCTTTCAACGAGCCCGTAAAACCAACGGCTTTGATGGCGGGATGTTTTACCAATTGAATTCCGACCTCGTGGCCAACGCCGTGGACCATCGAAAAAACGCCGTCGGGCATTCCCGTGGCGACAGCAGCATTGCGTATCGCCTGAGCGACGAGTTCGGATGTGCCTGGATGTGCGGGATGCGCTTTTACTACGACGGGATTACCAGCGGCGAGGGCCGAGGCCGTATCGCCGCCTGCGACTGAGAAGGCGAGGGGAAAATTACTGGCTCCGAACACGGCGACCGGGCCGATCGGAATCAGCATGCGACGGAGATCTGGTTTGGGAAGTGGTTTGCGATCTGGTTGAGCGCGGTCGATCGTTGCTTCGACCCAGGAACCTTCGCGAATGAGTTCCGCAAACATTTTCAGTTGTCCGACGGTGCGAGCGCGTTCGCCAGTGAGGCGCGCTTCCGGCAACGCTGTCTCTGAATTCGCACAACGGATCAATTCATCGCCGAGTTTGATAATCTCTTCGCCAATCTGGTTCAGAAAGGCGGCAATTTTTTCGGCGCGCAGAGTGCGGAGCGTTTCAAATGCAGCAATAGCCGACGCAACGGCGCGGTTAACCTCATCGGTCGTCGCTTCGTGGAAATCTGTTGGTAATTTGTCGTTCGTTGCGGGATTGACGGCGGAGAAAGTTTTGGTGCCGTTTGCCGAAAGGTCGCGGCCGAGGAAGTTTTTACCGTGCAAATTCATGTGGTGAAATCTTGTCGGAGCAAGGCCTTTTAATGCAACTGAGTTGTTCTGGAAATCTCAGGCGCAGGGGAACAGCGCAGGCAATTATTGTTGAACGCGGTTTTCTTTTGAACTAACAGAGGGCGTGCTTTCTTTCATGCGCACCGATGCGGAGACAGCGGCCAATGGAGCAGGGGACTGGTTTACGCCGCGACGGTTCGCGATGATCCTGGGTCTGCTCATTCTTGCGGCGTTTCCAGATGTGTTGCTGGGGACGCGCACGTTTGTTACACGAGACTTTGGATATTTCGGTTATCCGCTGGCGCATTTTCATCGGGAACATTTCTGGCGTGGAGAGATTCCCCTGTGGAATCCATTGAGCTATTGCGGCATGCCGTTCCTCGCGCAATGGAACACTCTCGTCTTTTATCCATTGTCGTTGATCTATTTGTTGTTTCCGCTCTCGTGGTCGCTCGGCGTGTTCTGTTTGTTCCATCTATTTCTCGCAGGAATGGGAATGTACTTTCTGGCGTACCGGTGGACGAGGAACCGCATGGCGGCTTCGTTTGCCGGTGTAGCGTTCGCGTTCAACGGGCTGCTGTTGAATTGTCTGATGTGGCCGAACAATATCGCGGCACTGGGCTGGATGCCGTGGGTTGTTCTGCTGGTGCAACAAGCGTGGACAGATGGTGGTAAGCGAATCGTTTTGGCGGCACTGGTTGCGGCAACGCAGTTTCTTGCAGGAGGACCGGAAATATTTCTGCTGACGTGGTTGTTCCTCGCCGTGTTCGCGGCGGGAGCGTTATTTCAACGAATGACTCCGTGGCATGCGATTCTCTCGCGTCTGGTTGGGACGGGGACGCTGATGACTGGTTTGGTTGCGGTGCAGCTATTGCCGTTTTTGGAATTAATGCGTCACTCGCATCGGGACAAAACCTTTTCAGCGGCCGGTTGGGAAATGCCGGCGTCGGGATGGGCTAACTTCATTGTTCCGTTATTTCATTCGGCAAACACACCACAGGGCGTATTCATGCAACACGGCCAATACTGGACGTCATCCTATTATGCGGGAATCGGCGTTCTTTTTCTGGCGCTGCTGGCAGTCTTTCGCTGTCGCAACAATCGCTATCTCGTTCTGCTGTTTGCGAGTCTTGCGGTGAGTTTGATTTTGGCTCTGGGGGATCACGCGTATGTCTACACGCTTATTAGTCGTGTGCTGCCGGTTTTTAAACTGATGCGCTATCCCGTGAAGTTCGTTGTACTGGCGATTTTCGTGATGCCCTTGTTGGCCGCCCTCGCGTTGAGCGTTCCGCCTCCAGCGAAATGGCGTAAGGAAATCACCCTGATGGGGCTTTTCGTGATCGCGATCGCGATTGTTGTCTGGATATCGAGTAATCACCCTGTGCCTTTCGAGACGTGGACGGACACCGCCAAGAGCGGCCTATCACGCGGCGCGATTCTTTGTGCGATGTTGGTGACGTTGTGGCTTCTATCCCGACTGAATGGGAGGCGCAAAGTTGTTGCTTCAGCTATCTTGCTTATTCTGATTTGGGCCGATGCGATGACGCTGCAACCTCAACAAGTGCCACGAGTCAAACCTTGGGTTTACGAGAAGAATTGGGTGCCGCAAAAGGCACAGATGGATCCAGTCCCGAAACATGGCGAAAGTCGCGCGATGCAAAGTCCCGCGGCGTCCCGTGCTTTGGAGACGCAGTCAATCTCGAATGCCGAGAATAACTATGCGCTGAGCCGCCTGGCGTTATTCAGCAACTGCAACCTGCTCGACGACTTGCCGAAGTTGAACGGTTTCTTCTCGCTCTATCCCCGAAATATTTACGCAGCAGTGTCGCTCCTGTACGTCGAAACGAATCGAACGTTTACGCCGCTGATGGAACTGCTCGGGGTCTCGCAAGTTACTTCGCCTGAAAAACCGTTCGACTGGAGCGCGCGGCGGGGCTGGATGCCAATGGTGACGATTGGGCAACAACCCGTATTCGCGACCGACGAGCAGGCGTTTGGAGCCTTTTACCAGACGAATTCGAATTTCCGGGATGTTGTGTTCCTCCCGAAAGAGGATCAGACGTTCGGCTCTGCGATGAGGCGCACTTCAGCGAAGATTCTTTCGACGGCGATTGAAGATCAAAGGATCACCTTTGAAACGGAAGCGGCTGAGCCGAGCATTGCTGTCATATCGCAAACATATTATCCGTGTTGGAAAGCGTACGTTGACGGCCAACGCGTGAAGCTTTTTCGAGCAAATTACGCATTGCAGGCGCTGGAAGTTCCAGCCGGAAAACACGAAATCCTGTTGAAGTACGAAGACAGGATGTTCTACCTGGGTGCAGCTATTTCGGCCGCCGCTTTGTTGATCTGCGCAGGACCGTTTGTCGCGCGTTTCAAATATTCGTCGTAGGCGAGTCTTATCCCGGCTTCGAGCGGAATCTTTGGTTGCCACCCAAGATTAAAGATTCGAGAACTATCCATGAGCTTGCGCGGGGTTCCGTCGGGCTTCGTCGTATCCCACGTTATATCGCCTTCGAAACCGACGACCTCTTGAACGAGGTGGGCAAGTTCCTTGATCGTGACTTCTGAACCTGATCCGACGTTGATGAAATTCTCCGCGCTATAGTTTTCCATCAGGAACAGGCATGCAGCTCCCAAATCGTCGGCATGCAAAAACTCGCGAAGCGGGCGGCCTGTGCCCCAGCAGACGACTTGAGCCGCACGGCTCACCTTGGCTTCGTGGAATTTGCGGATCAACGCGGGTAATACATGGGAACTCTGCAAATCATAATTGTCATTCGTGCCATACAGGTTTGTTGGCATGGCTGAGATAAAATCGCATCCGTATTGCAGTCGGTAGGCCTGGCACATTTTGATCCCGGCAATTTTGGCGATTGCATACCATTCATTGGTCGGCTCCAAAGGACCTGTCAGCAGGTACTCTTCTTTTAAGGGTTGAGGGGCAAGTTTGGGGTAGATGCAGGAACTGCCGAGAAACAGAAGTTTTTTGGTTCCGTGTTCGTACGCCGAATGGATGAGATTGTTCTGAATCTGTAAATTCTCGTATAGGAATTGGGCAGGCAGACTGCTGTTGGCAAGGATTCCTCCCACTTTTGCAGCCGCGACAAACACGTATTCGGGGCGTTCTGCCTCAAAAAAGCGCCGTACCGCGACCGAATCGAGCAAATCCAGCTCAGCATGAGTGCGAGAAATTAGATTGCTGAACCCGGCTTTCTTCAGTTCACGCCATATGGCGCTACCGGCGAGACCGCGATGGCCGGCGACGTAAACCCGTGCGTTTCTGGCAATTTCCATCAAATTAGTTTATGCCGACTGATGAAAATGAAAAGAAAATGTCGTATTTCCATTGGAAAGAGGGTCGATAAAAGGCGACGAAAGAGCAAAAAGAAATACTTGCGTTTGGCATCCACTTTGCTATTTGCATAGCTGCGGATTACAAAAGGCAATAAGTGAACCGAATTCCGTATTCATATAAACAGCCTTTTGTTTTGGTTCACGCCGCTCAGAAAAGGTAGACAAAGTATGCAAACCAAAACTAATCGTAAGTCGGGCTTCACGCTCGTTGAAATCATGATCGTTGTTGCGATTATCGGTCTCTTGGCCGCTATCGCGATTCCTAACTTCGTGAAAGCACGTACCAGCGCTCAGCAGAACGCTTGCTTGAACAACTTGCGCCAGATCGACAGCGCGAAGCAACAGTGGGCTCTCGAAACCCGCCAGAACACCAATGCGACTCCTGCTGTTACGGACGTCCAAGGTTATCTCAAGACTCTCCCGACGTGCCCAGCCGGTGGTGCAGACTTCACCGCGAGCTACACGATCAATGACTTGAGCGTCAGCCCAGCGTGCAAAATCAATTCGACGCACGCGTTGCCGAACTAATACGGCTGTCCAGTTATTTGCTAATGCGGCTTGGAGCTTGACCGCTTCAAGCCGTTTTTGGCTTATCTGGCGCTGAAGGTAAATTGGCAGATGTCTGCTGGAGGATTCTCCATGCGAAACGCCGCCTTTACCCTGCTGGAGATAATGATCGTGGTAGCCATCATTAGTCTCCTGTTATCACTGGCAATACCATCGTTCGTAAAAAACAGGAAATCGTCTCAACAAACCGCGTGCATCGAGAATCTGCGAAAGATCGAAGATGCCAAGTCCGTTTGGGCGTTGGAACGGGGAAAGAAATCGGGGGATCCTGTCGCTACGAATGAGCTGATTGGGCCTAACGCTTATCTTAAAAGTCAGCCTTTCTGCCCCGGGGGCGGAGATTACGACTACCAGGTGATTGATACGTTGGCCACATGCACCATAACTAATCACGAATTGCGATAGACGAAAATCCCAGTAACTCATTAAAGTTCCGGAGTGACTGAAATCTTAACAACGAGAAATCTCTTTGTTGAATATCCGGATCGTGACGCTCCGACCGGCAAAAAAGTCGCCGTTAACGATCTCAGTTTTTCAGTTGGAGCCGGAGAGGTGTTCGGGTTTTTAGGGCCCAACGGGGCCGGAAAAACCACCACCATTAATGTGTTGCTGGGATTTCTTTTGCCTACAAAGGGAGCGGCGTCCCTCTTCGGCGTCGACGTAAGCCAGCCTATTGCGCGTCAGCGGATCGGTTATCTTCCGGAATTGACGTATTACTATAAATTCCTTACGGCAGAAGAATTACTGCGTTTCTACGGTAAAATTTTCAGGATCCCATCAAAGGATTTGGAATCCCGGATCGAGTTCGTGCTCAAGCTCGTAGACCTCAAACATGCCAGTAAGCGACCGATCAAAACCTACTCCAAAGGCATGCAACAAAGGGCTGGCCTCGCCCAGGCGCTGATCAATAATCCCGATCTTGTGATTCTTGATGAACCTACAAGCGGCCTTGATCCCATAGGTCGGATGAAGGTCCGGGAAATTATTCAGCGACTCAAAGGTGAGGGGAAAACGGTGTTTTTCTCATCGCACGAACTGGGAGAGGTTGAAACAGTCTGCGATCGCGTCGCCATCCTTCAAAACGGACAGTTAAAGGTAGAAGGACGCGTGCAGGATTTGATAAACAAATATAAAACCAACCTTGAACAAGTGTTTCTCGAGGTGATCGGCTATCGACCAGGTTTGCCCGTATGATTAATAACACGCTGGCAGTCGCAGGGGTGGTGATAAAGGAGCTTTACCGGCGCAAAGATTTTTATGTCTTATTTGTGCTGACAGCCTTGATCACGCTTGTGCTGGGGTCTGTCCACTTTTTCAACGACGACAAAATCGCGCGGTACCTCAAAGAGATTTGCCTGCTCCTCATTTGGATTTCTTCGATTGTCATTTCGGTCACGATGTCCGCTCGACAGATTCCAGCAGAACGGGAAAATCGCACGATTTTTCCTCTGCTCGCGAAACCAATTTCTCGCGGAGACGTTGTGCTGGGCAAGTTTGTCGGCTGCTGGCTCTCTTCGGGCCTCGTGCTCGTGGTGTTTTACTCATTTTTCTTTTTTATCAGCGGCTTGCGGGAGCACAATTGGCCGATCATTAACGTCGTTCAGGCGGTCTGGCTTCACTGGATGGCGCTCGGAATCATTTGCGGTCTGGTGTTACTAGGCTCTGTAGTATTCGCTGCGCCATCGTCGAACGCCACCATCAGCCTCGTTTGTATCATAGGAATTCTTTTTCTCGGAAGGCATCTGCATAAAGTAGCTATGCAGTTGAAGTCGGCCGCGGGGCTGGTGTTGACCGCAATCTACTTCGCGATTCCGCATCTCGAGTTTTATGACATTCGCGAAATGATCGTTCACAACGTCGGTATTATTCCGTGGACGGCCTGTTTCCTTGTGACCCTTTACGCACTGGTCTACATGTCTATATTTTTGTTTTCCACGTGGCTTGTGTTTCGAAAACAAACGCTGACTCGTTGATGGTTCATCCATGCTTCATTTTGGCCTTTTTGTTTTCGCTCGGTTTTAGCCTGGCGACGGTAATCCAGAACGTTCAGGCAAATTCCCGCGAAGATGAATCGGCTGACATTCTTAAACTGATGATGGGCGATAGCCGCCGGATGTTTTCTGATTACTTTTTCACAAAAGCCGATGCGTACTTTCACAGTGGCTATTATCCAACGGTATTTGATCGTGCTCGGACGACAGAAGCGTCGCACATGGAGTCGGTTTCAAAAGATGAGGAGGGTCACGATCACGAGAAACATGAAGAAGCAGATTTCCTTGGTAAACCTCGCGATTGGATTGAGGCGCTTGGACGCAATTTTTTCCCTACGAGCCATTCCCATCTGCAGAATCAAAACGAACGGGAAATGCTCCCTTGGCTGAAGATTTCGGCGGAACTCGACCCGCATCGGGTGCAAACGTACACCGTCGCGGCATATTGGCTTCGCACACGCCTCGGCAACACGAAAGCGGCGGAAGAGTTCCTGCGTGATGGGTTGCGTGCAAACCAGGACAGTTACGAAATCCTGTACGAGCTTGGTCGAATTTATCAGCAGGACAGGAACGACCCGAATCGAGCCGAGCGATTGTATCAGCTCGCTCTACAGAAGTGGCTGCAACAAGACTCGGCTGGAAAGCACCCGGACGAATTCGTGTATTCCGAAATCCTTCTCGCGCTTGGAAATCTTTTAGAATCGCGCGGTGACATCGAAGGAGCGATCCCATACTTCGAAAAACTGAAAGTCGTGTCTCCATCCAAAGATGCGATTGAACAGCGCATTATGGAGCTGAGAACCAAGATTTCCTCTGGGAAAAAGGCGCCGTAAATTCCGCAAAAGTTGTTGAATTCACAATTTTGCGTCATACTATCTGGCGCGCGTTCAAACGCGTTCTTGGTCGGGACGTAGCGTAGCTTGGTAGCGCGCTTCCTTGGGGTGGAAGAGGTCGTGAGTTCAAATCTCACCGTCCCGACCATTT
>CBHWET010000230.1:0-8221 GCA_966112985.1 uncultured bacterium | reverse complement strand
CCAATCGGAACTCGGCAAAGGCAGCACTTTCTGGATCGAACTCAACGCAGCTGATCCTCCAGTAACAAATGACAACGGTAAGGCACCGCCGCTACAGAAATAAAAAGCGGAGCCGCCTCATTGACGACTCCGCCCTGTTCTCCCCTTCCCCTTTTCCCCTCTGCTCCCTTTCTCACTTTCGGCTAGTCCGCCCCATTGCCCATCGCCCCTAGCCTCTCGCCTGTATTCGTTCGTTCGCTTACGAGTGCATAATCACCGTGACAGCCTCCGTTCTCGACGATTCACCACCTGTGTTAACGGCCGTGATCTGAATCTCGACCGTCGCACCCGACGGCAAACCTTCGATCGTGAAATCGAGATCCGCAGGCGAACCAACCGCCACATAGTCCTGATCAACGCCAGTTACTTTCTTGTAGATGCGATAGTAAGCTGCGCGTTCCGCTGCTTCCCATTTCAACGCCACTGCCGTCGGTCCAATCAACGTCGCGATCAGGCCCGTTGGCATCTCCGGCGTTGCATCCGCGCCCGGCATATTGAAGCCGAACTTCAACCAGAGTGGATCAAGCGGTCCCAGTTTCATCCGCAGTTCCTGGTAGACGCTGCTGATGCGCTTGCGCACGATTTCGTACTTCCCGTCGCGGACATTCATCAATTGCTCGATGTTTGCCTCCTGCGATGCCAGTGCGATCTGTGCCGCCAGCAACTGATCCAGTGCCGCTTGCGCACGCGCTGCCGTTACGTAATTCGCAATCTCCTTCGCAGGATTATTGGTGAAGTACGCAATGATCAGTTTCAATATGCGTTTCACATCTTCCGGTGCGGTCACGATCGCCAGCGAATCCTGGAAACCGAGTGCGGTCCATAGATCGTTGTATTCGTTGCCGAATACTGCTTTCAGGACATCGCGTGTCGCACGGATAACATGTTGCGCATTATTAATTGCATCAACCAAGGCGCTGCGGCGGGTCGCCTTTACTTGTTTCGCCTGCTCAAGGTCGCCGCAGGCCATGATCATGTTAGTTAGCTCGGTGTTAATGTCTGCCAATGGATTATATGGCAGATCAAATGTGGCATTGAGCTCCGTAATGCCACCGACGATCAACTCAACGGCATCAGAGGCCGCGGTGATCGTTTGTATAGGTTTCTGTTTCATTTTATTTATCTTTCTGTCCAATCGACGCGGTTCAATTCCCTGGGTGGCCAGACTTCCTCGACTTATATATTGCGAAGAATCGATCTTTTTTACGCACAACCGAGAACACCTCGATTCAGCACGGGCCATTGTCCGGTAACGAATCCGAATCAATCGAACGAAAACGACTTTATCAGCCCCGATGTTAACTTTCGCTTGCGGAGGGTTTAGGAGAATTCCCCTGATTATCAGCGACTTACGCAAATTCGGAAAAATAGTTTTTAAAAGGCAGTCGCTTTTTTAGGAAAAGTAACGGGAATTCGGAACGAGAAGGCAGGAAAGAGGGAAAGAAACCACGAACCATACTAAATACGCGAATAAAGCCAGCGATAATACGAATTTCCCAGCCGAAAAGCGTGCCGTAGGCACGCCCGACAATAGCGCCGGCTTTCAAGCCGGGGTTAAAGACAAAACAATTCAATCATTCTGCCGCAGGCGCGAGCGGAGCGAGTTTCCATTCCATTTAGCTTTTCCTCGCCAGCGATGACAGAGACAGCATAATTGTTGGGGTGAACGTCGAACAATTCTGGGAAATCATCGAAGATGTCCACAACCGTTCTGATGGTGATATGGAGAAAAAATGTCTTCTCCTGACGGAGCGGCTATGGCAACTGGGATGTGACGAAATTCGTTCCTTCCAGCTTTTGTTCACTGAATTCTACTTTCAAGCCTACCGATATGATCTTTGGGACGCAGCCTATCTAATTTGTGGCGGTTGCAGTGATGATGGATTCATGGATTTTCGAAGCACTTTAGTTTCCATGGGACGGAAGACATTTGAACGCGCGTTAGACAACCCTGATTCGCTGGCGGAAGTCACCATCGACAAGTTCGAAGGCTTTCAGTATGTCGCAGACAAAGTTCTGAAAGAGAAATGCCCGCAATTTTCCGCGGAAAAGGAACCGACGCGTCGCCACCCAAAGCTTACCGGCAGACGTTGCAAGCAATGGCAGATGTCGAAACGTTTCCCAAAGCTTGCCGCGAAGTTCAATCACGATGACTCGAAGTATCTGTATCTAAAAGATCGTGCAGCGAAAGATAAACAGCAGGCGACGGCTGGTCACCGCATTCAGGAATTGATGCTCGATTCCGGCATTGTCGTGCCATCCGGTTTGATTCCGCCTTATCGGTTTGTCCGCGCGATCATGCGACAAGGTAAATCGCCGGTCGAAAGTCATCGTCGGCATACCTGGGAGCCCTTTGGACTCCAGGAGGACCACTACTGGCAAGCAGTGATATTTCTTGAGCGCATGACAGCCGACCAAATCAAAAGCCGAGGCGACTTGCAGGCAGATAAACTGAAACAGGATTTTCCACCGATCGAAGGCGACAAGTTTGGAGAGTGGATCGCAAACCTGCGACACCGCGGCCTTCTCTAACGTCACCGCACCTAACGCGAGTGCCGTAGGCATGGCCAACAATAGCCCGGGCTTTCAAGCCGGTGGTTAAAGACAAAACAAATCAATCATTCTGCCGCAGGCGCGAGCGGAGCGAGTTTCATCTCCAGCTATCGGTAACCAGTGGGTTCGATCACGCATCCGCAAACGGATAGTCGGTGTATCCCTTCGGCCCTTCGCCGTAAAACGTGGTCGAATCCTGTTCGTTCAAAGGCAGGTCGTGACGAAAACGCTTCGGCAAATCCGGGTTCGCAATGAACTGTTTTCCGAAAGCCACTGCATCCGCTTCTCCATTGCGCAATACCTCTTCCGCCGTCTGTTTCGTAAACGCTTCGTTCGCGATATAGATGCCGCCAAACGCCGCTTTCAATTGTGGCCCAAGCCGTTTTTCTCCCAGCGCTTCACGCGCACAGATGAACGCAATCCCTCGTTTTCCCAATTCCTTCGCCACATAACCGAAGGTCGCTGCTGGATTGGAGTCGCCCATGTCGTGCGCATCACCGCGAGGCGCAAGATGCATCCCGACACGTCCTTTCCCCCAAACCGACACCACAGCGTCGGTCACTTCCAACATGAGACGTGCCCGGTTCTCGATCGAACCGCCGTACTGATCGGTGCGATGATTGGTCTTGTCCTGAAGAAACTGATCCAGCAAATAGCCGTTGGCACCATGAATCTCCACACCGTCGAACCCTGCGCGTTTCGCGTTCTCCGCGCCGACGCGGTAGGCTTCGATAATCCCTGGAATTTCCTGCAGTTCCAATGCGCGCGGCGTGACAAACGCTTTCTTCGGACGCAACAGGCTGACGTGGCCGGCGGCCGCGATCGCACTGGGAGCCACCGGCAGCTTGCCGTCGAGATAAATGGGATCAGAAATACGACCGACGTGCCAAAGTTGCAGGAGCATATGACCTCCGGCCTTGTGAACCGAATCTGTAATCCGTTTCCATCCCTGCACTTGTTCTTCCGACCAAATGCCCGGTGTCCCTGGATAACCAACACCCATGGGCGACACCGACGTTGCTTCGGAAATGATCAATCCAGCCGAAGCGCGTTGCGTGTAATATTCCCGCATCAATTCATTTGGCACACGCGTTGTTCCGGCACGACACCGGGTCAATGGCGCCATGAAAATACGATTCGGCAACCGCAGGTCGCCTATAACAATGGGATCAAATAATGTAGGCATCAGTCAGTGTTCGTAACACTGCGCGCAAAGTAGGCGGAGTTCGATGACTGTCAAATCGTGCCTCGAAGTGCCGCAGGGACGGATGAACTAATCCCACATATACCGGACGTCGTGATCCACGCGATGCTTCTGCAATAACATCAACAGTTCCTCTTGAAACGTTAGTTTGCGATGATGCTCTTCCTGGTTGGCGATGTACTTTGCGATCTTGTCCAATTGGGAAACACTCACGGTGAACGCTCCATACTTTTCCTGCCACTGCATCAATCGGCAGTCTGGAAATGTTTCGTGCAACCATTTGGACGAGCCGCCTTTTAATAATTGGACCGCCTTGGAAATCGACAGCGTGGCTGGCATTGATACCAGAATGTGCACGTGATCTTCCACCCCGCCGATCTGTAGGGCCTTCATCTTGTTCTGACGAGCGATGCCGCCGATAAATGGAAAAAGCCGCTCCCGGATGTTCGGTGTTAGAAACCGTCGCCGTTCTTTCGTGCTAAAAACAAAATGATAATATCCGGCGACAAATGGCATTGTCGTATTCAGCCGTTCCTACGGAACTTATTCAACTCTGCGATTGGACCCGGCATTGAAATGCCGGGCTATTCTCGGACCGTCCCTACGGGACGCAAATTCTCCGACGGGTCAACAAGTAGGACACGGTCGAAGATCCGGTAAGGCAACGAAGTGTGCAGATCAAAGTGCCGTAGGCACGCCCGACAATAGCCCGGCGTTTCAACGCCGGGGTTAAAAGAAACACAATCAATCATTCTGCCGCAGGCGCGAGCGAAGCGAGTATCATAGGAGAGCACCTGCGCAATCAAGATCGTCGCCGAAGCTCGCGATAGAAGGTGTCTGCATCGATTGATGGCGGCAACCCTGAAACGCCACCGTCCCCGACCTCAACGACAAGAAAGGAGCCGTCCGTCTGCCGTGCCACATCCATTGAAATAAAAGGACTCCGAAAACGTCGGGCGATCTCAGCCCATTTTGCTTTCTCAGAAAAGGGGCCTTCGCCGCGCAGTGCAGGTGTAGCTGCAAGCAAATCATGTTTCCAAAAGAACATCCGGTATTCTTCATGAACCGGCTGGCCGCGAATATCGTGTTGAAGTGTGACCAGTTCATGATATCGCCGAAACACGATGCCTTTGTTGAATTCATTGCCGCGTGCCTGAACAAACGCATGGATAATTTGATCGAATCGTTCCCGTGACGTTTTGGCGGGAACAAAACACGCCTCGTTCCACCGATGCTTGGCTGATTTAACGAAGTCTTTTACCAGGACAGGAGTGTCACTGAGTCGTTGATAAGTTGCCCACGCTGTTTCGATATCCTTTCCCTCGATCCACACAGATTCTGCCGTTTCTTTGGCGATATGAGGATACGCATTCGGAAGATAATGCGCCTCCGCATATTGCTCCGGAGTAACAATCAGGTTGTAGCCCTTTCGCGCTAATTCGCTGTGAAGCTGCGTATACAGCAACTCACTCATCATCCAACCGCGATGAAGAATATCGTGGTTCGTCGCGTCAGCGTTGTCCAAATTGGCGCAAGCCCCGGTGGCATCACCGCTGCGAAGTGTTTCTAAATTGTAAAACTCACAAGTGAAACCAGCGCGCCGCGCCGCATCCACCTCGAATTCATAGTCCGGGTCCGGCAAACGTGATTTTAGTGGATGACATGGAAACAAAAGTTTCACGTGAAAATAGCGTATCAGGGAACAACCAACTAGGAAGTGGAGACTCAGAGTCCCAAAGTGCCGTAGGCACGCCCGACAATAGCCCCGGCTTTCAAGCCGGGGTTAAAGACAAATCAATTCAATCATTCTGCCGCAGGCGCGAGCGAAGCGAGTCTCACAAAAATTCACAGCTCGGCACTTAAACAGAAATGGCCTGAAAGTCTTTAACGGCCTTTTCATATCGTACGCGTGCCAGCTGCTCCGCATTACTGATGTGCCGTGTTGCATCAACGTAATGTGGCAGCGCGAAAAAGTTCTCGACCCGATCCCATGATCCAAAACTTTTCAAATCAGCCTCAAGACGTTGCTTCCCATACATCCCTTCGTCGCCATAACGCCAAAGACATAGCTTTGCAGATTCCGATAACTTGACCAGAGTTTGAATATCCACCAGGCACTCTCGATAAATTAATTCCGGAGATAGTGCCTTCGCAGCAGTGAGATTCCACCGTTCTATTTCTTGCAATCGATCTTCTTCGCAGTCGATGTAGAGCTCATACTTTCCGCTGACCACTTTCGCGAGGTCTCTTTCGACTTCAACGCGGTGCCGCGCGAAATAAACAAAAATGTTCATCAGATTCGTGCGAAACACCCTCGCGTCTGCGAAGTAACCGCCGAAAAACCGATAATACATCCAATACGCTTCACTTGTTCGATAGAGGAGCGGGAAAGCCGGATCACACGTACTGTAAAAAGATGGCCGCAAAAAACGCAGGTAGAATTCCAGTGCGTGGAGTTTGCCCGTAAAGAAGTAGAGACGTTTGTTCATGTCGCGTGCCTATACCACTGTTTAATGGGGGGCAAAAAAGTCGTAGAACCGAAACGAGGCTGAAAGGAGTTTACCTTGTTCTTCGAGTGAAGGAAGGCCAGCCAAAGTTCTCTTTAGTAAAGTCTCCGATTCTTCATCGCCGTAAATCCATGCGCAA
The DNA here is from genome assembly GCA_966112985.1 of uncultured bacterium. Lineage (GTDB taxonomy): Bacteria > Verrucomicrobiota > Verrucomicrobiia > Limisphaerales > JACDHS01 > CBHWET01. The sequence goes on along the minus strand of CBHWET010000230.1, from coordinate 1,779 downwards.
ACGTACGTCGTCTGTTTCTCAGCGTATACTGTTGCTGCATGGATAGTTGCGATCTCCTGAAGCAAACTTTCGACGACATTTTCCGTCCACAGTTTTTCGAGTTGGCTGCGGTTGGTTTTAATTTTTTCCGCCAGTTCCAGAAACTTTTCGCGAACGAGCCCGCACTCAGCGCTACAAAGATTATCCCGGCAGTTAGCAAAGGTTCGGATCAGCCAGTGATCTGATGGCAGAAGGCATTTGGTGTCTGTATCATCAGTATAATCGTACCACAGAAACCGAACCAAATGTCCGTCGAGTTGTTTATCCAGGAAATAGAGTTTCGGTGCGACGTCGGCCATAAATATTTCCGATATTGGCAGAATTCGTGGAAAACATCCATTTCGATGGCTGTGGATGTTCCTTTGTTCCTTTGTTCCTTTTCCGTTGAGTTAAAAACTCGCTCCGCTCGCGCCTGCGGCAGAATGGTGGATTGATTTTGGAACGGGCTCCCGGCTTGAAAGCCGGGGTTATTGTCGGGCGTCCCTACGGGACTAGGGACTATTTTGCGGCTTCTTCTTTCTTTTCCTCCGGTGGATCGAATTGAAATGTTCCGTTGAGGACGGCGGTGGAGTCGCGGGCCATGAGATTGGCGATATCGTGCCATTCCTGCACGATTGAGCGCGGTTCCAAGGGGACGCAGTCGTTGCCGAAGGTGCGCATGAATTTTAGGAGGTCGATGAAGCTGGAGACTTTCAGTCCCAAAATCAGGCCGCCGCACGGGCGGTCTTCGCGGGTGGTTTCACAGCTCACGTCGTTTTCGCGGATGATGTGGGATTGCTGTTTGCGGAAGTAGAGTTTCACGTCGACCTTCTCGCCGCCGGTGTACACTTCAAAGGCGCCATCGAGGTATTTGCTCAACTTGAATTTGATGTGTGGGTCGAAAGTTTTGCCGGTGACGAGGATGTCTTCCATTCGACTCAGTGAGAATTTCCGGAACTCTTTGCTGAGGTGATCGTAGGCGTAGACGATCCAATCATGGAGCAGCTTGCGCACGTGCAGGACGTCGAGGGTACGGGGCTTGGTATCGCTGTTCGGTGTCTTGTAAGTGAGCTCGACCTGGATGCGTTCGGTCGCGCAACGCCAGAAGAATTGAATGAGCGACGGATCAAAACGCGGCGTGAGAATACTGCTGAACGAAAGGCAGCGGTCCATGCGTTTGAAATCGAGGTTTGCTTCTTCACCAATCAGCGCAGAAATGCGGCGATACCAGCGTTTGATGGCGTCGCCTTCTTTTTTGGTGCAGAAGTTGTTGGAGCTTTTGATCGCGAGCATCAGTTGATAACAGAGCTGCTGGCTGATGAGCAGGTGCGGCACGATATCGACCTTTTCCTTGTAGGCGTAACCACCCGCAGGACCTTTCGTGATCGGCAGCAGAAGATCGTCCTCCATGTGACGGAGATAAGGAGCGATGGCTTGCCGGGTGATGCCGCAGAGTTCGCCGAGTTCGTCCTGTGTGAGATACTCGTCTTTCTTCAGTTCATTAAACGCGCGATGAATGATCATCACGCGACCGTGCTGACGTAACTGATCGGCCCATGGATCGGGTTGGGTGGTTGGGACGGCGTTCGGATTGTTTTCTTTTCCGGATGGTTCGTCGGCGGGAGGTATTGTCATTGTTCGATTTGGTTTGGTTGTTTCTGTTGACCTGGTTGAGTCCGATGGAAGAGCCCGCCCGAGGCGGGCTTGTTGGTGCAGGTTCAGGAGATAGGTAACAGATTTGGTTCAAGACATGGGTAACAC
>CBHWET010000229.1:0-8245 GCA_966112985.1 uncultured bacterium | reverse complement strand
ACGGGCGATCCGACCTATGTGCAGGAGATTTACATTCATAACAATCGATCTTTAAAGAACCTGCCGTTCGATATTTTCGAAGACAATCCGAAGCAGGTTCAGCAAAGCATCGGAAAGGTCATCAAAAAGGAAGGGCCTGAGCCGAAGGTCGGCAGTATTGATAAAAAACAATGGCACCTCGCGCTCCTGCGATCCGGCAAAGAGAAGAACCGCCGTGCGTTATGGCTGGACTATGACTCCGGCGGCGCCCATGGACATTGGGATGGGATGAACCTTGGCCTTTTTGCTTATGGCCTCGATCTGTTGCCGGATTTCGGCTATCCGCCGGTGCAGTTCGGCGGGTGGACCACGCCGCGCGCGACATGGTACAAAATGTCGGCCGCACACAATACGGTCCTCATCGATGGCCAGAATCATCGTGATGGGGCCGGTGTCACGACGTTGTGGGCCGATGGCGAACAATTTCACGCCATTCGCAATTCTGCTCCAGGGTTAACGGGTGCAAAGCAATTTGAGCGAACTCTCGCTCTTATCGACATCTCCGAGACGCAATTTTATGTCGCGGACATTTTTCGCGTCGTGGGCGGAAGTGATCACGCGAAGTTCACCCACAGCGGTTTGGGAACTGTCGAAGTGAACGGCGTGCAATTCCGTGACAAGGTGCAATACGGGAACGGAACACAAACGCGCGATTTCCAGCGCGATCCTGAAGCGCACGCCGGCTGGAACGTCTTATGGAAACTGGAAGATCCACATCACGTATTGAAGGACGGCAAACCAGTCTCTCTGAGATACACCGATCTGACGGCAACGTCGCAAGCTCTTATCGGTGAGGCGTGGATTGTCACCGGGTTATATGCACAGACGGCTTCCAAAGAGTTTTGGATTCCGTGTGTTGTTTCACGTCGGCAAGGAACGGCGCCGTTGACTTCAACATTCGTGAGTGCGTTGGAGCCATTTGTCGGCAAAGGTGCGATTCGACAGATGCGCCGGCTTCCGTTGCAACGCGATGGCAGAGATCTCGGCGACGAGCAGGTTGCGATTGAGGTGACTCTTCAGGATGGTCGTTCTGATTTATTCATTGCGGCTACTCCGCAACCATCGACAACGAACGCCGTCTCATCAACCCTGCCTGTCGTCCAAAAAGACTGGAATGTAGAGTTGAGCGGGGAGCTGTGCTGGATTCGCAAAACCGCCAAAGGCAAAGTCCAACGCATTGGCCTTGCCCATAGTCCTGCCGTGAAAGTGACCGGCAAAACTTATACTGCGAAAAGTGATGCTGAATTCACCGAGCTGAAGCCGTAATCACGCGGCGAAGTGTTTGGCCACTTTCCGGATCGCGGCGGCGACCTGTTTCATATAGGCCTCGTCCATGCTTTCGTGAATCGTGACGCGAATGCAGTCATTGAGGATCGCTTCGGCTTCAGGGCATTTCACCTGATTATAATCCATGGTGGTAAGAGCCATCTCTTTGATCGGCCAACGTCCTGCGAAAAAGTTGTGCTGTTTGAACAAGTCCATTTGATACAGCACCGTCGGAATGTATCCGCCCATCGCCTGCACTCCTTCGGCACGCAGTGCGGCGACAAACTTTTCGCGGTCGCAGCGAAATTTCTTCCGGTCGAAGCGCATCATGTAAAAGTAAAACGTGCAACGATCCTCCGGGTGAATGAAATGCGGCACTATGCCGGGAATATTTGTAATTTCCTCCGATAAAAGCTTTCCAAGCTGCGCTCGTGTACCGGTGACCGCTTCGAGGCGCGTCAGTTGACCAGCGGCAACAGCAGCTTGAGGTTCGCTCATGCGATAGTTCGTTCCGAGCACTTCAAACTTCGCGTTTAACCGGTTCATTCCCTTGTCGCCAAATTTTTGCAGGAGCGGACCATAATGTTCGTCGCTGCTCGCGACGAGACCGCCGTCCCCGCATGTCAGTTGCTTGGTGTTTTGCAGGGAAAAACAGGCAATGTGTCCGACCGTGCCGATTGGCTTGCCGCGATAGCTCGCGCCCCACGCCTGCGCGCAATCTTCGATCAAGACGAGTTTCTTTTTATCTGCCAGTTCACGCAACGGCTGGAGGTCGGCAGGATTTCCCGCGAGATGGACCGCAATGATCGCTTTGGTTTTGGCAGTAATTCGTCGCTCCACATCTGCCACATCTAAATTGTAGGTGTTGGGCACGAGGTCCGCAAAAACAGGCACGCCTTGTTGAAACAAGACGCCGATCACGGTGCCCATGTCTGTAATTGGAGTCGTGATGACTTCATCGCCAGGTCCAATGCCCGCGGCTCCCACAGCAATATGCACAGCGGCAGTTCCGGAGGAACAGGGCATGACATATTTTGATGGGCAGATTTTTTGAAACCGTTCCGTCAGGATTTTCGTTTGTGGTCCGTTCCAGTAAAAAAGAGTGTCCTGCTGGAGCATAGCCTCCAGGCGCTCACGTTCTGGTGCACCAAAACGAGCCAGCTTTTTAGGAGTAATCTTTACGGCTTTCGCGCCTCCGTCGACTGCCAGTTTGTCCGATGATTCTGGGGCTGGCGTGGAATCGACGGCGGGAAGCTGCGTGCTCAAAGTTGCTACCGAGGCAGCTGCGATGAATTTCCGACGGGTAAGATGTCCTCGAAACATAGGTAAAAGTGTTCCAGAGGCTTTCCCGCATCCGCTTCTTTGTCAATGCTGCCGAAACTTCGCAAAAAATGCATTCCGAAAGTGTTTTCCCGGCCGGGAAACCATTTTCGGACGGTCCCAAAACGATTTTCCTATCGGGAAACTAATGCTGGACCGTGGCTGCATAAGTTCCCGTTTGGGAAAACGAAAAAGAAGCGTTCCAAATCCATTTCCGGGCTGGGAAATCAATTTGCGACGGTCCCGAAACATTTTCCCGTTTGGGAAATGGGTTTAGGACCGTCTTTTTTCGTTTTCCCGCTGGGAAATCAAAAAAGGAGCGAGGAAAATCGGTTTCCCATCCGGGAAATCGTTTTAGGACCGTCCTAAACTGATTTCCCATCTGGGAAAACGGTTTTCAGCCACGGATTTTTTCTTTCCTGGGCGGAATCCACAGATTTCCTGTTATCGAGTAGCAGTATGCAGACGTTTCCTCCGCCGGGTCTGGATTTTAGAGCGCCAAAAACCTCTTGGGGTGCCAGTTAGCCTTTTTCGCCATCGTAACTCACGTGCTGTCATTAATTTAGACAAAACCGCGCGTGAAGTGCTTTCAAACGGGACGAATTCAAGCCTGTGAATAATTTCCTTCCAACCGTTGAGAAATTAAGCTTGCAACCGGTGTTCTTATAAGAGAAAACCCTATGCGTTACTCAGAATCGAACCTGATGTAGGCATATCGTTTGCCCTTATCGAGGCATTTTGGGTTGGGCTGTTTAAATATGAAAAAGCATTGTCATCTATTTGCAACGGGGCCGGCGAAATCGCTCGCTGCGGCCATTTTCGCGGTCGTTTTCATCATTGGCACATCTGCCTTTGCGCAATCGAAAGATCCAGTTTCCGTTGAGCTTAAAGCACGCAAAGTAATCAAGGCCGGCGAAAAAGAAGCATTTGAACCTGCAAGCAAAGCGGTTCCCGGGGACGCGATTCAATACGACGCAATTTACAAAAATACCACGGCCGCAGCCATTCGCGGTTTGCAGCCGATGCTGCCGATTCCTGCCGGCACAGAATACATTGCCGACTCTGCAAAGCCGGCGCCCACCGAAGCAAGCCTGAACGGCAAAGACTTCGAATCATTTCCAATCAAACGAAAAGTTAAGACTGCTGACGGCAAAGAAGAGCTTCGCGAGGTACCTGCTTCGCAAATCCGTGCTTTGCGATGGAAGGTCGGCGATCTCGACGGTGGTGTCAGCACGACGATGGTCGCGCGCGTCCGCGTTTCGGTTGGGAAGTAACTCCGTGATTCGATTAATCCTCAGTAACCAAAAAAAATGAAACACATAACACCCCGAAGCGGCTTTAGTCGCTTCTCAAACAACTGGAGGCGCGCGCGTTTGAAGCAAGCGGCGTCGCTTCTCACCCTTATAACCTTCTGTACCTGGTCGGGTATCGCTGCGGCGCCACCGGCGGGCAGCAGCATTGGTAACCAGGCCTCGGCCACATACACCGACGGCTCCGGTACACAACGTACGGCGACGTCCAATGTCACCACGACGTACGTCCAGCAGGTCGCGAGCTTTACGCTCACGCAGGACAATACGAAACCTGTATCACCTGGCGGTCAGGTCGATTTCCCTCACACGTTGAAGAACACCGGTAACGGTTCTGATACGTTTTCATTGAGCATTGGCAACGTCATTGGCTTTGCCACGTATACCATTTTCGAAGACGCGAATGGTGATGGCATTCCTGACGATTTGACGAAGCCGATCAGCTCCACTGGAGCTTTGGCGGCAGGTGCAACCTTCAAGTTCGTCATTGTAGCCACTGTTCCCCCTTCGCAGACCTCGGGTGATGACACCCTCACGGTTACTGCGACGAGCACGTTCAATGGCTCACAAACACAAGCCAACATCGACACCGGTCACGTGACGCAGAACGCTGTGATCAACGTGACGAAGGCGATCGACATCAGCAGCGGCCCTGCTGGTTCGACAAGCCCGACGTACACGTTGACTTACAACAACAGCGGTAACACGACGGCCACGAACCTGACGTTGAAAGACTTCATTCCTGCGGGCATGACGTACAAGCCCGGCACGGCTCGTTGGAGTGTCTCCGGTGCAACAGCTTTGACTGACGCAGTCGGTGGCGATCCAGCTGGAATCGACTATAACTTCGGCAACGTCGCAGGTCGCGTGACTGCGGTCATCGCCACGGTTGCTCCTGGCCAATCCGGTACCATTACCTTCCAGGTTGATGTCAATGCGGGCCTGTCACCGCAGAACATCGATAACCAGGCTCAATATGGTTATAACGATGGCCAGACGACGGTTGGTGATTTTGATTCCAACGTCGCACGTTTCACAATTCCTCAATTGGCTAACGTTTCGATCACGAGCCAGACCATCACCAACCCTGTTCCGCAGGGCGCGACGGTCAGCTTTACCAACGTTGTTACGAACCTCGGTAACGGCGACGACACGTTCAACATTACTTTCGGCAGCAGCACGTTCCCTGCTGGTACGACCTTTGTGTTGTATCAGGCGGACGGTGTGACTCCGTTGCTCGACAGCAATAACGACAGTATCCCTGACACTGGCCCACGTGGTCCGACGGCTACTTACTCCGTTGTTGTGAAAGCGATTCTCCCTGGCAGCGCCACGGGAACGAACTTCACTGTTCAGGTCATCGCGACGTCAACGTTCGACAAGTCCGTTTCTGCAATCGGTCTTGACGTTCTCGGCAGCGTTGTTGCTAACACGGTTGATTTGACCAACGATTCCACTGGTCCTGGCGCTCCTGGCGCTGGTGCCGGTCCAGAAGCGAGCCCGGTCACGACTTTGACCGCGAGCCCGACGAACGCTGTGACGGTTCGTTTCACGAACTACGTCAGCAACAGCAGCGCCGTTGCAGACAGCTACGATCTCGCAGCGAGCACTGATTCGACCTTCGCCAGCATCGCTCTGCCGTCCGGTTGGACAGCTGTGTTCCGCGACGCGAACAATGCAGTGATCACATCTTCCGGCGTCATCAATCCTGGCGCCAGCAAGTTGTTCTACGCTGATATCACGGTTCCAGCGCAATACGCTCCCGGCACGAACCACATCTACTTCCGCGTCTTGTCGCCTGTCAGTGGCGCCAGCGACCGTAAGCATGAAGCCGTTGTGGTCTCGACCATCCGCACCATCTCGATCGCTCCGAACAACTCGGCGCAGATCTTCCCTGGTGGCTCGGTTGTCTACAGCCATACGATTCAAAACAATGGTAACGTGACCGAAGGCGGTTCCGGCAGCACGATTCAGCTGCAGCTCGCCAACAGCCTCCCTGGCTGGACCGCGGTTATCTACCTCGACTCGAATGCCAACGGCATCCTCGACACGAACGAGCCAATCGTCACCAGCATCACCAACGGTGTTGCTCCTGGCACGACAGCTAAGGTCCTCGTCAAGGTGTTTGCTCCGCCCGGCGCTCCGATCGGTGCGATCAATGCCTCGGCCCTGACTGCTCACGTTGTCAATGGCACCTACGTCACCACTGTGCCGTCGGATGTCACTGCAACCGACGCGACCACGGTCATCTCGGCTGACTTGACCCTCCTCAAGAAGCAAGCCCTCGACACGAACTGCGATGGCACGATCGATATGTCCTTCACGACACTCGACGTGAACACCGCTCTGCCGGGCAACTGCTTGCGCTACGAAATCACCGTCAAGAACAACGGCAGCACCACTGCGACGAACATCGTCGTCAGCGATGCTACGCCTCCATTCACGACGTATGACTCGACTGTTCCGCTCGCTGTCACCGTTCCAGCTGGAACGACAGCGACAAACAGCGTCGCTCCCGCCAATGGTAGTGCTGGCACGATCAGTGTCGGGCTGAACAAGCTCGCGCCTGGTGCGTCCGCAGTTATCAACTTTGGTGTGAAGATCAACCAATAGTCTTCTGTGCAAAGGGAGAGGCCCGTAAGGGCCTCTCCCTCTTAATTCCCGAAAAACCTTATTCCCGCGAACATGCTTAACGGAGCGAAACGTACAACCATCCTCAGCGCTATTGCTGCTGTGATCGTGGTTGTACTTTTCTCTCTCTCAGCGACTGCGGTTCGCGCTGCGGATATTCTCAATCAAGCGTCGGCGACTTACGAAAACCTCGATACGCCAGTTCCCATAACGGTTACATCCCCGACCGTGCGTGCGGTGCTGACGGCGAACCCGCCTGTCATCCACTTTTATCGCAACAATGAATTTGGAAACATTGCGGCCGTTACGACATTGGGTCGTCCCCTCTACGTCCAGGCGCAGGCATATCTCTGTAATTCAGATCCGAATGTTGCCGAAACGCATATCATTACGATTACGTCGACGAAGACTGGAGACATGGAGAGCTTTTCCGCGACCGAAACAGGGCCGAACACGGGCCTGTTTCGGGTGATGAACCCGGTTCCGACGCAGAATTCCACTCAGGCAAATCCCGGCGATGGAACACTGCAATGCGTTAAGAATGATACTTTGACGGCAAGCATCGAAGGTTGCGGTTCGTCGACAACCAAAACGGACATTCTTGTTGATCCGCAAGGTGTCGTTTTCGATAGCAAGACTGGTGCACCGGTCCCCGGTGCAGTGGTCACACTTTATGACTACGTCGCAGGCGCTCCCGCCCAGGTATTTGAAGTGGACGGCACCACCCCCGCGCCCAGTGCTGTGGTGACCGACTCGGCCGGTCGTTATCAATTTCCGCTCGTTGCCCCTGGTACTTACCAGCTCAAAATTCTTCCACCTACCGGATACACAGTTCCATCAACGGTGCCGATTGCGCAGCTTCCGCCAGGGCATTCGATCGATCCTGATGGCTCTTACCTGCGTTCATTCAAAGTCACTCTTGCAGGTGGGACGGTATATCTGGACGTGCCGGCAGACCCGCGACTCGATACGAATAAATTTGGCTTGTTTGTGCAGGTGACCGGTTCGCGGAGCGAGGCAGAAATCGGCGATACCATCATCTATACGATCGACGTTAAAAATGTTTACGGGAAATTATTGGAAGTGAATCTTGGTGATACGCTCCCCGCTGGCTTCACTTACAAGGAAGGCAGCACCACGTTTGATGGAATTCCGCAGACCGACAAAGCCTCGATCAAAAGCCAGTCGGTCAAAGCTGTTCCGACTGTAACGGCCAAAGGGCCACAACTGCTGTTTAATCTCGGCACAATGGCCGACGGACAGGTTATTCACGTGCAATTCCGGGCGAGCATTGGGCCAGGGGCTCCACAGGGTGACGGAATGGACTACGCACAAGCTACGTCGACTTCAGTCGTGCCCAAGGTGAAGAGCAATATTGGTACGTGGAAAGTGAAGATGCTCGAGAAGTCGGGCATTGGCGTGTTTAACGATCGCGCGACAGTCATTGGCAAGGTGTTCGTTGATGAAAATCATAATCGCGTTCAGGACGACGGCGAATTGGGCATCCCAGGTGTGCGTTTGTATGTGGAAGACGGCACTTATGTTGTCACCGACAGCGAAGGCAAATTCAGCATCTATGGCCTTACTCCGCGAACCCACGTTCTTAAGATTGATTATACGACGATGCCGCACGGCTCGAAGTTGGAAGTATTGAACACCCGCAACGCAGATTATCCCGG
>CBHWET010000228.1:0-8249 GCA_966112985.1 uncultured bacterium | reverse complement strand
TTTTCTAACATGTACATCGCTCTCATCATTCTCGGCGTCCTGGTTGTCGGTGTCGTTGGGTTGTTTGTGGCCGCAAAACTGTTCGGAGCCAGGCAGCAACATTACCAGTTTGCGCACCAGCTCCTGCCCAAGGAACTCTTTGCCAATCCCGAGGCCGTACTCGTCCCAATGGTGAGCGCCACCGGATTCAGTGACGAGGGGCGCGCGCATCTGCTGCAGTTTTGGGAAGCTGCGGGACAGGATTTTTCCGGCGCGCATCTCGTGCCGTCTGATTCTCTCACCTATTCCATGGTGGTATTGGGCCATCCGAACTCAACAGCGTTTCTGGTCGAGCTTCCGCCACCTGTCAAAAAGCCCGAGGCATTTTTTGTCCTGATGGTGTTCGATGCTCCAGGTTTGACCTGCGGCATGATCCGGCATTTGCGCTATTTCACTTTGGAATATCACGGAACAAAAAACGGGACGGCAAAAACCTGGCTTAGCGAGTGGAAACCTAAAGCGGAGGGCGAGCTGCAATATGAGGACCTCGGCGAAGGTCCAGTCCCGGACAAAGCCGCGTTCATGGCGCGGGTCCAGGAGATTATCGAAACTTCAGGTTCACAGCCAAAAGCCGCAAGTGAACTTTGAAGAGGTATTCAACGCCACTCACGCTGTATTTTGCTGTATTTATGAGCATCAACGGAATCTACAAAGTTAACATTGAGCAAACCGTCAGGAAGCTCGGCGAGTCTGAGGACGCGACGATTGAGCGCATGTTGAGCTACGTTGGTTTGCGTCCATCCGATATTCCACCCGACCCAAAGCGCGAGGCGAAGATTCAGAAGTTAATTGCGGAGCAGCAGCAGGACGAACTCGCGACAACGATGCGACTCGAGATTACCCCAGACCGTGCTTCCATACGCAGCACCGACGGCGATGGAGATTATCCCATCAAAAGCCGAACGCAGACTGCCGATGGCAAAATAAGCTTACTTGTTGAGATTCCGGATGTCGGCGAAGACATGCAGTGGGACATTGTTCCTGTAGGCGACCGCTTTCTGGTTTTCACGGGCGACAACGAAATGTCCGGTTTTGTTTGGGAGAGAGTTTGAGCTGGGTGCTCGATTGACAACAGCCAAACGGTTTGATTCCGCAACGCCATTCGTTAAAATCGGCGTCATGAAACCCTGCGCGCTCCTTTTTTCTTTGCTTTTGTTTTCCGCAACGGCACCGGCACAGGAACCCGCCGCCCTGGGCAAAGTTCGCACCATTGTGTCAAAGGAATATCCAGAACTGACGAAGCTGTACACGCATCTCCACGCCCACCCGGAACTTTCGTTGCACGAAGAAAAAACCTCCCAGCGAATCGCCGAAGAACTGCGGAAAATCGAAAGCATTCAAGTCACGGAAAAGGTCGGAGGCTTTGGCGTGGTCGGTGTCTTGAAAAATGGAAATGGGCCAACGGTTCTTGTCCGTTGCGATCTCGATGCCTTGCCGGTTAAAGAGCAAACTGGTTTGCCGTATGCGAGCACGGTGATGACTAAAGACGATTCGGGTAAAGACGTTCCGGTCATGCACGCTTGCGGTCACGACGTTCACATGACCTCGTTGATCGGAACCGCGCGAACTCTCACTCAACTGAAGGACCAATGGAGCGGCACAGTCCTCTTCATCGCGCAACCGGCAGAAGAACGCGTTGGCGGCGCGAAGCTGATGCTCGCCGATGGCTTATTCACCCGCTTCCCAAAGCCCGATTTCTGCCTCGCACTACATGACGCGGCGGACCTGCCAGCTGGCACGGTCGGATACAACGAAGGTTTCGTGCTGGCGAATGTTGACTCAGTGGACATTACGGTGCGCGGCGTTGGCGGACACGGCGCATATCCACATACGACGAAAGATCCTATTGTCCTCGCATCGGAAATTGTCGTCGCACTCCAGACGATCGTCAGCCGCGAGATTCAGCCCGGCGAACCCGCGGTGGTAACGGTTGGATCAATTCATGGCGGCACGAAACACAACATCATTCCCGATGAAGTGAAGTTGCAGCTCACGTTGCGCTCCTACACCGACGAAGTTCGACAACAAACCATGGCTGCGGTAAAAAGAATTGTGCGTGGCCAGGCGTTAAGCGCAGGCGTGCCGGAAGACCGTTTGCCCGAAGTAAAGTTCAGCGAAGACTCCACGCCGTCGACTTATAATGAGCCGAAATTGACACGCCGCCTCGCTGTCGCATGGGAATCGTGGCTGGGCAAAACGAACGTCATTATCGCGAAGCCGACAATGGGCGCAGAGGATTTCAGTCAATACGGCAGGACGCCGGAAAAAATCCCAAGCTGCATTTTCTGGGTGGGAGCTGCTAACCCTGAAACGGTGGCCGAAAGCCGCAAAACCGGAAAGCCATTGCCGTCCCTGCATTCTCCCTTTTTCTCTCCTGTGGTTGAGCCGACGATCAAAACAGCGATCACCGCGATGTGCGCGGCAGTTCTGGAACTTACGCAAAAGCCGAAGATTTTATCGGAGCGGCGTTCCGGCGACTGAGCCTTTGTCCATTCGACACCGATCCGGATGATCGCTGTTGACCCGGTTGCCCGTAAGTCGATGCCGATACTATGTCGCTGTGCCTCACTCTTCCATTCGCATTGAAATGAAAGTCGTCGAGCTTCTGCCAATCGATAAATTTGGTCGCGTTCCTTTGCCCTTCGAAAGTTTTCCAGAACTGATGAAGGAAAACTGCAAGGGGATGGCGTCGTTCTATGGAGTTGTAGGATTCGAGCTTCCATGGATTGGCTACGTATCTGTTTCCGAAGGTCGTCCGATCGGAGGCGGCGCGTTTAAAGGCCGACCGCGTGACAATCGCGTGGAGATTGCATACTATACGTTGCCGGAATTCGAAGGCCGCGGTTTTGCGTCCGCGACAGCCGACGCGTTGGTGCGAATTGCGCGTCGTGCAAGTCCGAACATCGTCGTCACGGCGCAGACACTGCCTGCACCGAATGCGTCAAATGCTTTACTGAAAAAGCTTGGATTCGTGTTTCGAGGCGTCGTAGTTCATCCCGAAGATGGCAACGTTTGGGAGTGGGAATTAATCGCGCAAAAGGACGGGACCACTTAACTGTCTATGCAACAAATCGCAGTTATCGGACTGGTTATCATATCGCTGTATTTTTTCCTCGCAGCGTTCATACCTCGATTGCGTGTTCATTGGGGAAAGGGAGTCAGTATTTCAATCTATCCGCGACGGCCACGAGAGTATTATCGCAAACCTCTCATGGGCGGTCTCTCTTGCTTCGGAATAGGACTCTTTACCGCCGGCTTTCCTGCGCTTTTTTTCCTGCGCTCGGAATCTTCGATTCCTGCCGTTGTAGTTAAAATTGTATTTCCATTGATGCTGTTGGGATTTGTTCTCGTATTTGTCGGATCATTTCGCGATAAGGCGGTTGATGAATGCGGAGGATGGAAGTGCTATAGGCCGCACAACGCCCGGGCGAAACGGAAAAATTGATACTACATCCGATGGCATCCCTTAGCGTGAATAGCTAAAGACTGCGAAAGAACGATCTGGATAATCGACTGATCGCCCAAATCGGCGACTACATTCTGAACATGAAAAACGTCTCAATTGCTTTTGTGTTTTCGCTCGTCTCGACAATGATCGGTTTCTGTTCAGACGGCGGCCTTGTGTGGGTTTTTACCAGCTCTCCAATAGAAGGGATTCAATATACATTTAAGGTTCCTCTAACCGAAAAGGATGAGTGGGAACCGCGCATTCAGGAGGCGCCTCCACTCTCGCCCGGTAAGGCCATGAGGCTCGCAAAAGATTACATCCAGAAAGTGGCGCCCCAAAGCAAAGATCCAGTACCATTTCCTCTTCCTTCCTTGGACGAGAAGTCTCGTCGGACAACGTATGTCAGCTGGGAGGTCTACGACGTCAAACTTTTGCGAAATGTTAATTCTATAGGCCACGAACAGTGGATCTACGTGGTAAGCATCAACAAGATGATGAAAGGTGTAGGGCGAACAATGCCAAAGCCTGACATACAGATTCCGGTTAGAATGGATGGTACTATTCCAGAACCAGTGATTTCAAAACTGAACCTGAAGCAATCAACTCAGCGGGCTCTATCCGAGACGAATTCGTTGCCGCAGTCGCTTCCCTCCCGTCGCTCGCCCTGACTTATGGTACCGGTACTAACATTTCTTAGACCTGGAGACGTTAAAGTTGGAGGTTAATTGACAGAGACGTCAGGACTCCGGTCCTTGACGCCGAATCCGAGCGCCCCCTTCAGTTCGTCAAAAACAAAAAAAGCTGGAAAAAAATCACGGAAAGTTAAATACATGCCTGCCCCGCAGCATCAAAGATCAACATTATTATGACGCCTGAAAAACAAACGCCTACGGAATTAAGTCTCGGCATTAATCGTCGTCGGTTCATCTATTATTCTGCGATTGCAGCAACAGCGGCCGGTATCACCGGTCCTCTGCTCGCCCGTCCAAAAATTAAATCCGCAAATGAAAAGCTGAACATCGCCGGCATCGGCGTTTCAGGCAAAGGCGGGAGCGATATCGAAGGAGCATTCAATGCCGGCGCAAACATCGTTGCTCTGTGCGATGTCGATGAGAATTCGCTGAACAAGAGCGCACAAAAATATACCGGCGCAAAACTTTATCGCGACTACCGCATCTTGATCGAAAAACACAAGGATTTGGATGGTGTTATCGTGAGCACGCCGGATCATCATCATTATCCGGCCGCAATGCTCGCGGTGAAACATGGCAAACATGTTTATTGCCAGAAGCCGCTCACCCACACGATCTGGGAAGCACGCGAACTCGGCAAAGCCGCTCGCAAACACAAAGTCGCAACGCAAATGGGTAACCAGGGACATTGCGGCGAAGGCGTCCGTGAATTGTGCGAAATCATCTGGGCAGGTGCCATCGGGGATGTGCGCGAAGTCCATTGCTGGACCGATCGCCCGATCTGGCCGCAAGGACTGAATCGTCCTCAAGGTTCGGACCCGGTTCCGGCTAACCTTGACTGGGACCTCTGGCTCGGCCCCGCCCCCATGCGCCTCTTCAAAAAGAATTGGACGGAAGAAGAATCGAAAGGTTGGAAGCGCGCTGGCGGAAGTCCGGTTTATCATCCGTTCTCATGGCGCGGTTGGTGGGATTTCGGTTGCGGCGCTCTCGGTGACATGGGTTGTCACATCATGGACCCGGCAAACTGGGCGTTGCATCTCGGCGCGCCCACGTCTGTTGAAATGATCGAGCAAGACGGCATGACCAGCGAGATGGCGCCTCGCGCCTCTGTGATTCGCTATGAGTTTCCTGAACGCATGACGCCTCACGGCAATATGCCTGCGCTCACATTTTACTGGCACGATGGCGGTCGGAAGCCAGAGAAACCGGCGGAACTCGAAGCGCAAAAGCTTGGCGACAACGGCACGATTTTCGTCGGCAGCAAAGGCAAATTAACGTGCGAAGCCTATGGCGGAAATCCGACGCTCCTGCCGGAATCAAAGATGAAGGGCTTCACCAAGCCGCCGAAAACAATTCCACGCGTTCCGGACAACGATCCATACAAGGACTGGCTTCGTGCCGCAAAAGGTGGCCCGGCGGCCTGCTCCAACTTCCCGGATTACGCTGCGCCCTTCACGGAAACGGTTCTGCTCGGCAACCTCGCGTTGCGCCTTGGTGGCAAACTTGAATGGGACTCCAAGCACATGAAGGTGAAGAACCGTCCTGAAGCGGATAAGCTGATCAAAAAGGAATATCGCAAAGGTTGGAAAGTCTAACGCCGAGTAAGAATTCTAAACAAATGGGCCCTGTTTCCTCACGGAAACAGGGCCCTTCGTTTGCTAGATCTTACCAGCCTTCACAGGAAACAGACACGCTTTGGTCCAGCGCAGTGGAATTACTGCCCACGCGTATCCAGATCGTTTTCTGTCCTGCCTCGGAAAACTCCATCGAAGCGGTGATCGAGCCGTCCCAATTTCGCGTCGTCACACATTGTTGTTGTGTGAGTTGGCCGAACGTTGAGCCGGAGTATAACGTCACATAGCCGAGCGGTTCCGCCGGCACTGTTGATGCCACGCCCGCGCTGACAGTTTTCGTCGCGCCATCCATTACAGGGCTCCAGATGATTTGATCCGGCGCACCGTAGTGAATTCCCACGGCAGACATAATATCCGTGTCCCCACTACCACCGATTTCACCGGCGTTGTTCCATGCCCACACCGTGACGAATTTACCATAATCGCTCGTCGCAATACGGGGACGTGATTGTCCGCCAGCAAGCGAATTTGTTGCAACAACCTGTGGGCTTCCCCAGTTGACACCATTCGTCGAATACGCCGAAAGGATCTGGCGACCAAGCAGTGTCGGCCACGTACTCACCGTTCCTTTGCTCCAGACAACGACGAAGTGACCTGTCGCCGGCTCACAAGCGATGTCGCAGAACGTGTTCCATCCGTTAGTCGAGGACAAACGAACAGGTGTGCTCCAGCTGGCTCCATTATTCGTCGATAACGACGTGTAAATCTGCACATCGCCGTAATTCGAAGTCTCGGATGTGAATGCGCAAACCCATTTGCCGCGCCCGTCGGTAGCGACACGTGGATACGCATCGTAATTGGTTCGCGGAAGCGACACAGGTGCAGACCATGTCACGCCATCGTCACTGGAACGCATCGCGACTACGCTTGAATTGCCGGGTGTGGGTGCTGTCAGCACGCCGTCCGCGACGAGGACCCAATTGCCTTTGCCGTCAGTGGCGAGACCTGTTCGTCCACGGCTTGGCAACGCACCGTTGGTTAATGGAACGTAGGTCGCAACTGTTTGCGGCGTGGCCCATGTCACACCGTCGTTGGTCGAACGGCAGACACGGATCAGCACTGAATCCGCGGTTACTCCCGAAGGCGACGGACTCGACATGGCACTGGCGCCATAAGCAATCAACCAATTGTGATTAGTGCCCGCGCGCACCTGCGGTTCGAAGTCGTAGAGACGATCGTATGCGCCTGTCGTAAACGCAGGTGTTGTCCACGTTCTGCCGTTGTCAATGGAACGGCTGACAGCAATTTCCCATTCATTCGACGCGGAATTCGACGGATGCAAATGCATACGTCCCCATGAAGCGAGCCAGGTCGTGCCGCCTTTGTTCGGAGCCACGCTGCCGATAATGTCATTCAAGTTATCGTAACTGGCGTCAGGGTTAAGGACACGCGACGGTTTCCAGTTCGCACCGAAGTAATCGTATCCGTTGCCATAGAAACTCGAGAAACGAATGTCCCAATCGTTGCCCATTTCATCGTCCCAATAAACATACGAATCCCACAATGAAATCGCGCGACCGGTGACTGGATCACCACCGATGTCGACATTCACGTCATCGCGCGTGTCCGTGCGCACCGATCTCACACCATCCTTGAACGACACGTAAACCATTCCAGCGTCAACGTAGCCTGACCATTTGAACCAGCGGTCGCGCAACCCAGGGATGCACGAATCATACGACAAATGCGGCGAAGCACTCTGAATCAGAGCGCCGCTGACATAAGCACCACATTCCGACAACTCTGTGATCGCCGGAGCCGTGGGGAATAACGGCGTGGTAACGATGTCTCCATCGCTGCCGTAAGAGCCGCCTTTTGCCTGCCAGATCGCAACCCAACCACCTGACGGTGTAACCGCAAGCCTCGGATAGTTATTTGTCAGAGCAGCAGACGTCAGTTGCGTCGGTGGCGGCGGATTTGCGACGTCAATCACCTGCGACACATAGATTTCACCCGCATTCGTGCTCCCGTGATGCCAGATCGCACACAACCCGCCATTCGGATGAGAAACGAGTTGATCGAGGAAATCATCGAAGCCGTCATATACCGTATTCGGACTGAAGAATCGCGGGGCCGTCCACGTGGTGCAGTTCTGGTTACCAACGGAATAATAGATTTCGTAATTCGGATTGGTAAACGTGATGCCGGCATTCGGAGGAGAGTTTGTCATCATCGACCACGCAAGAATCCAGTTCGTACCATTCCAGGCCATCTGTGGATTGTAGATCGGGTTCGTGTTCGAATAAACGGTCGTATAATAGCCGGCTTTGATCGAATAAATCCCATTGCCAACTTCGAGCCAAATGCCCGCCGAGAGTTCTTCGCCAGATGGAACCGGCGGTGGACGAACGCTGGTGTAGGCGTTCCGTACGTTCATTCCGCTGTCCCAGCAAACGGCATTTGCGTCGAACACAGGATCGAGCCATGTGCTGGTCG
>CBHWET010000227.1:0-8266 GCA_966112985.1 uncultured bacterium | reverse complement strand
ATGCTCTTGGGTTTGTTGCCAGCAGCTTGAATGCGTGTTGGTTTCTCAATGAAGGTTGGCATGTCACAATGTGTTACTCGTCGCGAAGTCGGCGTTGCTCCTTCCTCGCTGAGCGATGATGTTTTTCCTGAAGGATCCGTTGCTTTGCGGCCCGACTGCGGCCGCGCTTTTGACGGCGGGTTTTTTCCCGGCGTGCACGCTCCGCGTCGGCTGCCCTTTTTTTCTGAAGTTCAATTTTTTCCAGCAGCAGTTCGCGGGCGAGAAATCGGTTTTGGCCCTGCTGCCGTGTCGTCTGGCATTTTACCTGGATACCCGTGGGCCGATGCACAAGCATGACGCACGTCGAAGTTTTGTTGACGTTCTGGCCGCCGTGGCCACCGGATCGGACAAATGTTTCTTCGATATCCGCTTCATTGATGCCGGCCGCCGCCATCCTCCGCGCGAGCTGATCTTCCTTTTCCTGGTTGATGGAAAAAAGGCCCATGCCGCCAGAGATCAACCGACCGCGAGCAACTCGACGTCAAAGATCAACGTGGAATCCGGAGGAATTGCACCGGGATACCCTTCACGGCCGTACGCGAGTTCGGGTGGAATCGTCAGTTTCACCTTGTCGCCAACTTTCATTCCCGCAACGCCAATATCCCAGCCGGCGATCACCTGTCCGGCTCCGAGGACGAATTTGAAGGGTTGTTTGCGGTCGACAGAGCTGTCGAATTTACTGCCGTTGGTGAACCAGCCCGTGTAATGCACGGTAACGGTTTGGCCCTTTTTAGGTGCCGATCCGGTGCCGGTTGTAAGTTTCTCAATCTTTAGTTCAGGCGCTGCCATACCGAAGTTTCAGCATGTTCCTTGCCGCAGGTCAATCCGTAGCATCCTGAATTGAAAACACTGTGCAGATTTCATCTATTCGTTATTCTCAACATGTATGGACGGTTCAGACGATAAAGAGGCTTTTGGGAACAATCCCTTCGCTAATCTTAGCAGCGCTGGATTGCCGCCGGGACCCGCCGATGTTCCAGAGCTTGCGAAGCCAAAGAAAAGCCGCGGTCGAGTCGATATCATTCGTGAGAAGGCTGGTCGGGGTGGCAAGACGGTAACTGTCGTCACTAACTTCGTTGGTATCGGACTTCCCGAAAAAGAGAAACTTGCCAAACAAATGCAGAAAGCCTGCGGAACCGGCGGGACCGTGAAAGACGGACGCATTGAGATCCAGGGAGATAAGCGAAGCGAAGTTGCTCGAATTCTCGAAGACGCTGGCTTTCGTCCAGTGTTCGCCGGGGGCTGACGAAATCTGCTTTTCTGAATCACCGCCTTGACCTTCGTCCGTTAGGATATACGTTCGCACCCGTATTTTACGACGGAAGCATTTCAGCAGATGTCCAATCAACCAACGAATAGCGACTCGAGCAGTCCTGCAAAGGGTCCGGATATCCTCCAGCGTTTGAAAGAGGCAGCGGAGATTCTGGAAGCCGCGGCAGCGGATCGCACGGTTCTTGCGTCTTTGTCAGTCGAGGAACGAGCGCGTTTGTTGAAGGCGGCTGGCGACATCTATTGTCCTGATGTTCGCGAGCGTCGTCGACTGGTCAAAGCCCGTTCACGTCAACGGCGTTCGGAGAAACTCGAACGCGATCAAAATGTTCTGTCAGAAACCGGAATTCGAGTCCTGCGCAGCAAGCCAGTTTTCACGACACCGAACGTTCATCCTCCGACCGGTTTTGAACAACAGGATATCAAGGACGACCCTGAGTTTCGCGAAGTGGTCGAGCCGCAGAACTGCTACATCTGCAAAAAAGATTATACGACGATTCACCACTTTTACGATCAACTCTGTCCGTCGTGTGCTGAATTAAATTTCCGCAAGCGTTCGGAACTTGCTGATCTGAGTGGACGCGTAGCGTTGCTAACGGGTGGACGTGTGAAGATCGGCTATCAGGCCGGTATCAAACTATTGCGTGCCGGCGCGACTCTTATTGTTTGCACGCGCTTCCCGCGCGATTCTGCTGCGCGCTACGCCCAGGAGCCAGACTTCGATCAATGGGGGCATCGATTAGAAATCTTCGGCCTTGATCTGCGGCACACACCAAGTGTCGAGGCGTTTTGCCGACATTTGCTGAACACGCGTAATCGGCTTGATTTTATTATCAACAATGCGTGTCAAACCGTTCGTCGTCCGCCCGATTTTTATGAACACATGATGCAGCGTGAATCGGGCTCGTTAAACGATCTGCCGGAGAAAGCGCGCCGACTGCTCGGATCCTACGAAGGATTGCGTGGATATCATATGTTGCCGGAGGCCGAGCCCGCGTTGGTGCAAAAGCGCATGTCTGAAGTGGCAGGGTTAACCCACGCCGCTGAGTTGTCGCAGGTGCCGCTGTTGCCGGATGAGCTCGCGGCGCAACGCAATCTCTTTCCGCAGGGTAAACTCGACCAGGATCTGCAACAGGTGGATCTTCGCGAGCGCAATTCGTGGCGCATGATGTTGGCGGAAGTTCCTACGGTAGAATTGCTCGAGGTTCAACTCGTCAACGCAGTCGCTCCGTTCATCCTGAACGCACGATTGAAACCCTTGATGTTACGCACGCCAGAACGTGACAAACACATCGTTAACGTTTCGGCGGTCGAAGGTCAGTTCTATCGAAAATTTAAAACTACGCGTCATCCGCACACGAACATGGCAAAAGCCGCGCTCAACATGATGACGCGCACCTCAGCCGCCGAGTACCAAGCCGACGGCATTCACATGAATAGCGTGGATACCGGATGGGTAACGGATGAGGACCCGGTGCAAATTGCCGCACGGAAGGTAAAAGAGCACCGTTTTCATCCACCCCTCGATATCGTTGACGGTGCCGCACGAATCGTTGATCCGATCATAGCCGGTTTTAATACCGGCGAGCATATCTGGGGAAAATTCCTTAAGGACTACATGCCTACCGATTGGTGAACGGAACGAGTTTTCTTTTCCTTTAATCAACGATTCACCGCTGCGCTGATTCCTTACGACTGCTTTCCGTTCGATGTTTTGAGCAGGATGTTGTGGGTGGTTACTTTTCCTACGGCGATAGTCACCTCGTTAGTAACCGGTGCGAAGCCGGGGAATGCAGTTATGAGTGAGTATTTGCCGGGCGACAGATCAACGGCACCATAGAATCCGGTGGCATCACTGTGCAATTTTCGTGTAGCGCTTCCGGTAAGTTCTACTTTCACCCCATCCAAATAATTTGTTCCGTTGTCGGCCGTCACAAAACCTTTTAAGTGGCCGACGGTTGGTTTCGTTTTCCATGAGAGCTCTGGTATTGAAACCGCATTTGTGAAGATTCCCTCCCCGACAGTTTTAAACAGCGTTGAGTTCGTGTCGATATTGGGTTTGGCGTATG
The DNA here is from genome assembly GCA_966112985.1 of uncultured bacterium. Taxonomy (GTDB): domain Bacteria; phylum Verrucomicrobiota; class Verrucomicrobiia; order Limisphaerales; family JACDHS01; genus CBHWET01. The sequence goes on along the minus strand of CBHWET010000227.1, from coordinate 4,889 downwards.
AATACAGGGCAACGCCTGCGGCATAGTTCGTTTTCGCACTGGCGGTGCGCGCAACGTGAATTTGTTTTGAAATACTGGTTGAAGGGTTGAACCAGCCACCAACGCCGGGGACGACTGCACGCCCATAAGCGTGATCCTTCGCGAAATCGTTCCAATCCGCGTAGTATTTTGAGAGTGAAGGTTTCGTTTCATCGAAGAACAACATCGGCATGTTAATGTCTAGAATTCCTTCTTCCATCCACGCGCGCCAATCCTGCAAGGCACTTTTGTAAGCCATAGTTGATTTCCATTGGCCGTCCGATGTAATGCCCGGAGCCCAGGCAATTGTGCTGGCCGAAATTTTTAGTCCCGGCTTCAAATCAATAGCGGACAAATAAATTTTACGGATGAGATCGGTTACCTGATCGCGGCGGAATTGTGTCCAATCCGGATCGTTGAACTTTGGTGTACCGACGCGTGCAAATAGTTTATTGAAACGGGCAACGGAGACGGGATTGTAACCCCAAAAGTCACTTACGTACCGCGCGTGATCAAGATGTAGGCCGTCTACGTCATATCGGGAGACAATATCCATAGCGACATTGAAAATGTGGCGCTGAACATCTGGATGGCCTGGGTCAAATGAAAAGTCGTTTCCGTCGTATGTCGCGCCTTTTTGTACCTGGCTCAACCAATCCTTGTGCAGGCGGAACGGATGTTTTGGATCTTTATGAACGATTTCGAGCTTTTTGGTCTTTTCGTTCATCTTTTTATAACTTACCGGATATACAACGAGCCATGCGTGAACATCGAGGCGGGGGCCATTATGAACGTCATGGGCTTGCTTGAGGACTTCGGCAAGCGGATCGTAATTGGGAGCAATCAATTTCGAGCGTGGTTCAAACTTACTGCCTGAGTAATATGCGTCGCCACGTTTACGGACCTGTACAATCGCCGTATTGCAATTGGCTTCCCTGAGATCCTGTACTAGCTTCGCGACTTCGCTGGTCTTAGTAAAACCGGCGTGCCACGCTTCGGTCCATATAGCCCGAAATTCGTTGGTTGCAGTTTGTGAGTAGGACCACGTAGAAAAAAGTAAAAATAACGCAGAACCTATAAATAGCTTTGTGGGATTGCCCATATAATGAGTATTGAAGGTATTTCCTAGTAAAATTGGGCCGAACTATCTAGCTAGTATCCTCGAGCTTTCAAGTTTTTTAACCTTTTTTAATTTTTTTTTGTAAACCGCTTGACACCTGCTAAAAATTCGACAATCTCCACGCCAGTCCATCAAGGGGTCTAAGTCGGTTTAGTAAGGCGGGAACGCCATAAGTTGCGACAGGGCACTTAGTCGCACTTTGGTAAAACCTGCCATATACCTTAGCAAATATAGCTAAAAGTAACGCGTGCTGCCTATGTGGCGGTAATCGCGAAAATTACACGTCAACTGAGTGTAGCCATTTGTCTGGCGACATTGCAGGTGGAGGCGTTCTCCTTCTGCTGCCGTCGTCTAAATTTATTGTATACTTTAGAGGCCGTTTTATGAAATTAATACGCAAACTTCTCGCCACCCGCCTTTCCTTGGCATTACTCGTTACTACAGCAGGCGGCTTGGTGTCGACGATGGCACAAACAGTTGGTTCCATGAAATGGAGCTATGCTGTGGCTGGTGGAGGATCGGCCGCCATTGGACCTGATGGAACGGTCTATGTTGGATCTAGCGATCACAATTTGTACGCTTTTCGCCCGAATGGAACGCTGAAGTGGAGCTGCTCCACAGGCGGCGCGGTGGGCAACCCGTCTGTGGGCGCTGATGGTACTATTTACGTAGGCACGGGCAGCGGCGACTATCGTCTTTATGCAATCAGCCCAGGTGGGACGATTAAATGGAGCTTTCAAGCCAATGATTCCTGGATGGGCTCGTGTGCGATCGCCGTAGATGGCACGGTGTACGCCGGTGCTGGCGACTTTTTTCTCCATGCTTTGAATCCCGTCAACGGATCCCAAAAGTGGAGTGTGGGATTTAATGGAGCGATTCCTGGATCTCCGGCAATTGGTCGAGACGGAACAGTCTATGCGGCGGAAACGGGAACCCAGTTGAAAGCGATTCGTCCGGACGGAAGTGTAAAATGGACTATTTCGAGCTTCAGCGGCAGTTCGTCGCCCGCTATTGCTGCTGATGGTACGATTTATATTGGCGGCGAATATCCAACGTTGAACGGCATCGCGGCGGTTAATCCAGATGGAACCTTCAAATGGAAACTGAGCACGTTTACTCGCGTAGATTCTCCACCGTCAATCGACGTGGACGGCACTATTTATGCCACTACCGTTGGCGGCGGACTATATGCCATTAATCCCTCCGGCACTATCAAATGGTCCCAATATGTAAGTGGATATTTGTGGTCACAGCCCGCCATTGCTGCCGATGGAACGATCTATTTTGGTAGCACGGATGGCAAATTATATGCCTACGACCGGAACGGAACTCAAAAGTGGAACTATGCAACGAGTGGGGCAGTTCGATCGCCGACGATCGGGCCTGATGGCGCGGTTTATATTAGTTCCGCAAATGGAAATTTCTACGCGATCTATGGTTCGAGCGCACTCGCGTCTGCAGCTGCTTGGCCAACCGCGCAAAAGAGTGCTGCTCGCACCGCGTCGGCTGAATATATATCTGGTTATCATATCACAGACCTTGGCGCTCTTGTCGGGGATAATAGCTACGCCTATGGAATTAATAATCAGGGACAAGTTGTTGGTTACTCGTTAAACACTAATGGCGCACGCGCTTTCTTGTATAGCGCAGGCACAGTGACAGATCTCGGGACTCTTGGTGGCACCAACCAGTATGCGTTGAGTATCAATTCGTCGGGTCAGATCGGCGGTTTCGGCGCGGACGCGACCGGTATGAAGGCGTTCATTTACAGCAACGGTTCAATCACCAATCTCGGCCCCCTGGGAGGGCTTAACAGCTATGCCTATGGCATCAATGACTTTGCCCAGATCGTTGGTTATATCGACACGACTAACGGCCCTCGAGCGTTTACGCTATGGAACGGCTCCGTAACGAACCTTGGGACCCTTGGTGGTAACAGCAGCTTCGCTTTTGGCCTTAACAATTCAAACATTGTCGTTGGCTCGTCGGAGACCGCTTCGCTAGCAACTAACGCGTTTTTGTGGCAGAACGGCGTATTGAACAATCTCAATGCTGTCGTTGGAACTAATGCGGGCTGGGTTCTCATTGATGCGCGTGGCATCAACAATTCTGGTCGAATTGTTGGTTGGGGTGTAACCAACAATAGCGAACAAGCATTTCTGCTAAACACCGGTGTGGTAACGCGCATTGGAATGCTGCCGGGAGCAACCAATAGCTATGCTTACGCAATTAACAATTCGAATAAGGTAGTTGGTGCTTCAACAATGGATGGTGGTACATTGCGTGCGTTTCTTTGGGCGAACGGAAGCCTGACGAATCTAAACATGTTTCTGCCGCCAACGGCGTCGTGGGAACTCCGGGAGGCGCGCGGAATTAACGATCGCGGCCAAATCGTGGGCTGGGGGCTTTACAACGGCCAGGAGCGCGCCTTCTTACTCTCACCAAACGTCGCGCCCACTGTCACCCTCACAAATCCTGCTAACGGTTCGTACTTCGCCGATCAATCGACTATTCAGTTACAGGCATCGGCTACTGATCCCGACGATGCTATTGTGAAAGTCGAATTTTATGCAGGAACAAATAAGCTCGGTGAAGATTTGACGGCGCCCTACAGCTTTGCCTGGAATAATGTGGCGCTGGGGAGCTACGCTTTAACCGCAGTTGCCACTGATAACAGCGGTGCTACGAGCACGTCAGCTGTTGTGAATGTCACGGTTGTTCTGCCACCGAGCATCACCACGCAACCCCAAAGCCAGAGTATTATTACCGGCGGAAACGTGACGTTTACCGTGGCTGCAACGGGAGCCACACCGTTGTCGTACCAATGGCAATTCCGGGGAGCTAACATTTCCGGCGCTACGGGGACAAGCTACAGCATCACGAACGTACAAACAGCGAATGCTGGCAGCTATACAGTGGTGGTAGGCAATGTCGTTGGGACGGTAACGAGTACCCCGGCTACGTTGGTTGTCCGACCCGACCCTTCAAACCTAGGCAAAGGCGATTGGATCTACATCCTTTCGAGCGCTACGAATAAGTTAGGCGGAAACGTTGTATCAGTCGTTGATATTCCCAGCCTGATGAACTACGAGCGACTGCAAGGAATGCAGTTCTTGGTAGTGAAGGCCGGTGACGGCGCTACGTTCTGGACGCAATTTGATAGCAATTTAGTGTATCAAGCACACGCTGCAGGCTTGAAGATCTTCGCCTACGGCCGTGTATTTGGGACGAACATAACGGGTGAAATAGCCGTCGCGACAAACGCCTTGGCGCTTGGTGCGGATGGTTTTGTAATTGACGCGGAGATCGAATACGAAAGCCAGAATCTGCCTAATAACAGTTCTGCTGCAGACCAATACTGCCAGGGGATTCGTGCAGCCTATCCGAACACTTTTCTCGCGCACTCCCCGTTTGTCTACATCAGCTCTCATTCAAGTTTTCCATATGTGACCTTTGGAAAATATTGCGATGCCGTGATGCCGCAGTGTTACTGGAGAAGTTTCGGCATTACTGTCGCGACGATGGTGAATAACCTTAATACTGAGTGGCGTAATTGGCAGAATTCCCTCACGGGTTCGAATACGAATGCGATTAAACCGATTATTCCGATCGCTCAAGGTTGGAGCCCATCCGTCGCAAATACAACGACTGGCGCAGAAATTTCTGAATTTGTGACCCGGATAAAAACGAATGCCAACCCAGCATCAATTGGTGGATACAAGGGTGTCAGCTTTTGGCGTGCAGACCTGCA
>CBHWET010000226.1:0-8266 GCA_966112985.1 uncultured bacterium | reverse complement strand
ATCGCGTAATCCCAAAGGCCGTTAAGGTTCAACCAGTCTTTGCGGACGAGTTGTGGTCGGGGATATTCCGGAAGCGCCGCCGTCGGTTTGACTTGTTTCGCCCAGCGCGTTTTCAGGGGGCCGTCGGCAATTTTCCAATCTGCGGCGAAAAGGGTAAGGGCGCTGAAAATGTAGACAACTGCGTAGAAGCATTTCCTCATAGCGGTTTGGATTTAAAATCTTCACTGCGTGACGGTCGAGAGTAAACAAAAGGTCGTCGGCAGCAGATGAGGGGCAACGCGGACACGTATCCGAACAGATTTTCCCAAGATAGAAGCAGGTTTGTGCACCTTGCATTTAAAAACGGTTGGGGAAGGTTATGCAGGAGGATAGGTACACGCATACCGGGATTTGTCCCTAACTTGGCAACCGCACGGATCTATTCTCCGTAAAAATGAGGTCGTCGCCTTCTAATGATCAATCAACCCGAAACTTTGCAGCGGCGTAGCGGTTCAACCGACGCGGCGTCGTTGCTGAAAGCCATTGTCGAAGCGTCTGAGGACGCGATCGTCAGTGCCAATCGCGACGCGATCATCACGAGCTGGAATCCTGGTGCCGAACGGATGTTTGGGTACGATGCCGATGAGATTATCGGGCAGCCGATTGAGCGTATTATTCCGCCGGAATTGCGTTCAGAAGAAGCAAGCACCCTCGAACGCTTGAACCGCGGCGAACGTTTAGAACATTTTCACACGATTCGACTTCGAAAAGACGGCACGCGCATCGATGTTTCAATATCGACGGCGCTCTTGAAGGATGACCACGGCGAAATCATTGGGGCGGCGAAGTTCATTCGGGATATTTCCCGTCAAAAAAGAGATGAAGCCGCGTTGCGTGAGTATGCTGAGCGGTTTCGCAATCTTGCCGATAATATTTCCCAGTTGGCATGGATGGCCGACGCTGATGGATGGATTTTTTGGTACAATCAACGGTGGTTTGATTACACGGGGACAACCCTCGAAGAGATGCAAGGCTGGGGCTGGCAAAAAGTGCATCATCCAGATTATGTGTGGAAAGTCGTTGAAAAGTTCCGCGACTGTTTAGCACGGGGGGTTACCTGGGAAGACACATTCCCACTTCGGGCAAAAGACGGCACGTTTCGCTGGTTTCTTTCAAGAGCTGTTCCGATACGGGATCCCGGCGGAAAAATTATTCGGTGGTTTGGCACGAACACAGACGTCACGACGATGCGCGCGACCGAGGATGCGCTCAGGAAGAGTGAGGAGCAACTCACCAGAACGCAGAGTTTCTCTCACGTGATGACGATACTTGTCGGCCTCGAGGGACGGATTTTGAAGGCTCCTCCGACGCTCGCTGAACTTCTCGGGTATCCGCTCGGCGAACTTCTACAGAAGAGTTTATCGGATATTACCCAGCCCGACGATTTCGCGTTTGATTGGAAGCAATGCCTCCGGCTGGTCAACGGAGAGATGAAGTCGTTTGAAATGGAGAAGCGCCTGTTGCCCAAGAGCGGCGGGATCGTCTGGGTCTATTGCAATACATCGATTGTGACCGACGAAAATGGGAAGCCCCTCCATTTTCTCACCTATATCCGGGACATCTCGGCGAAAAAAAAGGCAGACGAGTTAATGGCGCAGTCCGAATTGCGCTTGCGGGAACTGCTACAAAGGGAAGCAGACACGAGGCAGAAGCTCGAATTGGCAATGAAGGGGGCGCGAATCGGAACCTATGAATGGGATATAGTCCGTAATGTGCATATCTGGTCGGAAGAAACCGAGCGCTTCTTTGGCTACGCTCCGGGAGAGTTTCCGGGCACGATGGAAGCGGTAATCTCAAGGGTTCATCCGGACGATCGCAATGTATTTGCAACGGTTGAACAGATGTTCACCAGAAAACAGGAGGATCATGAATTCCAATACCGTGCGCTGCGTCCCGACGGTTCGGTCCTTTGGCTGGTGGTTCGCGGTCGCGCATTTTACGGCAACTCGGGCGAGCCAATCCGAATTTTGGGCGTCGTTGTAGATATCACCGCGCTGAAGCAAGCCGAAGAATCGCTGCGGGAAAGTGAGGAACGATTCCGCGCGACATTTGACAACGCGGGGGTTGGAGTCAGCATCGCGACGCCGGATGGTCACTTTGCGCGCGTGAATACTCGTTACACCGCGATGCTTGGTTATTCGCACGACGAGATCCTGGCAAAAACGATCAAGGAGATCACTGTACCAGAGGACTGGCCGGCGAACGCTGAACTACTCGACAAACTGTCGGCCGGTGAAATCCCATGGTTTCATTTGGAGAAGAGAATTCGCTGCAAGGAGGGCCGGATAATTTGGGTGAATGTCACCGTTTCGTCGGTACGTGACCCGGCGACCAATCAACCCGCATTTTTCATATCGGTCGTAGAGGATATAACCAGCCGCAAGCGTGCCGAAGACGAAATTCGCGAAACGAGAGAGAAGCTTCAACTTGCAATCGAAGCCTCGGACCTTGGTATCTGGGATTGGAAGATCCCGACGAACGAACTGGTGTGGTCAAGCCGGTGCAGAGAACTCTTTGGGTTCTCAGCGGATCAGGCCGTCAGTTACGATATGTTTCTAAACGCGGTTCATCCGAGTGACCGGGAGCGCGTTGTTGAAGCTATCGAGCGCGCTTTACGCGAGAGCACCAAATATGAGGTTGAAATGCGGGTTAACCGGGACGATCAGCCTGTGCGCTGGCTGCTCGCCAATGGTCGCAGCTTTCGAAACGCTGCGGGCGAGCCCGTAAGAATGAGCGGAACTGTTCAAGACATCACAGATCGAAAGCAGGCGCAGCAAGCGCTTCAGGATCGGGAAGGTCATCTCCGTGTGTTGACGGAAAAAATGCCAGCTGTGCCCTGGTCGGCTAATGCGGAGGGTGGAATCGACTATTTTACTGACAAATGGATCGAATGGACCGGATTACCGCGTGACGAGGCGTATGGAACTGGATGGATGAAGGTTGTTCATCCCGATGATTTGCCACAAATGGCGGCAGCATGGGAAAACGCTATTCACCATGGCGCACCTTACGACGTTGTGCACAGGATTCGTCAAAGGGATGGAAATTATCGCTGGAGCCGCAGTCGCGCATTGCCACAACTGGATAAGGAAGGCCGGATTGTCCGCTGGCATGGGATCACGGACGATATTCATGAGTGGAAGATGGCCCAACTCGAAGTCGAAGAGCTGAATGAGCACCTTGAGCAGAAGGTGCGTGAGCGCACTGCGAAATTGCAGGGCGCCGTCGCCGAACTGGAGCACTTTTCCTATACGATCACGCACGATATGCGCGCTCCGTTGCGCGCCATGCGCGCCTTTGCCGAGATATTACTCGAGGAGGTTCCTGACAAACTTGACTCCGAACATAAAGAGTATCTCGACCGGATTATATCATCATCGCAACGGATGGATAATCTCATCGAGGATGCTTTGAACTATAGCAAGATCGCGCGCGAGCAATTTGTGCTCATGCCGGTCGACATCGATTCTCTTTTACGCGATATCACCAAAACCTATCCAATGTTCCATCCGCCGCAGGCTGAGGTATCCATCATTGGACGCTTGCCTCGGGTCCTTGCCACGGAGGCAGGAATGACGCAATGCTTCTCAAACCTGCTGAGCAACGCAGTCAAGTTCGTCAAGGCGGGTGAAACTCCGAGGGTCAAGGTCTGGGCTGAGGTGCAGGGGCAATTTGCGAAGATTTGGTTTGAGGATAACGGCATTGGAATCGCGCCCGAATATCACGAGAAAATCTTCGGCATGTTTCACAAATTAAACCACGATTACGATGGAACCGGGATCGGTCTCGCGCTCGTCCGAAAAGTGGTAGAACGGATGTGTGGAAAGATCGGTGTCGAATCACAGCCAGGCCAGGGCAGCCGATTTTGGCTCCACCTGCGGCAATGCGACAACTGCGAGGATGATTATACCATTACAACCGACGATCTCTGCGGCGCCCGCTAGCTTCGGTCAGCTTTCGTTTTAGAACTCGAACTTCACATCGCCGAGTCGTTTCGCAATTTCGCCCAGCACACGTTTTTCATCTGCCTGGTCTTTTGCGATGAACGTCACGCTGAAACGCAGGTAAGCACCGGCATCATCCCAGGGTACGGTCGAAATTAACTTCTCCGTGATAAGCCATTGGGAAATTTCTTCAGCGCTTTTGAATTCAATTCGGGAACCATCTTTCTTTACCGCTGCTTTTGGCGCTTTGACGTAAAGGAAGAACGAACCTTTCGGCTTTTTTGCATTGAAACCGGCGCCTTTCAGGACATCCACCAATGCACCCATGCGACGCGAATATTTTGCGGCGATCTTCTCTGTGATCTCGGGATGTTCGTAGCAATAAGCGGCTGCGTGCTGAATGGCCAGGAACTGGCCGGAATCGGTGTTGTCTTTCAGGTCGCCGTAGGCCTTCACGAGCAATTCGTTTCCGACAACAAAACCGATGCGCCATCCAGTCATGTTGAAACTCTTGCTCGTTGAGTGAAGTTCAATGCCAACCTCCTTCGCGCCTGGTGTCGCGAGGAAACTCAACGGCTTGCCTTCGAATACAAGCGACGCGTAAGCCGCATCGGATATGACGACGATGTTGTTCTTTTTCGCGAATGCGACGACCTTTGCGTAGAACTCTGCCGTCGCGCTCGCACCGGTCGGATTGTTTGGATAATTGATGACCAGCACTTTCGCTTTTTTCAGTACGTCGACGGGAATGGTATCAAGGTCCGGTAAAAAGTTGTTCGCTTCCGTGAGGGGTAAATTATGAACGAGTCCGCCGTAATATTTTGCGTGCGTTCCAAACACCGGATATCCCGGCGTCGTCATAAGCACGTAATCTCCGGGATTAATGAGCGCCCCAGGCAGAATGGAAAGCGCTGCTTTGCTGCCGATCGAATGGAGAACTTCGGTTTCGGGGTTGATTCCTTTCACGCCGCAGACACGATCCATGTATTGCGCAGCGGCTTGTTTCAAAACATTGTCGCCGTTATCGGCATAGCCGCGGTTCTCCGGTTTCCGCGCCGCTTCATGAAGTTTATCAATCACTTCAGTGAATGCCATTTCATCGGGTTCGCCAACGCCCATATCGATAATTTCGGTTCCCGGGTTGGCTGCGATGGCAGCCCGTTTCGCGCGCTTGATCTTCTCGAACTTATAAATGGCTGTGGATTTACCGTAATTTTTTCCACCAATGCGGTCGGCGAACAGGCTTTGAATGTAAGTATCAGACATAAATAAGTGCGGAAGTCAGAATTCAAGATCCCGAATTCAGAATCCGAAGCGCGCGAAAATAGCCGACCGGCAAAACAGATTCAACTGGGTTTTGCTGGCGGTACTGCACACACAAATACAGTCGACGCATAGGGCTTTTCTGCTTAGTCTGGCACTGCCGCCATGACTCCAAACAACACCGCGAGCGCCCCACCTCCACATCGGTGGTTTGTGACCACCCATTGGACTGCCGTGCTCGATGCCGGTCGTAATGACACGACGCGTGCACACGACGCGCTGGCGACGCTTTGCCAATCCTACTGGTATCCCCTCTATGCATATGTAAGGCACCGCGGCTACTCACCGCATGACGCGCAGGACCTGACGCAGACGTTCTTCGCGCGGCTTTTAGAAAAAAATACGCTCAGCAAAATCACTCGTGACAAAGGGAAGTTCCGTTCATTTCTTTTGACTGTCCTGGACAATTTCCTGCGAGACGAGTGGAGGCGAGCCAAAGCGGAAAAGCGCGGGGCGTTGAACGCCATATCCCTCGACGCCGGTTCAGCTGAGACTCGTTTCCAGGATGAGCCAATCGATTCCACCAGCGCTGAAACAATTTTCGAACGCAATTGGGCGCTGGCCCTGCTCGAACAGGCATTTCAACAGGTGGAACGCGAGTATCAGGAGGAAGGAAAAGCGGATCTTTTCGCGAAGCTTAAGTTTTGCCTCACGGGCGAGCGGAGTGCCATCGCCTACGACAGCCTGGCCGCTCGTCTCAAGACCTCCGAAGGCAACATAAAAGTCATGGTGCATCGCCTCCGCCACCGTTATCGCGAAGTCCTGCGGGCCGAAGTCGCCCATACTGTCTCTGACCCCAGCGAAATCGAGACCGAGCTGCGCCACCTGTTCAACGCGTTATCACGTTGAAGACTGAGAAATCTTTTTTTGTAACCTTGCGTCCCACTTCTCGTGGTAACGGGTATGAACACCGGTATGGATGATCGGAAAACGTGCCAGCATTGCGGGAAGTTGATTGGGCAGAAAGCCGTGGGCGAATTGTGCCCCGAATGCCTGATGAAGATGGCGCTAGGGACTGGCCCCGGAAACGCGATGCCGTCAGGGGCGAAACAACCACCATTGGCCGCCGACATCGCCGTTCACTTCCCGCAGCTCGAAATTCTCGAACTTCTTGGCCGAGGCGGCATGGGAATCGTTTACAAAGCGCGCCAGCCGAAACTGAACCGGTTTGTTGCGCTGAAGCTCTTGGCGCGCGACCCGAGTGAGACGCGTAACTTTCCCGAACGCTTTCAGCGAGAGGCGCAGGCGCTTGCCCAACTCAATCATCCGAACATTGTAACCGTTTACGATTTCGGTGAAGCCGGCGGTTTTTACTACCTGCTGATGGAATATGTGGATGGCGTAAACCTCCGCGAATTGCTGCGTTCTCGCAAAATCACCTCTACCGAAGCGCTCGCCATCGTTCCGTCCATCTGCGACGCCTTACAATTTGCACATCAAAAGGGAATCGTTCATCGGGATATCAAACCGGAGAATATTCTCGTCGATAAACAAGGCCGCGTGAAGATTGCTGACTTCGGAATTGCGAAGATCCTCGGAGCTGATCAGCACTCAGAACGCCTCACCGGCGAACGCCAATCGATCGGAACACCGCATTACATGGCGCCGGAACAGGTGGAAAAACCAACGACGGTCGATCATCGTGCTGACATTTATTCGCTGGGGGTTGTCTTTTACGAGATGCTGACGGGTGAACTGCCAATCGGCCGTTTTGAACCTCCATCCCAGCGTGTGCAGATTGATGTTCGTCTCGACGAGATTGTTTTGCGCGCCCTCGAGAAACAGCCCGAGCGGCGCTATCAACAGGCGAACGACGTTAAAACAAATCTCGAAACCGTCACTGCAGAATCTGTGTCGGCGAAAAACGGTCGACGCAAGAACAGACAATTTGTCTGGCTGGCGATTGTCGGTGGTGTGATCGGTTTTTGTATTTGGAGCCTGATTGTCAATTTACTTCAAACGCCCCACGTCACTCCGACGCTGCTGCCTCCAAAGAAACCCGCCGTTCTTTTGATCGACGATCAGGCGGCTTCCTTTGTTGGAGAATGGATCATCGGGAAATCGGCGACAGATAAATATGGCGATACTTACGCACACGCATCAGCCGCATCCGCCTTGCCACAGGCATCGGCAACATTTCGTCCTTTCGTAACTCAGCCCGGAAAATACGACGTGGAGATTTTCTACCCGCAGGGCGCCAATCGATCAAAGCACGCGTGGTGGATCATATCGGCAGCCGATGGAGAGTCGCGCGTGTTGGTCGATCAATCAACAAATGGGGGCAAATGGGTCAAAATTGCGAACGCAGTATCTTTTGGCGTCGGAACAAATGGCTTTATACAGCTCGTCAATAAGACCCCTGGCTTTTCCGGTCCGGTAAACAAAGATATTGTGGTAGCAGACGCCGTCCGGTTGGTCGCGCCCGATCCGGCGAGAAAAGCCGAAGTCGTCCAGAATTTCCCGGCCGAATACCTCGTGGCCGTGACGCTTGAGAAATACAAATCTCTCAGAAGCTTGTCCGCTGACGTTTCAGAAATGACAGAGATGCGGTACGACGATGATCCACGTCTCCATTTCGTCACAGGATCGTGCTCCATCAAGATGGCCCGTCCGTTCTATGTGCAATTCATCCTGAACGACTCGCACACAACCAACAAAATCAAAGAGGTGTTGTGGTCGAATGATGATGGTGCCTTCGAAACGGGTTACTTCAGGGTGGAAAAAATCCGCCACGACAAAGATTCGCAGGTCGAAGATGTGCAATACGCTCTTGATTGGAAGAATCCTAAACCGTTTGTATCCGAATTATTCTTTGGCACCCCATACAATTGGCTGTCTCGTCTCGGCGAAGTAACTTGGCAACCTGAAGCTAAAATAGACGGCGAGGAATGCTACGTGATCTCTGGCGGTGGAGCGAACCACAATCCTACCGTATTCATCCGCAAGACCGATCTGATGGT
>CBHWET010000225.1:0-8289 GCA_966112985.1 uncultured bacterium | reverse complement strand
TCTGCCCGTGCCGTCGCAGTTCGTTAGTAAGGAATTTGAAACTCCAACTGCAATCTCGATTGCCGTCCAATGCCCCTACCCCGCCATACTCGCTATTTATGAGAGGCTGGCCTTTGTATTTGTAACCCGGAACATAATTGAACGACGTGCCGGTAACAGTAGCATCGACGATCTTCTGGATGTGTTCTTTGGCGCGATAATAATCATCGATATAGAAATGCCATGAATTGATGTCAGTATCTGTGTGCGCAAAATATTCTAGATGCTCCCAATGAACGACACTCATGTCTTCAACAAGGCGTGTTGGATCGAGATGTTTCGCAAGCTCCCAGGTTTTATGCACCCATTGATGTGCATCAAGATTGGCTTGGCGAAGTTGCTCCTTCTTTCCTTCAATGGCCGCCTGTGCATCCTTATTTGTCTTTTCCGTGACTGAAGGATCCGCTGCTGAGAGAGCGCCCGGCGGAATGGAGGCATTGTAAATTTTTTTCTTCAGATCCGGGAACATCTTCACGAACTCTGATTGTCCACCGAATCCCCACGTCTCGTTGAACACACACCATGCTACGATCGAGGGATGGTTAAAGTCGCGCCTGATTGCCGCCCGCATCATCTCTTCAAACCGGCGCTGTCCCAACGGAGTGTTCCCACCTTCACCAAAGTTCGGGAAATCGCACATCAGCATGATGCCGATCGAGTCCGCGTAATAGAGCAGCAGCGGATCATCGATCTTGATGTGCACACGCAGGAAATTAAACCCGTAGAGCTTCGCCATCCGGATGTCGTACTTCAGCGTCTCGACATCCCCCGCAGTATAAACACCGTCCGGATGGTATGATTGATAGAGTGCACCCCGCAAATAACGCGGCACATTATTCAGCCGCAGCACGGCGGGCGCTTTTGGATCTTCAGCGGGACCAAAATCGATCTTTCGCATGCCAAAATAGCTTTGGACATAATCCAAAACATTTCCATTGTTCGTCAGCCTGAATGCCAGCTTGTAGAGATGCGGCTGATTGGGATTCCACAAATAAGGATCCTGGATTTCTATCGTGGCGCGGCCGGCATTGTTGCGAACCGGGATTTTATGAATTGTGACCTCACCCACCGGCGGGAAAATGTAGAGTGCAATTTCAGCTGATGGAGTATTCGCGCACTCAATCTCAAAGCGTGCCGTTTTCCCGTCAATGTCAGGATACACGCGGAATGTGCTGATGTGGCTCGCCTCACGAGGTTCCAGATAAACGGTTTGCCAAATCCCGCTTGTTGATGTGTACCAGTGCCATTGTTTCCCAACCGGCTGCTCATGGTTATCCATTGGATCTTCGACCCGGATGACGACAAGCGCTTCCGCACTACCGTCGGGGTTATGCTGGACACTATCGGTGAGATCAAATTCGAACGGTGTGTAACCTCCTTCATGCCTGCCGACATGTTTCCCATTGCACCAGCAGTCTGTGAAAAAATCCGCGGCTCCGATCTTCAGAATGATTCTCTTTCCTTTCCAAAAATCATTCGCCGGGATTTTGATCCTGCGCCGATACCAGCCGACTTCGTAACGGGCGGCGTACGTATGGTTGGCACGGGTCACCTCCAGGGGATTTTTGAAAACCCGGTTGGAATAATAATTATCGTTGCCCGCGGTCTCTGCTTCGCCCCACGCGGCCAACGACTCCCAACAAAAGGGTACAATGATCTGTTCGCGCCATTCGACGCCTTCCGGCAGGTGCCAACCTTGGTCGACACCGAGTCGGTCTGCGTCGAATCTGAATTGCCATGGACCATTAAGATTCAGCCAGTCCTGGCCCTCAACCGTGCCACGCTGGAAATCCGGCCGTGGATATTCCGGGCGTGGATAAATAGTATTGTACGGCATAGCTTTCTACAGCGAAACCCGTGCTCCTCAAAAGCTATTCACGTTCAAGGCTGATTCAATCGGGGCTGACGTCACTTTCCACGTCAGCATTCGCCGCAGGATTCTATTTTTAGTGCGCGAAAAAAGGTTCGCTCCTATCTTGCCCGCGTGCCGGAATTGGATCGCACTGCCATCACCTACCGTTACGAGCGTCTCAGGGCGTTGAGCGCAGGCATTCTCGAAAGTGCGGGCACAACATTTTTGCTTCTGATTGCGGTGCGCTCGTTCAATGCCGGACCAATTGCTAAATCAATGATCGCGGCGGGAGGCAGTGTCGGTTTGCTGCTTTCACCAATATTCGTATCGTTCGTGCAGGCGAAAGGCTGGGCTACATCGCTGGCTGCGGCGCGGTTTTCGATAATTGGCGTTATGGCATTCCTGGTGGCGGCGCTATTTCCCACGTTGCCGTTTTTCATCCTAGGGAGCGTCGTCGGAATGACGATGTCCGCAGTGTCGATTCCATTGCTGACACAGATTTATCAGGAGAATTACCCAGAGCAGGAACGTGGGAGGTTCTTTTCACGGACGATGATGCTGCGAATAGGCGCAACAGCGTTGTTTAGTGATATTGTCGGACACGCTTTCGCCGGACGAATGGAACACTTCCGCTGGCTGCTGCTTGCGTTTGCCGGCGCTTTTCTTTTATCGGCATTTTGCTTTCGTCACTGTCCTTCTCGTCCGCTGACCAAGGCGGGAGGAACACACCCGCTACGGGCATTGCGTTACGCCCGAGAAGATCGGCTGTTTCGATTAACCCTGATCAGCTGGATGTTTCTCGGCTTCGGAACGCTGCTGATGGTGCCACTGCGGGTGGAGTTTCTCGCCAATACTGAACAATACGGCGTCACAATGTATGGCCAGCCGCTCGATGAAGCGATGATTGCGATCCTCACCGCCGTGATTCCGAATGTCGTCCGTCTAACTCTAAGCCCGGTCTGGGGATGGTTGTTCGATCGGATGAATTTCTTTGTCCTGCGAGTCATCCTGAACCTCGGGTTTGCACTTGGTGTCGTCACATTTTTTATGAGCAACAGCCTTTCGGGGTTGGTGGCTGGGGCGGTGATCTTCGGGATTTCAAATGCCGGTGGGGATGTTGCGTGGAGTTTGTGGGTGACGAAGTTTGCACCGCCCGACCGCGTGGCCGATTACATGTCGGTCCACACGTCGTTTACGGGGGCACGTGGAATTATCGCCCCGTTTATCGCCTTTTACCTCGCAGCACATCACTTCTCCCTCCACACGCTTGGATGGATCAGTGCGGGGCTGATCTGCTGCGCGATCCTGCTGCTCTTACCGGAGCTGAATTCGAAACGTGGCGCACGTCCGTCCGCGGCGCTCGTCGAAGAAATCTCAGAGTGATGACCCGTTGCCCTTGCCGCCTGGAGTATCGGGTATGAAGTGTTTGAACATCGCCAGTCCCTCTTTCACGACCTGCAACGTATCACGGTCAACGACCTGATAATATCGATTGCGCTCAGAAAGGATATTATCGAGCGCTTCAGGGACAGAGTCGAATGAATCCAAATAATCCTTCACGCCACCAAGAGAACGTCCAACGTAATAGGTAAATACCAGATATTTTTTCATTCGACATGGCCCGCTTTGCGCGCCGACTGGTTTAGCAATCAACATGCCGACCTTGATTGAAGGTTAAAAAGGCGGCGATAGCCCTGCTCTTTGTCCAGCTTTCGGACAAAATGTCTTTTTGCTTGCCCTCGGAATTTGCCTTTGGTTTTTTGAGAACCGAACTATTCCGAACATGTCGCGTCCATTCTCCTACTCGCCCGGGTCTCCTGATCGTTACTCCGCAAAGAAAATGGCCAAACCGGTAAACTTCGTCTGCATCGCGCCGCAAGCACAGCAGGTTTATCTGGTTGGCGATTTCAATGATTGGCATCCCGAGGCGACTCCTATGAAAAAGCAAGTTGACGGTGCATGGCTGACACAGGTGCAGCTCAATCACGGGCATCACCACTACCAGTTTCTCGTGGACGGCAAGCCTACCCTGGATCCCAAAGCACAAGGCATTGCGCGGAACGAAAAAAACGAGAAGGTGTCGCTACTTGCCGTGAGCTAAAAAAAGAGGCGACTCAAATGAGTCGCCTCGTGGGAAATGTTCTGTCGGTTTGGTCCGATCAGGTTTTGGGCTTCTGCGTTTTGTCTTCGAGCAAACGAGGCACAACGCGCAGGTCCTGCCATTGTTTCTGGAACCAGTCGTTGAAGGCCGCATACTGACGCTGTTCACGCATCTGCTCCATGAACTTAGGCAATTCCGTTTGCATCTTGGCCGGATCAGCAGGACTCCGTGACTCAACAAACATCACGAAACCGCCATCTTCAGTCGCGACAAAGTCACTTGCTTTGCCATTCGCAAGCTTCAGCCCGACGACTTTCAATTGACGCAAGTCGATCGATTCAGGCAATTGCGGCAGTGCGCGAGTATTCAGAGCGAATGGAGGCAAATTCATCGTTTTCACCTTCCTCTCGGCAACAATTGCCGAGAAAGTTTTGCCTTTGGCGATCTCGTTGGTGACATAATTGCCGAAAGCACTTCCGGCATCGCGGGCCAATTTCTTCGCTTCAGTTTCCTTGTAATCTTTTGTGACCTTATCTTTCACGGCCGTCAGCGGCTGCAACGTGCTGTCAACACGATGTTTCAAACCGAGGACATATGCGCCATCGTCACCCACGATCGGCGTTACCGTGTAGAGCCGCTCGCGAGCCTTATCTTCGGGATCATTGTCAGTCAAACGAAACGCAGCCTGAATGGCAGCCTCGGGCAGGTGTACTTCGTTTGTGTTCGCATTGCGGTCGAACAGTGGAGATTCTTTAACCTGCAGATTCTTCGTTGCCGCAATTTTCGCGAGATCCTGGGCTGTCAAAGGATTGTTATCGTCATGCCCTTTATAGAGTGCTTCGATCAATTCGGCTGCATGGCGTCGCGCAACGTTCAACGCGAACTCCTTGCGAACTTCCTCTTTCAACTGCTTCATCGCGTCGTCGCGGCTCATGCCTTTGAAATCGTTGGTGCGACGGTAATATTGATAATCCAGGTACTGCGTGAGATTTGTACTCTTCGTGATTTCCGTATCGGCATCGGCAAGATAATTCGTCAGGTCATAGCGGACATAGTTTACCTGCACGCGTGGCGGCAAATAATAACGTTGCGTGTTATTCGTGTAGAACTTTGCAACCGCATCGTCGGTCACCTTGACCTGCGACAAATAATTAGAGCCGGAGAAAAGAACGAGCTGCGCATTGACGGTATCGTTCTCGTAACGATAGACGTCCGTTGCTTCCGCTGGCGTCAATAATGCACCAGTCAAACCGTAGACGGATTGCAGATGTTCGCGGCCAAGTTCGTGCATCGCGAATTCTTCGAATTGCGCCGTCGAAATCCCTTGTGGTTCGAAATTGTTTTTGATGATGCGCTCGAACTGGTCGAATGCCACATCCATCGTGCCACCGCGGGTGATCAGGTTTTTGATCCACTGAACCGTCGCCGCTTCGCTCGGGCGCACGTTAAGGTCCTTCATTTTTTCGAACAGGACGAGGCGGTTGTAAACTTCGCGCACCCATTCCTGGCGGCTAAGGTCCGAAGGTTCCATCCATTTGCCGGAACTGAAGAATCCGAGGATGCGAACTTCTGTTTGAGCTTTGGCGAATTGTTCACGGGTAATTCGCTTGCCGTTGATCGAACCGTAATCGAATCCACTGCTACCGCTATCTACATTATTGCCCGTTTTGATGTTGGGAGACCAATAAAGGAAGCTGATAATCGTGACCGTGATAATAATGGCCCACAGCCAACTTTGATGCTTACGCACTGTTCCTATCATATTTTTGAAAAATTGAGACCGAGAAGCTAATCCTGCCCATATAGCGCGGTCAAACGCAAAACGCACCTTTCCCCCGCGCGCAAAAACCAGAAAGGGCGGCCCGAAAGCCGCCCTTTAACCAACATTAAACGTCGAGATTGAGATTTTGGTCGGTCACACCGCCGAGAGAAGCTGATGTAACCAAATGCGCATACTTCGCCAGAACGCCACGAGTATAACGCGGTTTCATCGGTTTCCAGGCCTTGCGGCGCAACGCCATTTCTTTCGCAGAGATCTGCAAAGTGATTTGCCGGCTTTCTGCGTCGATGATGATTTTATCACCGTTCTTCACCAGGGCCAGCGGACCGCCGACGTAAGCTTCAGGGGTAATATGGCCAACCACAAAGCCGTGGGTACCACCGGAGAAACGTCCGTCTGTGATCAAGGCGACTTCTTTGCCGAGGCCTTTACCCATGATAGCGCTGGTCGGTCCGAGCATTTCGCGCATTCCCGGTCCGCCTTTGGGCCCTTCGTAGCGGATCACAACGATGTCGCCTTTGACAATTCCGCCATCGAGAATGGTCTGCATTGCCAGTTCTTCAGAATTAAAGACGCGGGCAGTTCCTTCAAAGTGTGTTCCTTCCTTGCCAGAAATTTTCGCCACAGCACCTTCGGGAGCAAGGTTTCCGTACAGAACAACCAGGTGACTGTCCTTTTTGATCGGTTCAGCGAGCGGCTTAATGATCTGTTGGCCGACGGGATATGGCTTAACGCTGGCGAGATTCTCAGCCATGGTTTTGCCCGTAACCGTCATGCAGTCGCCGTGCAACAAACCAGCGTCGAGCAACATTTTCATCATCGGCTGAATACCGCCGATTGCGACGAGTTCAGACATCAAATATTTGCCGCTCGGCTTCAGGTCAGCGATCACCGGAACGCGTTTACCAATCTTCGTAAAGTCGTCCAGTTCCAGTTTCACGCCCGCCGCATTCGCGATGGCAAGGAGATGTAAGACCGCATTTGTCGAACCACCAAGAGCAATCACAACCGTAATAGCGTTTTCAAACGCCTTGCGAGTCATGATATCGGACGGGCGAATAGCTCTTTTGATTAAGTCAACAACAGCCGCACCGGCGCGCTGGCAGTCTTCTTTCTTCGCTTTGGAAATGGCGTTTTGAGCTGAGCTGTTCGGCAAACTCATCCCCAGCGCTTCGATGGCGCTGGCCATGGTATTCGCCGTATACATACCGCCGCATGAACCCGGGCCGGGAATTGCGCAGCTTTCGATCTTCTGGAGGGCACTGTCATCAATTTTCTTATTGGCGTGAGCGCCGACCGCTTCAAAAACGGACACAATATCCAGCTTCCGTTCAGGGTTGCTCGTGATGCAACCGGGCAAAATGGTTCCGCCATACACGAACACCGAGGGGCGATTCATGCGTGCCATCGCCATCAGGCAACCCGGCATGTTCTTATCACACCCGCCGATCGCAACAAACCCATCCATTCCCTGGCAGCCAACCACCGTCTCAACGGAATCGGCAATCACTTCGCGCGATACAAGAGAATATTTCATCCCTTCGCTCCCCATCGAAATACCGTCCGAAATTGTGATCGTATTGAAGATGATCGCTTTGCCCCCGCCCTTGTTCGCACCGGCCTCGGCCTCAAGCGCCAGCTTATCGATATGCGCATTGCACGGCGTAACCATGCTCCACGTGGAAGCGATACCGATCAGCGGCTTTTTGAAATCTTCTTCTTTGAAACCGACGGGGTATAACATCGCGCGGCTCGGAGCGCGGTCGGGACCATCAAGAACAATACTGGAAAAAGGGCGAATCGATTTGCTGTAAGGGTTGGGCGAGGCTTTTGCTTTCGTCGTTTTCATGTCGAACGACAAATTTAAGAGGCAAACTACCCACCTGACAAGCAAGCAGATGGGACAATTTGACCGGCCTTACAATGTCCGAAAGATAAAAGCGCCAAAACGGAAGCATGAAACCTCATTTTGGCGCTCTGTGGACCTATAAAACTACTGTGGCGTCAACGTCACATTGCCGGTCTCCCGTTCAATGTCGATGAACTCGCCGGCGCCGCGATTCTGTTTTTGATGAATCGCACCGCGGAATGTGTAAATGCGTCCGTCAGAATGTTTAAACGTTCCGGCGAAAAGACCGGTCGCAGGATTGACGACCAATGAATCTCCAGCGAGGCGCGGCGAAAAGATAAACTTGTTATTCGACGTCAACGTGACAGAGCGGTCGATCGACGCTTCCAATCCGCCGCCCGTCAAGCTAAGCCCAACGTTATTGCTCGACGAGCTTACATCCAGGACAGTTCCACCGGGAATGTAGCGGCTTCCAGAGACATTGACGTTGCCTGAAAACTCAGGAACGAAGGCGTGATTAGGTCCGGGCACTTCGGGCCCAATCCACGTCAGTTGACCTGAAAAGTCTGAAAACAGCGTCTGGTTGAACGATAGCCAGCCGCTTAAAATGCCGTTCGTGACGCTGGCGGTCTTTGCGAAGACCGGCCAACGATCATAAACCGTAACAT
>CBHWET010000224.1:0-8297 GCA_966112985.1 uncultured bacterium | reverse complement strand
CGTGCGAGCCAGTAAGGGCAGGGAAGCAGCGATGCTGAGTTGTTTGAGAAAGTTTCTACGTTTCATTGCGATGCAATTTATCCGCGTAATTCTGAAATTGTTTTGGCTGCGGTTGTTCGGGACGAACCATGGTCCAGAGTATCACCGCCGCCAGCGGATGTAGGATGGCCATGACGGCGAACATTTTTCCAGCGCCAACCGTTCCGATGACTTGTCCGACAAAGTAGTTAAACACCATGGCACCCGCAGCTCCGCAGCCTCCCGCAATGCCCAGCACACTGCCGAGATTGCCTCGAGGGAAAGTTTCGGCAATGACGACGCTCAAGCTAAAGAGCCAACTCAAACACACGGCACCGACGACGCTGAAAATGGCTAGTGTTGCAGCGGGATGCGGCAGATGTGGAGTCAAAATGCAGACTGGCGCGAGGATGGCCATTGTCGTGAGCATCTTTTTGCGAGCCTGCAAAGGTGCCTTTCCATTTTTCACCATGCGGTCCGACCACGCGGCACTTCCAATGCCTCCAAGGTCTGCCGCCAGGAACGGAATCCAGCCAACGTAACCAATCTGTTTGAGTGTCAGCCCTGATTGTTCCTGAAGATAGCCGGGCAGCCAGAACAAACAGAAATACCAGACTGGATCGCTGATGAACCGGCACAATAAAATCCCCCACAAACTTCGTGTCCTCCAAAGTTGAGGCCATGTGAACTTCACTCCTGCTTCACCGGCGGTGTCGCTCACCGGTTGCGCCGCATCCAGCGGCGGATCGCGATAAATCAGCCACCAACCGATTCCGATAATGATTCCCAGCGCCGCAGGAATTACGAACGTGATGTGCCAATTGAAAGTGAGCGTCAGCCACGATACGAGCGGTGGCGCTATGATTGCGCCCAGAGAACCGCCGGCCACGCACAGGCTGTTCGCCGTTGCGCGAAGCGTTCCCGGGAACCATACCGTAACAGCGCGCAATTGTGCGGGAAACGCCATCGGCTCGGCCATCCCCAACAACCCGCGGAAAAAAGTGAATTGTCCAAACGTCCTTGTCAGCCCCGCGCCCAGGCACGCCGTTGACCATGCAAGAATTCCGGTGAGCATCATTCGTCGAGCTCCGAATCTGTCCACGAGCCAGCCGCTGACGGGATACATGCCGGCGTAACAAATCGTGAAAACATTGGCGAGCAATGCGTAATCGGGGTCGCTCAGGTTGAACGCGGACTTCAGCGTTGGTTTTAGAATCGAAACGATCTGACGATCGAAATAATTAAGGACGATCGCGAAGAAGATCAGAGCCAGGATCAGCCAGCGACGTCGGGAAGGAATAAGAAATGACATGCTTGTTATAGGCGTCGCTCGCCTTGTTGGACACTTTCAGAATATTTCAACTCATCTTTGAATCAATTCAAAACCGGCAATGCCGGGCTATATCCTTCAGATCTGCCGGTTTCACAGCGGGGCATGCGAAGGCGCGCCTGTCTACGTCTGAAGACGTATTTGCAACCGCAATCCAATCGGTCAATGTCGAGCCAGACTCGAAAACCGTAGCTATGAAACTTTCTATCTGCCCAACTGCAAAATCCGGATTGGTTTATTTGTTGGCGATGCACCTTTGCATGAGTTTCGCGATGGCTCAGGCCAATCCGATCCTATTTGTCACTCAGGTGCCGATTCCGAATGAAATCAATGACAATGCGGTATCGAACGTTTTCAACTCAGTCGTATCCGCACAGGGCAATCATTTGGCTGACACGGCGCATGCCGGGCGCGGTGGGGACTTGTGGATCCGCTATTTAAATGGTGCCGTCTCCAACCTGACTCGCGCTGCTGGTTATGGTGCGAGCGGTTCTCAAAATGGGATTGGAATCGCCGTTCGAGATCCAGCCATTCACTGGAATGGGACAAAAGCAATTTTCAGCATGGTCGTTGGAGCTCCGACAGGGCCGACGGACACCAACGAATTCTATTGGCAACTTTATGAAATAACGAATTTCGTCGTGCAGGGAAGTGTTCCGGTCATCACCAAAGTTGCGAATCAACCGACTAATTATAACAATGTCATGCCGTGCTACGGGACTGATGGAAGGATTATTTTCGCGTGTGATCGGCCGCGAAATGGGGATCGTTCGCTATACCCGCAACTCGACGAGTACAACAATTTCCCTTGCAACACGGGCCTCTGGAGCCTGGATACGAATACGGGTGATCTGTTTTTGCTGGACCATTCACCAAGCGGTTCATTTACGCCGACCATCGACAGCTTTGGTCGCGTTATCTTCACGAGATGGGATCACCTGGTGCAGGATCGAAATGCGACTGATGATCGAATGGGCCGGGCCACGAACGGAACTTTTAACTACTTTTCGGAGAGCAGTAATTTTTACAGTCTGACGAATCGCCCAATCGAAGTATTTCCTGAACCCCGCACTTACGATACGAATCTACAAGCTCAGCTCGGCGTCTCGGGTAACGCGATCAATTTATTTTTCCCGTGGATGATGAACGAGGACGGCACTTCGTTGGAGACGCTAAACCACGTCGGCCGCCACGAACTATCGCAGAATTTCCGGGGATCAAGCTTCACGAATGATTCGAATCTCGTCCAATTTTACATCCTCACCGCGGGAGCACGTTATAATTCCAACTACCTCGGGAACTTCATGGAGATTCGCGAGAATCCATTAAGTCCCGGCAATTATATCGGTGTCGATGCAATTGACTTCGGAGGCCATGCGGCTGGTCAAATCGTTTCGCTCTTCGGCCCGCCGGGAACGAATGCCGAACAAATGACGCTTAGTTATTTAACTCCAAAAAGCACGGCTTTACCGGGTGCGAGCGGCATTTACAGGAATCCGCTGCCTATGACGGATGGCAATCTGATAACTGCCTGGTCCTCAGGAACGACGTTGGCAACGAATGTGGGCACGCCTGCATTTCCCAAGTCAGTGCACAATTTTAGATTGGTGAAGATGCTTCCATCGAACAATGGCCTTTGGACAAATGCAGCCTTTCTGACGCCAGGATTGACCAACGCCGTCACATATTGGAGCGGAAACATCCAGGTGACGTACACGAACGCCTTATGGGAAATTGAACCGGTAGAAGTGGCGGCGCGCGCGGTGCCAACCAAACTCGCTGCTTCTGTTTCTTCACTTGAAGCGCAAGTATTCAATGAGGAAGGGGTGTCAGTTGCGGCAATGCAGGCATGGTTACGCTCCAATGATCTTGCGTTGGTAATCAGTCGCAATGTCACTGCCCGGGACAGGGCTGATAAAGAACAGCCATATAATCTTCGTGTTCCTGGTGGAGTTCAAACTTTAGGCACTAACGTTGGTAAAGTTTATGACATCGCGTATCTCCAGTTCTGGCAGGCGGATCAACTGAGAGGTCTCACGTTCGGCACGACAAACCCTGTGCCGGGGCGGCGGGTTTTGGCAACGCCGATGCACGATCCCAAAGCTTTGGCATACAATCCTGTGAATACGAACGGGATTCTCGCCAGCCAGCTTGGGTTGGATGGATCTCAGGCAACGTTCGTTCCGGCTCGTCGCGCGATGACGCATCAAACGATCGACACCAATAGCAACCACGTCGTCCGCGAACGCTATTGGATCACTTACCAACCCGGTGAGATTCGCACGTGCGCTGTGTGTCATGGTTTGAATGTGGCCGATCAGGCGAGCCAGACGCTCGCAACAAACAAACCTGCCGCTTTGCGACAACTGCTTCGCAATTGGATCGATGTGACAACGCCATTAAAAATTGCGTCAGCCCAATGGACGAACAGCAGCCTGCATCTGGACGCGACTGGACCGTCGCGACGAACGAACATTCTCGAAGTGTCCAGCGACTTGCAGACGTGGAATCCGGTTCAAACCAACATTTCGACGACCAATCAATTCCAATTCAACGCATCAGCGCCCGCTGGCTCGGGCAACCAGTTTTATCGCCTGAAGAATTAATCCGAGGTTTTGCTTCGCAGCACGAAAACCCGAGAAGTTGCTCCATTATCAGACCAGAATCGCTTTGACGACTTCGCCGCTGACGTCGGTGAGTCGAAAGTCACGCCCCTGAAAACGATACGTCAGTCGTTTGTGATCAACGCCGAGGAGATGCAACATCGTGGCGTGGAAATCATGGACGTGAACCGGATTCTCCACGGCGTTATAGCCGAGTTCATCTGTGTTTCCGTAGCTCATTCCACCTTTGACGCCCGCACCCGCCATCCAGATGGAGAATCCGCGGATATGATGATCGCGGCCGTCGCCTTGTCCCATCGGTGTGCGCCCAAATTCTCCACCCCAAACAACCAGCGTGTCTTCCAGCATCCCGCGTTGTTTTAAATCGGTGATTAAAGCCGCCGACGCTTTGTCGACGAGGCCGGAGGTCGTTTCAATTCCTTTCTTGATGCCGCCGTGGTGGTCCCAACCGCGATGATAAAGCTGGATAAAACGAACCCCGCGTTCCGCCAGCCTGCGCGCCAGCAGGCAATTTGCCGCGAATGTTCCATCGCCACCTTTGGTGCCGTACAAGTCGAGAATACTTTGCGGCTCATCCGAAATGTCCATCAATCCCGGGACACTCGATTGCATCTTGAACGCCATTTCATATTGGCTGATGCGCGTCGCAATTTCCGGGTCTTCGATCGAAGCATCCAGCCGGCGGTTTAGAAGGTTTGCGGTGTCGATCACGTCGCGTTGAATGTCGCCCGAGATTCCGTCTGGATTTCTTATGTAAAGAACCGGATCTCCTTTGGAATGAAAGTGGACGCCTTGAAAACGGCTCGGCAGGAAGCCGCTGTGCCACTGGCGAGAAGAAATGGGTTGGTCCTGTCCACCGCCGGATGACGTCAGGACGACAAAGCCGGGAAGGTTCTCACAATCACTGCCCAGGCCGTACGTCAGCCATGAACCCATACTTGGTCGGCCAGAAATCGACGTGCCGGTGTTCATGAACGTGTGCGCAGGGTCGTGATTTATCTGCTCGGTATGCAATGAACGGATGATGCAGATATCATCGGCGATCGATCCGATGTGCGGAAAAGCTGACGAAATGAACTGGCCCGATTTTCCGAATCGGCTGAAGGAATATTGCGGTCCAAAGCAATTCAACTTTTGTCCTTGCAGCTGCGCAATCGGCTGTCCTTTGGTGAAAGAATCCGGCATGGGCTGTCCATGCATCTCCGCGAGCTTCGGTTTGTAATCCAGCGTCTCGAGATGGGAAGGCCCGCCGGCCATGCAAAGAAAAATGACCCGTTTGGCGCGAGCGGGTAAATGAAGTGGGTTTACGACGCCAATCCATTTATCGGACGTCGGTTGTTTTGTTTGCTTCGCTAAAGCGGCCAGAGAACTGAGCAGAGAGCCCAATGCCAATCCGCCAACGCCCATGGCTCCTCGGCGGAAAAACGTGCGACGCGTCTGGCGAAGTTGATAGTCGTGAAAGGAACTCATGTTTAAAAGCGGCTGATCGTTTCGTGAAGATTCAGAATGGTGCGGGAGACAGAGGTCCATGCCGCCAACTCCACTGGATTGATGGATTTATCAGAACGTGAGTCGCCGATCGCTAGAAGCTTTTCCGCGGATTCTTTTTCACGTTCATATTTTTGAAGATGTTTTTCGAGAAGAGCGTTGAGCGCCTTGATCTCGTCCTTGTCCGGACTGCGGGCGAGAGCACGCTGATAAGCCCAGTTCAAGCGAGCGGTTGAATTCGTTCCGCCCTGCTGAATGATTTTCTCGGCGAAGACACGAGCTGCTTCAACAAAAGTAGGATCGTTCAAAAGCGTCAGGGATTGTAACGGTGTGTTTGAACGTGGGCGTTCCGCGGTGCACTCCTCGCGGCTCGGTGCGTCGAATGCCATCAACATCGGGTGCAGGAACGTGCGCTGCCAGTGCGTGTAAAGGCCACGTCGATATTGATTATCTCCATGATCCGCCTGGTATTCACGTTTCGGGAAATTCAACTGCGCATAATAACCCGGCGGCTGATAGGGCTTCGTGCTTCGTCCATACATCGTTGGCGAAAGGAGCCCGCTGATCGCCAATGCATTGTCGCGCACCATTTCCGCATCCAGACGGAAGCGCGATTGGCGGGCGAGCAACCGGTTGAACGGATCAATCTCCATCAACTTGCGCGACGGATTAGAGGTCTGGCGATAGGTGCTCGATGTCACCATCAGTTTCACAACATGTTTCACGTCCCAGCCGCTCCCGCTAAATTCCGTCGCGAGATAATCCAACAGCTCGGGATGAGTGGGCCATTCTCCCTGGGAGCCGATGTCGTCGAGGATTTTTGATAAGCCGGTGCCGAAATACAATTTCCACCAACGATTTACGAAGACGCGAGCGGTGAGTGGGTTTTCCGCGGCCACCAACCACCGCGCCAGGTCGAGACGTGTCAGACGACGGTCCTTGATTTCTGGATGAGGGAGGAACTGCGGAACGGCCGGTGTAACGATTTCACCCGATTCATTCAACCAATTGCCGCGCGGTAGAATCCGAATCGTTCTCGGCTCAATGGATTCTGAGACCAAGGTCGTGGGGATAGTCTTCGACAATTCCTCTTTTTCTTTCACGACGGCGGCAATCTGCTTTCGTGATTCCGTCAAGTCCGGTGCGATTGTCCGATAATATTTCGCAATCTCCTTCCGTTGTTCGGCGGATCGCTCGGAGGTTTGCAGAATTGTTAAAATGTTTTCAGGAATCGCTACGTTGGGTAGCGAAGCGTTCGTCATCGAGCTGAGCGAGAGCCGAAACAACCCAATGTTATGCTGGCCGTAAATCGATTCGTGTTTCAAACGCACGGTTAACCGGGCGCCTTCCTTTGTCTCCACGGGATGCGCAAAATTAAAGACGGCCTGGTGGTTCTTTGGTTTGACGTGACCATCAATCGCCCATCCGGTGTCGGATTTGTCATCGATAGCAGCAGCGACCGGTTGAGAAGGCTGTTCGTAATCAGCGACGGCGCGCGTAATTGGAATGATTTCGGCATTAGTAATTCCCGCGCGCGCGACTTCCGCCTCGATGCCGGTGAGAACAAAATTACCGTTGCCACGCGCGAGGCCTTTGTTGGGAAAACTATCGTGAGTGAAAACTTCAAGCCGAATAGCGGCGACCTGTGGCAGTTCCACGGGAAGCGTGATCGTGTAAATGTCCTTCGCCGGATTCTCGCCCTTGGCGATAATGGACAAATCGGGCTGTAGCTCGAGAGTCTGTCCGTTTTGGGAGGCAATCTGCAGAGGCTTTTGCTGAGTCCAGGAGTTCTTTTCGCGCGCCAATGCGTCGATTGTTTCCTTCTCCCACTTTTGTTGTCCGCTAGTGAGATCTCTTTTATCGGCTGCTTTTCGCAACTGCGCGATGGTTTCGTCGAGGCGCTTGAGTTCGGCGGTCTGTTTTTCTGTTGGGACCTGGATCGCTGGTTCCCAATTGGCGCCGCCGTAAACTCCTTTTTCATTCAGGTCGGCGAAGAAGGCTTCGAAACTGTAGAAATCTTTTGTCGTGAACGGATCGAATTTGTGGTCATGACATTCGGCGCAGCCGAGGGTGCTGCCGAGCCAGACTGATGACGTGGTGCGCACTCGATCCGCCGCGTACTTCGCACGATATTCCTTGTCCTGCGCACCGCCTTCGCCCGTCATCATGTTCAACCGGTTATAGCCCGAAGCCACTTTCTGCTCGAGCGTTGCCCCGGGAAGAAGGTCGCCGGCCAATTGTTCGATCGTGAATTGGTCAAACGGTTTGTTGCTGTTGAACGCCTTGATGACGTAATCGCGATAAGGCCAGATGCTGACATCCTGATCGCCATGGTATCCGGCGGTATCAGCATAACGCACCAGATCCAGCCATCGCATCGCCATGCGTTCACCGAAATGTGGCGACGCCAAAAGCCGATCCACAAGTTTCTCGTAGGCATCGGGGCTTTTGTCCTGCATGAACGCTGCAACTTCTTCAGCGGAGGGCGGCATGCCCAGCAGATCGAAACTCAACCGACGAATCAATGTGTGGCGGTCTGCTTCGGGTGAAGGTTTCAGACCTTTTGCTTCGAGCTTGGCGAGGATGAAATAATCGATGGCGTTGCGCGGCCATTTCTTATTCTTTACCGATGGTGGCGTCGTTCGCGTGGGTGGAAGGTAGGACCAATGTCCCTGCCATTTGGCTCCTTCCCGAATCCAGCGTGACAACATCACGATTTGTTGCGGCGTCAGGACTTTTTGCGAAGTCGATGGCGGCATTTTTTCGTCGGGATCGGACGACGTGATTCGGCGAATCAATTCGCTTTGCTCTGGTTTTCCGGGAACGACCGGGTGCTT
>CBHWET010000223.1:0-8303 GCA_966112985.1 uncultured bacterium | reverse complement strand
AGTCGCCATGCCCCATCGAGATTCGCTTCAACCAAGCGTTAGTTCTTGCCTATCGCTCTTCGCGATGGCTACTGCATTTCTTGTTTTGGTGAATAGTTCCCTTCAAGCGCAGCAGCGGGTTGTAGGGGCTGATTTGTCTTATTGGAACTGCGGCACCTCAACGACCGGCATTTCGCAAAGCAACTGGGGAACCGCTTACACCAATGGCAACATTCGTTTTGTTTTTCTGCGAGCAACGCGGGGTGGCACAACTGGCCTCGATCAAACTTCCGGAACGCCGGGAGGTGGAAGCACCACCACACTTTCGGAACGTTATGACGATCCGCGTTTTGTGCAAAATATTAATCGCGCGATAACCGCTGGAATCTTCGCCGGCCCTTATCACTTCGGTCGGCCAGATATTGCAACGAATACCGGCACGGACGAAGCGGATCACTTCATCGAAATGGCAGGCGCTTGGATGCGCCCAGGATATTTAATGCCGGTATTTGATCTCGAGGCTGGATCGGGCTCCGATACTATTGCGC
The DNA here is from genome assembly GCA_966112985.1 of uncultured bacterium. GTDB lineage: Bacteria > Verrucomicrobiota > Verrucomicrobiia > Limisphaerales > JACDHS01 > CBHWET01. The sequence goes on along the minus strand of CBHWET010000223.1, from coordinate 7,776 downwards.
AATTCTGCAGTGATTTTTCCGATCGTATCTACGCGGTGATGAAGATTCGTCCGGCAATTTATATCAACGGCAACTATTCAAGCATTCTGCAGGGCGCTACCTCGACGCGTCGGGATTCGCTGGCGAAACCTCGAACGTTAATGCCGAGTGTCGTCGGCCCAGATTATCCGATGTTATGGGACGCGCGTTATTCCGATAACACCGATCCAACTTCGATTCCGATTCAGACTGGAAGTCCGAAGACGACGTATACCACTCTTTCTTCCTATTATGGACCGTGGGATGATTACGGTGATACGGATCCATGGGCGATCTGGCAGTATGCGAGCACGGTTTCAATTCCTGGATTTAACGCTGTGGATGCGAGTTGCGATGCCGATGTTTGCCATGGGGATATAGAGTATCTAAAAAATTGGCTAGTCCCCGCTGTTTGGTGGAACGACAGCAGCGGCGATTGGGGTGTGCTGACTAACTGGAACAGTGGTCAGACGCCAGTCGCGCCTGTAACGCCCGGAGACCAGGCGAGTCCCTATTCGACCGGCCCAATCCCCACCGCTCGCGTACCGGGCGCCTCCGGGACTGGAGTCACCTCTGGCCAATACGATACTGTCATCATCGAGCGATCAGGTGTGAGCGTGACGGTTACTTTTTCCACCGGTACCAATAATATCCGCAAGCTATACGTGCGAGAGACGCTGAACATTACCGGCGGTTCGTTGACGGTGAATTATGACCCTGATTACAGGGCTGATGATTCAGTTAATGTTTTGCACGGCGGCCCTATCTCGGCTCAATTCTCGGGGCCAGTGACTCTGAGCGGCGGAACCTTCAGCGTGAATACGTTGCAGGTAGATACAAACCGCACCTTCACCTTGTCGGGTGGTACGTTAACACTGAACACGATCTATCTAATGCCACATGCGTCTGTTCCTGCGAAGATCGCTATTACCGGCAATGTGACTTTTAATTCTCTTTCCAATTTGATGGCCGTCATTACGAACGGAACCGGGTCAGGCATCTCTGGCTTTATTGATCTCGGTGCCTCGAACCGCACCGTCACTCTCGGCAATGGGGGAGCTGATATTGATCTCTCTATTTCTGTACCAATGACTAACGGCGGCTTGTCCAAAGCCGGTGCTGGGACGCTGCGTTTGACCTCGGCCAATACATACAGCGGAGGGACGACGATTAGCGCCGGCCGATTGATGGTTAACAACACAAGCGGGTCAGGAACAGGCACAGGAACGGTTGCCGTGAGCGGTGGAACATTGTGCGGAACAGGGATCATTTCCGGTGCGGTGACCGTGAACAGCGGCGGGACCATCGCGCCTGGGCTTACCACGAACCTTGGTACTTTAAGTCTGAGCAGTCCTCCAATATTTAACGGCACAAATTTCCTTCGTATTCTCAAGAACGGCTCACCTTCGGCAGATAAAATTAGTGTGACGACCGGTACTTTGACTTACGCTGGTACATTAGTTGTTTCCAATACGGGTGCCGCATTGACCGGTGGTGAAGTTTTTACGTTGTTTTCTGGACCGAATTATTCAGGAGCGTTTGTTGCGACTAACCTTCCAACGCTTGCGACGAATCTGAATTGGTACTTGGGCGGACTGGTGTCAAACGGGACAATAAGGGTCAATCGCAAACCGACGGCAAATGCCGACACCTTCACAAACATTCCCACCCAGGTGCTGCAGATTCCGATCGCCAACTTGCTGACGAATGATACCGACGGTGACAACGATTCTCTTTCGATCAGCTCTATCGCGATGACAACCACGAACGGCGTCACGTTACAAACGAACAGTACGTATATCATTTACTCCAATAACGTGAGCGTTGCTGACCAGATCACTTACACCGTCACGGATAAAAAAGGGGGGATTGCCACTGGGGTTGTGCAAATCGTTCCAAGCGCATTGGGTCGCTTTATCTCGACTCCAACTATGAACGCCTCATCTTTCACGCTGCACATGTCGGGTCGGCCGGGATGGACGTATTACCTCGATCGTTCAACGAATCTGCCAGTTTGGAGTCCAATCGCCACGAACACGGCACCTTCGAGCAGTTACTTCGATATTATCGATAATTTTAGCGGCGGACGCCCACCAGGCGCATTCTACCGTTTGCGATGGCCACAAGAGTAATATTGGGGGTTGAATCTATTCTACGTTGATAGCTGATCATTTTGCGAGATCGGCAAAAACAATGATCGACGGATTGCCAACCGGCGTGTAGTGACCGGTGAATTGTAATCTTCCTGTTCGTTTGTTTACTCGAAAGACGGTGACGTTATCCCCGCGTTGATTGCAGCTGTATAGAAAGTTGCCGGACGGATCAAAGTTAAAACTTCGTGGATAGTTACCACGCGTCGGTTCTTCCGCGACGAATTTTAATTCGCCGGTTTTGCTTACGGAAAAAATAGCAATCGTATCGTGCAGACGATTGCCTCCATAAACAAAATGTCCATCAGGCGAGACAAGTATTTCTGAAGTGAAATTGCTTCCGGCAAAACCAGAAGGCAGAGAAGAGATAGTCTGACGCGGTGTCAGTTGACCGGTTTCACTGGCATAATCGAATAAAACGATCGTTGAACCCTCCTCTTGAATTGAATAGAGCCAGCGACCATTCGGATGAAAGTGAAAGTGACGCGGACCATCGCCGGGCGGCAGAGAAATAGATGACGGGCTGTTCGCACTGAAGAGTCCTCGTTCACTGTCGAATTTCCAAATGAAAATCCGGTCAAGTGCGTTGTCGGCATGAAGAACGAATCGACCGGAGGCATCTGCCTGAATCATGTGTGCGTGTGTCCGGTCGTGTCCGCTGAATGCGAAGCTCCCTTCAGGGGCATTGGTCGCACGCGCGGGACCAATATTCCCCGAGTCACTTTTGACGTCGACAGGCTTGCCCAGCGAACCATCGGCTTCGATTGGCAACGCAGCCACAGAACCACCAAAATAGTTGGCGACGAGAAGATATTTACCCGACGGGTGGATACTGACGTACGTCGGGCCTGCTCCTCCGGACGGAACTGTGTTTAGCAATTTCAACTGACCATTGACCCGGTTGATCGTGAAGGCGCTGATCGTTCCTTCTTTGTTGTCGCCGACACGATCCGTTTCGTTGGAAGAATAGAGATGCGTCTGAGCTGCATTCAGCGCGAGACAGCTCGGGCTCGTGCCTATCTCATAGATTCCGGTGGGGGTCAAGTTGCCCGTTTTTCGATTTACTTCAAAGAGATGGATGCCGCGGCCGTTTCCTGGTGGTAAATCGACTTGCGTTGGTAGCATATCCCGAAGCGGGGAACTGAAGGTGCCCACGTAAGCGATGAGAGGACGCGCCTCGGATGCCTTGACGCTTGGCAGATTTAGCAATGACGCGCCGCACGTAAAAAGTGAAGTTGTCTTCAAAAAGGAACGCCGGGACAGGCGCGCAGAACATAAGTCGTGAGAGTCTTGCATCGGCTCCGGAATGTAGAAGCAATTGTAACGGCCGGTCGAGACAAACAACGTGGCCGTTCTCGCTTCAGAAAACCCTTTGATCAGGCCGAATTCGTGCGCCTTCGTTCTATGCAGCACCGTTTCGCAGCGGTTCAATTGCTCGTTGTCATTGTGGCACGCGTGTCGGCGAGAATAATCATCGCCGCGAGGATGCCGAGTGCGCCGCACGAAGACCACAGTAAGATTGGGTCAATGGCGAACAATCTCATGCCAATGGCCGGGCCGACGATCAGCCCACCGGCCCACGTTAATCCATATGCACCGGAGTAGCGGCCGCGCATATACACCGGCGACAGGTCAGCGACGTACGCACCTGCGACGGGCATGGCGACCATTTCGCCGAAGGTAAACACGACGACGCACAAGACGAGCGCAGCAACACTATGTGCCCATCCGCTGAGCGCGAAACCGAGCCCTTGCAATAAATAACCCAGTGCGATGATGCGTCGTGCGCGAAAGCGCCGCGTGATCGTTGTCAACGGCAGTTCGCAAAATACGACAAGGGCGCCGTTCAATGATATCAGAGCGCCGTAAGTTGCAGGTGAAAATCCCAAATGTGTCACGTGCAGCCCAAAGGTCGAACTCATTTGAAACAGGACGAGAGAAATAGCCGAGGCGGCAAGCATGACTTGATGCAACCGCCGGTCATGTCGCAAGGTTTTAAACGCCTCTTTCCAGGGAACATTCTTCGTTTCGCTGCGAACGCCCCGTGGCAACGCAAAGAATGCGACAAGTCCGAATAAAATTGATGTCGCAGCATCCCCGACGAACAACCAGAAATATCCGTAGTCGGCGAGGAAACCTGCGGTCGCCGGCCCAAAAGCCCAGCCTGCGTTGAAGGCCATGCGGTACGCCGAGAAAGCGGTAATCCGTTGGCCGGCAGGCACAAGGTCAGCGAGTAATGCGCTGGCTGCGGGACGATAGAGTTCATTCGTGATTCCCGTCAATGCGGCGAGAGCGACAATGGCGGGCAGGCCCTGGGCTTGCGAAAGCAACAACATCGCCGCCGCGCCGGAGAACATCGAGAGTACGATTGTCTTGCGTCGGCCCAATGTATCCGCGAGATATCCGCCCAGCAAAGAAGCGGCGAGGTTACCAACCCCATAAGCACTGATCGCGAGTGCGGCGTCTCCAAGCGTGTAACCTTGTCTAGTGAGGTAAATCGCAAGAAACGGAACCACAAACGCTCCGAATTTATTTAGGAACGAGCCGACAAAAAGAATCCACACCGGGCGCGGCAACGTTCGGAGGCTCGATAACAATGTTGGGTTTTCAGTATTCACAGAAATAAAAAACCCTGCTCACTTTTCGGCGAGCAGGGTTGGAAATTGTTTTCGTTCGTTGACTTAGATTGTTTCCTCCCGCTGCCTCGTCGGTTTAAGTGTAAACCAATAAGCGTGACGGCTGCATAGCGCGACGACGATGCGAATCTGGTTGCGCATCTTGTTTTGACTTGTTGCTGCAGCTCTCATGAACGGTCGGACGATGCGCCGTTCGAAACCTTTGGTCAAGCCGGATATGCCTCGATGCGCGGTTGGGCTCGGACTCTAAACATGCCGTGAAACCGCGCATTTGCGCAGTGCAAATGGTTTGACCTTCAGGGCAGGAATGCAAACACTTACTCCTGTTCCTCGCACAAACTTCATATGAAAAGAGTCCTTCTTCTTCTGTTTCTGGTTGCTTGTCGATGCGCGTCGGCATTGCCAACTTACGAGCCGTTTGCTGATGCAACAGCGGTTACCGGTGGAACCAGTTACGCTGTGGGAAGTGCATTGGCGAATCAAACGAATGCATTGCTGCAAGGGTGGGGTTCATTGGGTGGCAATTTTCCCGGGCCGCAACCAACGATTGTGTCGGGCAATTTGAGTTATCCCGGCTTGCCCACATCACAGGGTAATAGCGTTTCATTCGTTGCGGCGACGAATATGGGTGCGAGGCTCGACCTGCAAACCAACGGTTCCAGCGGCACCTTTTATTATTCGTTGATCTTGCAGATTACGGACATCTCATCGGTGCCGACGACAAACGCGAACAATGCCTTCGCGGGGTTTAGCGACACCGCCGGCGGCCAGGTTCAACAATTAGCTCGATTAGGGACGCGCGTCCTCACCAAACGAGTGAACAATGGGTTTGTTATCGGACTGGGAAGAAACAGCACAATCGCCGACTACATTTATGACACGACCCAATACAACGTGAATGATGTGCTGTTCATCGTCGGCTCTTATGAACTGGTGGGCGGGGTGACTAATGTGAATCTCTGGATCAATCCAGCCACAAATACTTTCGGTTCGCTGACACCTCCAGCTCCGACGCTATCGGCTTCCAATTATACAACAACGACCGGGGCGTTGAATGTAAACGGGGTCCGGTCATTTGCCATTCTTTGCCAAAATGCGACGGCTCCGAGTGGCATCATCGATGAATTGCGCGTCGAAAAAAATTGGGGAGATGTTACAGGTGGTCAACCGCCTCAACCGATCGCGATTACCGTGCAACCAACGGCGCGAAATGTCACGGCAGGGAATACGGTGGCGTTCGCGGTTACAGTTTCCGGGACATCGCCATCGTATCAATGGCAGCGCAATGGTAGTCCTATTTCTGGCGCAACTTTGGCCAGTTACAATATTCCCAATGTCGGTACCACCGACGCTGGCACATTCGCAGTGGTGATTACAAATTCGCTGAATAGTGTGACAAGCGCTCCCGTGACCCTGACCGTATCCGATTCACCATTTCGCTTATATAATACAAATATTGTCGTCCTCCGTATTGGCACCGGCGCACAAGCGCTCACGCTCAATGGAAATTCAATTGCGCTGGACCAATTCACTGCGTCAGGAAGTTATCTGAATACAGTTAACATTCCTGACACCGGTTCGTCCGCGCTGGTCGCGATCGGGTTGAATGCTTCGGGTAGCAGTCTTACGGGAACCTGTTTGACGCGGTCTTCGGATCAACGGTTGTTGGTTGTTGGCGGCTATAATACAACGCTGAGCTATGGCGCGAGTTTGAAAGATTCCACATCTGCGGCAGTTCCGCGTGGACTTGGAACGGTTGATACGTTCTCGCAATACACCCTGAGTGTTGCGAACACAGACTATTATTCGCAAACGTTCTGGCGGGGTGGGGTGACCGATAGCGGCACGAACTTCTGGGGCGCCGCAACGGGTACAGGAGGGACATATTATTTCGGTTTCGAAGCGCCAGCGGCCGTCGTCCAAACCAATTTTAGTAACGTTCGTTCCATTGGAGTCTTCAATGGAAGCATCTACTGCGTATCCGCTGTTTCGGGCAATAACGGTGTGCTGAAACTGGATGGAATGCCAAAGAGTTCAACAGGCGCAAATCCAACCCTTTTGTTTCCAGGCTCAACATCTTCCTCCGATCTGGAAGTTAGTCCCACAGGTTATTTGATTTACGTGGCAGACGATCGAAATGCTCCCAATGGCGGTGTGCAACGTTGGGACTTCGACGGTTCTGTCTGGACGAAAAGTTATACGTTAACGGCCGAGCTTGCCGGTGGAGCGAGATACGTGACGGCTGACTTTAGTGGTTCGAATCCAGTCGTGTACGCGGTTAGCACGGAGTCGGAAAACAACAGAATCGTCCGCATTGAAGATGCTGGCGCGTCCTCCACCGGAACGACGGTGGCCTATGCCGGCGCCAACCAAACATTTCGCGGACTGCGTCTCGGACCGAGCGAGACTGCGGTTGTATCGCGTCCGAAACTCCTGTTTTCGCTCCAGGGGAGCAACGTTGTCCTAAGTTGGACAGGAAGCTTTACGTTGCAATCTGCGCCGGAAGCGAGCGGCACTTATACAAATGTTGTCGGCGCGACGAGCCCGTACACGGCGACAGTTTCCAAGGCGAGATGCTTCTTTCGTTTGACCAATTAGGCGATTCGGCCGGTCGCATCATGCTTGTGGACGTATCAGTTCTTTTTTGGCGCCGACTTTGGTTGCGCGTTGCCATGAATCGTACCAGTCAGGTGGGATGAATTTTTGCGCGAAGACGTGGCGTAACGGGCCTAGCTTGTAAATGTCCCGTAGTAAATGTTCCCGTTCGGCCCAGAACTCGTCGGCGAGTTTTAGTTTTTCAGCAGTCCATTGTTTCGGTGTGCCGATGGCGCGGTCTAAACGCTCAAGATTCAATTTGCTCCGCCAATGTTCCAACCGCCATGTCGTTGGTGTGGCGGACGAGAGGCTCTCGAATTGTTCAGCCGCATCCGGAAGCTTAACGTCTTTCCGTCTTCCCCACGCACTTAGCCAAT
>CBHWET010000222.1:0-8328 GCA_966112985.1 uncultured bacterium | reverse complement strand
TGAGCAGTGGAAAGAAAATGCGTGCGGATCATGGGGATCGAGTGAACAGGCGCGAATGAACCTTGCAAACGGTATTCAGGCTCCGCACTGTGGTCATCCTCGCTATAACAAACTGTGGTTCACTATTGGCCCCCAGTTCAGTTCGGAAATTTACGGTCTTATCGCGCCAGGCATGCCCAATGTTGCAGGGCGCCTTGCACGCGAGTTTAGCCACGTCAACGGTTTCGCCGAAGGAAGTGATGGCGCGGTGTTTATGGCCGGAATGGTCAGTTTGGCGTTTATCGAAGACAATCCCCGTGCGATCATCAAAGCGGCGGCACACCTGATTCATCCATCTTCGCCATACAGGCAAATGCTGGATGAAATCATCTCGATGGCTGAAGCAGGTAAATCAGCTCGGGAGATTTTTGATTACATCGAGGATCGCTGGCACATGGAATATCCTGCGACAAATAATGCGGTGCCAAATGGCGGTATCGTCGCCATTGCGTTGTGGTTCGGGCAAAGTGATTTTTTAAAAACGATAAACCTTGTTTATTCGGCGGCCGATTTTACCGACGCCGATTGCAACGCCGCTAACGCCGGTGCTGTCATTGCGGTGATTCATGGTTCGGGCTGCATCCCAAAAAACTTGGTTGAACCTCTGCACGATCGGATTGTTGGCGGCGAAATGGGCCGTGTGAAATTAACGCCCCCCGTGGACGAAAAAATTTCCGATCTGGCGCAGCGTACTGCAAAGATTGGCGAACAATTCATCCGTGTAAATCGTGGAACCGTTGCAGGAGAAAAGATCACAATCACTACCGAGAAACCGCGAACTCAACAGGCTGAATTGTTTACGCTTGGAGACTTGATGCAATATTGGAACCCAGCATGGAAATTAGAACGCGCGGGCTTCGGAGGGGCAGGGGGTGGCATTGGAAATATTCGCGGTATCACCCATTTGGAAGGGGACGTTCTCGCAACGTGGCCTCGCGATCCAGTGCGCGGAGTGTTAATGCGTCGTCAGGTTCAAGCGACTGATAAGAGTGTCTTGACCTTCGATGCCGCGGCTGATCCGGGGCGCGCATGGGAACTGGAGGTTTACGCGAATAACAAGCGCGTGTTCAAACGGTTGATCGATGGAACGTTCGGTCACGATGCCGATCGATTGTGGAATCACGTGAAAGTTGACCTCAGTAATTTCCAGGGAAAAAGCGTTGAGCTGCGACTCTATCAACGCGTTCTGCTCGCGGATAAACTTCCCGGCAACGCCTATTGGCGTAATTTGCAAATCAGCAAATAGTCATGTCGGCCCACTTTATTCGGAGCAATAAATGGCGCCGCAAGCGGCGACTGTGCGACGGTTGGACGCAGATTTTATCGGGTGGTTCCGCTGTGACACCGTCTCGAGCTCTAAGGCTCGAGACGGGTTTGTCGTTGCTCAGAGTCGACGGCGTCGGCCGCTGAGCCACGAAACGAGGAATATCACCAGGAACACGACAAACAGGATCTTGGCTACGAACGCAGCTGTTCCTGCGACGGCCCAAAACCCCAGTACTCCTGCGATTAACGCGATAACGAGGAATAATAGTGCGTAGTTTAACATGGTTACCTCCTTGGATTAAGGTCGGTTGCCGAACCCATCCCCGCTACTGGCAGCGTCTGCTGAAGAGAGTAAAGGGGATTCCATCAGGGGTCGTTACCGGTCCGCCGCTGATTTCGAACTTGCCAACTGCACTTGCAAATGCGACGAACCGCAGACCGTGAAACCGTTGTCGCAGTCGCAACATTGAGCTCTGTGAAAAAAATCATCATCCATACTGATGGAGCCTGCGAAGGGAATCCGGGGCCAGGTGGTTGGGCAGCGATTCTTCGTTACGGTGCCCATGTCAAACACGTCAGCGGCGGCGAACCGGCGACCACCAATAATCGAATGGAACTTCAGGCCGCGATCGGCGCCCTCGCCGTTGTGAAGGAGCCCTGCGAAATCGAGCTGTTCACCGATTCTGCGTATTTGAAAAATGGCGTCACGAAATGGCTGCCGAACTGGAAACGGCGTGGCTGGACAACCACCGACAAGAAACCGGTCAAGAACGAGGATCTCTGGCGGCAACTTGATGCTCTCGCCCTACAACACAAGATCCAGTGGCGTTGGTTGAAAGGGCACGCAGGCCATGTCGATAATGAAAAATGCGACGAGCTTGCCTGCGCTCAAACGGCTTTGATTCGCAAACGCTTTACAAAGCAGCAGCTCGCCGCGCTCAAAACCGAGTTTGAAACTCATCGCGCCTTGTCTCACGCGCGCGACCAATTGATTTAATCAGCCGCGCGGGAAACAGCTCCTACGGATTCTCGGCCCGTATCACGGTTTTGCGATCGCACAGGAATCGATTCACTGCATTCAGATAAGCGCGGGCGCTCGCTTCGATAATGTCTGTGCTCGCGCCTTTTCCGGTGACCAGTTCGCCGGTACCGAAATCGACTTTCACACTCACTTCGCCGAGAGCGTCTTTACCTTGCGACACGGCGCGCAATGAATAGTCGATCAAACGTCCACGGGTTTTGGTCAAACGATCAATCGCCTTCAATGATGCATCCACTGGACCATCGCCGATGCCTGCATCCTGTAATGCTTCGCCCTGGCCCTTTTTTGTAGCCGCTTTCTTCAGGCGAACCGTTGCCGTTGGCACAGCGGCGCTGCCGGTAGTCACGCTCAAATAATCAAGAGACCATGTTTCAGGCACTTCGGTAATATGGCCTTCGACCAATGCAACCAGGTCTTCGTCGTAGACAAACTTCTTCTTGTCGCCGATTTCCTTAAACCTCGCGAACAATGCTGCGACATCAGCATCGGTCATTTTGAAACCGAGATGCTTTAAACGCGCTGCTACCGCCGACCGGCCGCTATGTTTCGTCAAAGGGAGTTCCGTTTTGCCCCAGCCGACGTGCTGCGGGTCCATGATTTCGTAGGTTTCGCGCTTCTTTAAAATCCCGTCCTGGTGGATGCCGCTTGAGTGCGCGAATGCATTTTCGCCAACAATGGCTTTGCTGCGCTGGACGACGAGACCGCTCATTCGTGAAACTAAACGCGATGACTTCACAATCTCTTTCGCATTCACGCCGCAGACGAAACCACCATAAAAATCGCTCCGGGTTTTAGTGGCCATTACGACCTCCTCCAACGCCGCATTGCCGGCTCGCTCGCCAATGCCGTTGACTGTGCACTCCACCTGCCGCGCGCCGTTTGCGACCGCAGCGAGTGAATTCGCCACGGCCAAACCTAAATCGTTATGACAATGAACGCTGATGACTGCCTTGCCTGATTTGAATTCAGGAACCGAATCATAGAGCCGTTTGATTAACGCTCCGTATTGTTCCGGAACAGCCCAGCCGACCGTGTCGGGAATATTTACGGTGGTTGCACCAGCCTTTACGACGGCCTTGCAAACCTCGATCAAAAACTCTGGTTCGGTACGCGATGCATCTTCAGGGGAAAATTCCACGTCATTCACCCATGACTTGGCGCGTTTTACACCTTCAACGGCCAAACGGATAATTTCATCCTCGGCTTTGCCCAATTTGAAATCGCGATGGATCTTCGACGTTGCCAAAAATACGTGGATACGTCCTTTTTTGCCCGCAGGCTTCACGGCTTCACCGGCAGCATCGATATCCTTGGAGACGCAACGCGCCAGACCGCAGATAATCGGGCCCTTGATCTCCTTGGCAATCGTGTTCACTGCTTCGAAATCACCTTCGCTGATCACGGGGAAACCAGCTTCAATGACATCGACTTTGAGGCGGGCGAGTTGGCGGGCGACTTCCAGCTTCTCGCGTAAATTCATGGAGGCGCCGGGGCATTGCTCACCGTCGCGCAACGTCGTGTCAAAGATGATGATTCGATTACTTTTCATATAACTCTTTCGCGAAGCTTTCCACCGCTTCGACTGAATTTACCTTACCGCTTACAGGACGAGGTGGAACTCGCCTCCAGAAAACAAAAAACCTCACCGCCATCTGGCAGTGAGGTTTGGAAATTTTCGTTGAAATTGAAAATCAAACCACGACTGCCACGCTGCTAAGCAGCAGCGCATTCAAAAGCAGTCGAAGGTTCAAGATACAATTCACTGTGGTTACTTCTAATGTTTTTTTTCGCCTGGTCAAACCTTAATTTGACGACGGGGCGTTATACGAGTCTTTCACGTACCGCCTTTGCAACCGCACCGCTTCGGGTGTTGACGTGTAACTTGTCGTAAACCGCGCGCAAAAGGTGATCCACCGTAAAGAAGCTTAACGATAGTTTATGAGCGATTTCCTTCTTGGTTAATCCCTGGCTCATCAGCTCTAAAACTTCCTTTTCGCGCGGAGACAATCCGTATTCGTTCTTCTGCACGTTGACGGTTTGCCGCGCGAACATCTCCAGCACCAGCTTTGCCACGCGTGGGTGCATCGGAGCACCTCCATTGAGTACATCGAGAATAGCGGCGGTAATCGTTTGCCGTGACGAATTCTTGAGTAAGTATCCTGAGGCGCCTGCGCAGATCGCTTTGAAGATTTTGTCATGATCGTCTGCACGGTCAGCATAATGATGTGCGTTGAAGGGGAGAGGCCTTTAATTTTTTGGATGCCTTCAATGCCGTTCATGCCCGGCAATCCAATATCGGAAAGAATAACTTCCGGGCCGCGCTCGTGTTTCAGCGCAGCAAGCGCCTCTTCGCAAGTCGAGAACGTGCGTGGACAATGCGTGTCTTTGATTCGGTCAATCAACCTTGCCACCGTCGAGCGAAAGTCGTCGTGATCTTCTATGAGCCACACGGCGATTTTGTTCGAAACCAGCGGCTCAGTTGCGGGCGAAGCGTGCATATCGGAATGTTAAACCACCTCGATCGATCCAAAAGCTTTCATTGATGCGCAAACGCGCGGTGTGCGCATCCGCATCCTCATAAATTTAACCTGCAGGCAAATTGGATCATCGTGCCTTGTCCATACTGACTCGTGATGTCCAGGGTACCATTTAGCTTTTCGGCGCGGCGTCGAAGGTTTTTCAGGCCATTGCCTTTCGTCACAACGTTCGAATCGATGCCGACGCCATTGTCCTGGATCGACAGATGCCACTCGCCACGATTTTCCGAGATTTGGATTTCGACACACGAAGCCTTCGAATGTTTCATGACGTTTGCCAGCGCTTCCTTATAGATCAGGAAAAAGTTCTGTCGAAATTCCAAAGGCAGTCGGCGCGAGAGATTGTCTTTCGGTGTTTCCATCCGATAACTCATTCCGCTCAAAAGATTGTCAGCCACATCTTTCATGCGCAGCAGCAGTTCGTGCAAGGTGTCGTATTCTGGATTGATGAACCAAACTATCTCTCGAATTGAGATCGCGGTTTGCATCGAGAGCTGATTGATCTTGGTAATGTCTTTCGTTTCCTGAGGTCCAAGCTCGCCAAAATCGCGTAACATTTCGCTCAAAACGGCGATGCTTCCGACCGTGCTTCCGACTTCGTCGTGCAAGTCCGCGGCAATCCGCAAACGGAGTTTTTCAATCTCGCGCAAACGTGCGATGCGCAGGCGATATATACCTATAACAATTACAGCGATGGCGGCAGCGATGCTCGATTTGAACCACCACGTTTGCCAGAAGTGTGGCATCAGGACAAAGGCGAGCTCGGCTCCGGCCTCATTCCAGACGCCGTCATTATTGCAGCCCGTCACGCGAAATCGATAACTGCCCGGACCAATGTTGTTGTAATACGCAACGCGGCGCGTTTCCGCGTCAACCCAATCGGCATCTACGCCTTCCAGTTTGTATTTGAAACGATTCTTCTCCGGCTGACGGAAGCTGAGAGCCGTGTAATGAAACTCCAACTCCCCGTGGTTGGGGGCGACCTTCAGATTGGTCGTCTCCGTCGAACCTTGAACGTGGTTCTTGTCGACGATCACTTCTTCAATGAAAACTGGAGGCTTCGCGTCATTCATCGAGATGTTTCGTGGATCGATGATCGCAATACCCTTTGCTGTCGCAAACCACAGGCGTCCGTCCCTGGTTTTACAGGCGGCAGTTTTGTCTGAGCCTTTGCATTGAACACTCGTCATGCCATCAGCTCTGCCGAAAGAAACGCAGCCCACGTGACCTCCTTTTTCGGGGACGAAGTCATCAAGGTCCTTTTTTCTCACGCGAAAAATTCCTTGAGGCGAAGCCATCCAGAGAAAGCCAAGTTCGTCCTCCACCACGGCGGAAACCTGGTCACTGAATAACCCGGCGACGCTGGTCAATGCAGTGAAGGCAACGCGTGGCAGGCTATTTTCCTCCGGCTCTGTGGCCGGCGACAAAACCAATCGAGTCAGCCCGCCGCCGCGTGTCCCCAACCACAGTACGCCAGAGCGATCTTCATAAATTGCCGTGACGGAATTGTGTGACAGGCCATCTTTTTTCGTGAAACTTTTGAAGTGGTTCGTCTGCCATAATGCCAGCCCGCCTGTCGTTCCAAACCAGAGGTGATGATCACGATCTTCGTGAATCGCCTCGATGGTGTTCGATGGCAAACCATCTCGGGTCGTGAATCGAGTGAACTTGCCATCGTTGAACCGCAACAAAGCAGTTCGCGTCCCAACCCATAGATTGCCATCGCTGTCTTCCTGCAACACTTTTACCCCTTGGTCTTTCAGTCCATTACGCGCACCGAAATGGAGGAACCGGTCTTTGCGCAGCAGCGTCAGGCCGCCATCGTAGTCCATGCCGAACCAGAGATCGCCTTGGCGAGTCTCGTGCATAGTCAGAACCAGATCGCTCGAAAGCCCATCCCGTTTTGTGTAGGCGGTGACTTTGCTACCCTCAATGCGGTTGACTCCGCCGCCCCAAAATCCCGCCCAGGAATTTCCGTCATGATCCTGAAAGACAAACGTGACGCTGTTGTGGGTGAGGCCTTGCTGCTGCGTCAAAGATGTAACTGCTCTTGAAGTTAACCGGCTTAATCCGTCGCGTCCGCCAATCCATAGATTTCCTTCTCGGTCTTCAGTAATGCAATTTACGCGATCGTAAGAGGTGCCGTCATCGCGTTTTTCGGTTAGCCACTTCCCGTCTGAAAATCGGTTTAATCCATTGAGTGTTCCCACCCAAATAGTGCCGCGATGATCCTCAAAGATGACGCTGATCAAATTATCGGCAAGACCATGCTCTTTGCGAAAATGAGTTGCGGCTCCATTCTTCCAGCGCGTCAGCCCAAAATTGGAAGCCACCCAAAGATTTCCTTTCTTGTCTGCGCACACGGCGCGAATGGAATTGTGCGGCAGGCCGTCCTCGATCGTTAATCTTGTAACTGTATCGCCTTGAAGGCGATTGACGCCGGCACCGGTCGCAATCCAAATGGTTCCTTCTGCATCTTCGAAAATTGAGCGGACTGAGGGATGTGCCAATCCTTCTTTCGTGCTCCATCGGGCGAAGTGTCCATTTTTGAAATGCAAAAGCCCTTCACGATCACTGCCGATCCAGAGCGAATTGTCCCGGCCCGAAAAAATTGTGGTGAGCGCTGCGTTTGTGAATGGCTCGGGTAAACTAAGTTCTGAGACATTGCCATCTTTCCAACAACGCAGCTTTCCGTTTTCAGTCGCCGCCCAAAGGCTGCTGTCATTACCGGCGCACAGCAGGGTGCGGGAACGATTTTTTCCCTCAACCATCGCCGTTGAATCCAGAGGCGTGAAACGAAGTCCATCGAATCGAGCAATGCCGGACTGTGTGCCGACATACACGTAACCGTCTTTCGTCTGGCACAGAGCCTGAACGTCGTCCTGCGACAGTCCATCGCCGGTTTGCCAGAGACGACAAGTGTAAGCCGGACCTTCAGTTGTAATGAGAGCGGACGGAGAAGAACCGGACGAAACTGAAACCAGGAGCAATTCCAAAAGTAATATTGGAACGGCGGGGAGTTTCACGCGCGCATTTTACATAAACGGAGGTGCGCGGTCTAGTCGATCAAACCTGCGGCTCGGCGGAAAATCGGCGGCGCTTCAGGAGAATCTTCCTGAAGCTGCCGCGGACGCTAAAACAATTAATGCAAATTACCGCCGAGATTTTGCCATGCGAGCCAATTGTTCCCATCCCATCGGCGACGGAACAGCGTTCCGCCAGCATCGATGTAGAAGACATCCAGACGACTGGCTGCCGTTGAGCTGATACTTGGATCAGAGGCGGCATTGCCGCCCAGGCTTTGCCAGACATCCCACGCTCCATCATGAAACGCGCGATGTAAGATGTCGTTATTAGGACCACGGACTACTACGTCGATTCGTCCTGATCCCCAGGAGACTGCGTCCGGTCCGCCGACAATGTTGCCACCGAGATTCTGCCAAC